>JAYOZO010000005.1:0-22001 GCA_038154165.1 Thiothrix sp.
GGTAGGTATCTTTTATGATTCTTCATTTGGATTTTATTATGCAGATGATATAGAAAATTTCCAAAGATATCACGCAGAAATTGTTTTCATTGATTCACAAAAAGACCAAGTTCTCCCAGATATTGATGCATTATTTATTGGCGGAGGTTTTCCAGAAATAAATGCTAAAAAAATAGAAAAAAATAAAAAACTAATGAATTCAGTTAAAAGATTTATCGAAAAAAACCACCCTTGCTATGCAGAATGTGGTGGTTTAATGTATTTAGCGGAATCAATAAGATATAAAAATAAAAAATATAAAATGGCTGGAGTAATACCAGGTGATGTAAGTATGTTAAATAAACCTGTTGGTAGAGGTTATGTAAAATTAGTACCAACAAAAAATCATCTTTGGAAAGTTAAAGAAAAAAATGTGATAAATGCCCATGAGTTCCATTATGCAAAACTTAATTTCAAAAAAAATATTAGAAAAATATTTTCTTACACTATGAAAAGAGGATATGGAATAGATTCTAATGTAGATGGTTTTGTATATAAAAACTTGTTAGCAAATTTTTCTCATCTAAGGCATACTAAAAAAATGCCGTGGATAAAATATTTTGTGAATTTTATTAAAGAGAATAAGAAATGATTAGTCTTACAAAAGAAGCATTAAAAATTATAAAAAATGAGATAAAAAAAGACAGTAATCAAGGGTATAAATTAAGAATCGCAGCTATGAAAAGAGATAATTTAAATTTTCATTATGCGATTGGATTTGATAATAATATAACTGGGAATGACCAGATTTTAAAAATTGATGATATTGAGATTGTGATTTCAAGTATTTCTTATGATTTATGCGAAGGTATGACAATTGATTATGTTGAGATAGAAAAAAATAAATTTAATTTTATATTCCTAAACCCGAAAGACCCAAATTATGTCGCACCTAATGAATAAAAAAGAAACTGAAGAATTTATACAAAATTTGAATCAGTGGGTATTAAATATTATGTCTGGAGATTTAAAATCTAGAATCAAGATTTCGAAATCAGATGAATTAAAAAACTTGTGTGGTAATTTAAATATTGTATCTGAAATGCTAGAAAATCAATTAAATAAGACAAACGAGCAAGTGGAGAGATTTTCTAAATATAAAGAAGAAGCAAACAAAGAAGCTAACAGGTTAGCAATTATGGAGGAAAGGGTATACATAGCTTCAGAGCTGCATGACTCATTAGCTCAAACATTAGCAAGCTTAAAACTTCAAGTAAGGGTTTTAGACGAAAGTTTACAAGGTATTATTTTTTTAAAAAATAATAAACGCCAACAGAATGAAGGGCTTTATAATGATAAAAGAATAACAGATGAGCTTGAAACACTTGAAGAAAGTATAGAGCTTGCAAATAGAGAAATTAGAGAATTAATTGCACACTTTAGAAAACCTCAAGAAAGAGTGGACAACATAATTACTGAAATATCAAACTTGGTAGAAAATTTTAAAGAAGAAAATAAAGAAATAAAAATATTTTTTCAAAATAAAATTCCAATTATTAAAATTAATAAAGACGATGAATTGCACATTAAAAGAATTACTCAAGAAGCATTAACAAATGTAAAAAAACATTCTCAAGCAAAAATAGTTAGAGTATTATTGATGTCATATGAAACAAATAGATATTCCTTAATAATTGAAGATGATGGTATTGGCATTGCAAAATCTTGTTTTATTGGTCATGACAATGAAGCTAGTGGAGAACACATTGGATTAAGTATTATGAGAGACAGAGCAAAAAAAATTAATGGTCATTTAGTAATTGAAAGCGAGCCTGGCGAGGGAGTACGAGTTATCTTATCATTTAACGAAAAAGATTAATTTTATATTATGAAAATAAAAGTAATAATTATCGACGACCATACCTTATTTAGAGAAGGTTTACAAAGGTTATTAGTTAGACATGATATTGATGTTATATCATCAGTAAGTAATGGGGATGAAGGTTTGAATACTATAATAAAGTATAATCCAGACATAGTTTTATTAGATCTAAGAATGCCAAATATTTCAGGTGTTGAAGTACTAAAAAACATACGTGCTATAAACAAATTATTACCTGTAGTTATGCTTACTACAAGTGATGATGAAAAAGATTTAATTGATGCTTTGAAAAATGGAGCTAGTGGTTATTTGTTGAAAGATATGGAGCCAGATGCTTTAGTTGTAGCATTAAAAGATGTTTTAAAAGGAGAAACAATAGTAGCGCCAAATCTAGTTCAAATATTGGCGAAATTTCATCAAGGAGATAATTCAGAAATAAATATTGCAAATTTAATAAGTTCATTAACACCAAGAGAAAGTGAAATTCTCGAGCTATTAGCAGAAGGACAAAGTAATAAGTTAATTGCTAAAAATCTTGGAATATCAGATGGAACTGTTAAGCTTCACGTAAAAGCTATTTTAAGAAAATTAGAAATTCATTCTAGAGTAGAGGCCGCTGTAATTGCGGTGGAACATGGCTTAAAGAAAAAACATACAACGTGAGGAAAAATGCAAGGTTGGCAAAGAAATCGTTTTGGTTTAGCAATTTTGATTTTTGCTTCAGCAATTATTGCAAATGTCGATAGTTTAACACAAGGCCAAATTATATCTTTAATAGGTTTGTTTATAATAATTTTTTATTTGTATGTGATATATATCAATAAATATAAAAAAAAATAAAATGTATACTACAATTATTTCGGCAGAAAATCTAAATAGTATTATTGATGAAAAAGATTTAATAATATTTGATAGTCGTTTTGATTTATTTAATAAAAATTTAGGATTACAAAATTATCAAAAAAAACATATAAAAAATGCTCATTATGTAGATTTAGAGGTTGATTTATCCCAAAAAATTTCAAGTTTTTCTGGTAGACATCCATTACCAGATATAAGAAATTTTTCTAAATTTCTTAATAATTTTAATATTGCAGATAATTCACAAATTATTATATATGATGATAATAATGGCTCAATGAGTGCAAGAATGTGGTGGATGTTAAAATTAGTAGGACTAAAAAACTGCGCAGTTTTAGATGGTGGTTTTAAAATATGGTTAAAAAATAAATATCCAACAGATAATATAATACCAACAAAAGAGGGACTTCAAAATAGAGTTTATTCATATAGAACAGAATACATTATTACTACAGATGAATTGAGGGAAAAAATAAAAAGTCAATCAATTCAAATTATTGATGCTCGTGACAAAGAAAGATTTTTAGGCATAGAGGAGCCAATAGATAAAAAAGCAGGACATATACCTGGGGCTTTTAATATGCCTTTTAAAAATAATTTAAAACCTGATGGAAAATTTAAAAGTAAATCTGAAATAAAAAATAATTTTAGCAAATTTTTTGATGGTAATTCTAAACAAATTATAAATATGTGTGGTTCAGGTGTTACAGCATGCCATAATATCCTTGCTATGGAATATTGTGGTTACGAAGAGAGAGTTTTGTATGTTGGCTCGTGGAGTGCTTGGTCAAGCCACGAAGAAAATAAAATAGAGAGTAAATAGGATGAAGACGACTATAGAATGGCATAAAGGTGTTAAATTCATTGCAAAAACCGGTAGTGGCAATAATATATGTATGGATGGTCCAGTTGACAGTGGTGGAAATAATGAGGGAGCAAGGCCAACAGAGCTATTAATCTCAGGCGTAGGTGGTTGTACTTCGTTTGATGTCATTACTATGGCTAATGCAAAAAAGATAGAAATTGAAAAATATTTTCTAGAAGTTGAAGCGTATAGACCAGAAGCAAAATTTTCTAAAATAACTACAATACATTTAACCTATAATATTAAAACAAAAAATATTAATAAAGAATCTTTAGAAAATATAATTAAACTATCTATAAAAAAGCAATGTTCCTGTTGTTTAATTTTAAATGAATCTGTTGAAATAACATATAAATTAAGAATGATCTAACCTATATGAATCGAAAAGCTTTATTTATAGGTTTAGTTTTATTTACAAGAATATCAAATTCAGAAAATTTTTTAAAATTATCATGTGAGAATGTTGAAAATTATACAACACACTTATTTAAAATATACAAAAATTATAAAGTTGTTAATATTTTGCCGAATAGCTATGAATTTGATTATCAAATAAAATATGAAGATAAAGAAAAAGTTATTGCATATTTTTATCAAAAAAAATTTGAAAAAATAAAAAAATTTACTTTAACATTTAATCTTGTAGAAAATGTGCTGTATGATGAAATGCATGAAGGGTTTGAAAAAGAAAACTTAACATTAAAAGATAAAAAAATATATAAATGTAAAAATATTCAGAGATGATAAAAGACGATAAAAAATACATTTGGCATCCATATGCTGCAGCAATTGATAAAAATCCTATATATGCTGTTAAAAAAGCTAAAGGAGTTCATATTTTCTTAGAATCTGGAGAAAAGCTAGTTGATGGAATGTCTTCCTGGTGGTGTGTTATTCACGGTTATAATAATAAAAGATTAAATAATGCATTAAAGAAACAAATAAATTCATTTTCTCATATAATGTTTGGTGGATTTACACATAAACCAGCAGTTAATTTAGCAAAAAAATTAAACGAAATAACTCCGAAAAATTTACAGAAAGTTTTTTTTTCTGATTCAGGTTCTGTATCTATTGAAGTCGCAATGAAATATGCGATTCAATATTGGCATTCTGAACATCAATTTTCTAAAAAAAAGTTTTTGACTGTTAGAAACGGTTATCACGGAGATACAATGGCAACAATGTCGGTTAGTGATCCTGATAATGGCATGCATTCTATATTTAAAAATTCACTTCTAAAACAAATTTATGTCAAGAAACCAGAGGACGTAAGAAAGTATAGAAAAGGATCTAGTAAAAGTTTAATTCAGATGGAAAAAAAATTAAAAGACTTTAATTCAAAAATCGCAGCAGTTATCATTGAGCCAATACTTCAAGGTGCCGGGGGTATGAGAATTTACCACCCAGATTATTTAGTGCAGCTGAGGAAATTATGTAATAAGTATAATGTTCTTTTGATTTTAGATGAAATTGCCACTGGTTTTGGAAGAACTGGAGAATTATTTGGTTTTCACCATTCAAATATTTCGCCAGATATACTATGTTTAGGAAAATCATTAACTGGTGGATATATGAGTTTAGCTGCAACAATTGTATCAAAAAAAATTGCAAATAAAATTTCATCAAAAGATCCAGGTATATTTATGCATGGCCCAACTTATATGGCAAATCCTTTGGCATGCTCGGTTGCATTAGAAAATATCAATTTATTGTTATCATATGATTGGAAAAAAAATATTAAAGCAATAGAAAAATCTTTAGTTAAAGGACTAAAAGATATATCTTTAAATAGAGAAGTAAAAGATTACCGGGTAATAGGGGCAGTTGGAATTCTTGAAATGAAAAGCAAAGTTAACGTAAGTTCCTTGCAGAAAAAGTTTGTAAAAAATGGTATTTGGTTAAGACCTTATTCAAACTTAATTTATGTAATGCCACCATATACAATTTCTCAAAAAGATTTAAACTTTTTATTACAAAAAATAAAAGTTGTTATAAATTTAGAATATAAAGATTTATAACCTATAGGATGTAAATTTCATTATGCTTGCAGTTAACTCCATAATTTTTCTTAAATTTTTCGATACTTTTTCAGCACCAAAATTACGAGCAGTCTCGCCGTGTTCTTTTTCATCGTCTTTCATTTTTTTTAGAATTACATATGTTTTTTTATCTTCCTTAGGAATCTTATTTATGTGAGATTCTAGATGTTCAGCCACTTGTTTTTCAGTTTCTTCAATAAACCCTAACGCTTGTTCATTATTTCTTATGCTTGAAAGCATACCGATCGCAATAGAACCCGTAAACCATAAAGGGTTGAATATACTTGTTTTTCCTCCAAGTTCATTTATTCTTTTTTCGCACCAATCAAGATGATCCTTTTCCTCCGAAGCCATGTCTAACATAAGTTGCTTTTGGCTTTTATCTTTAGCAAGCAATGCGTGCCCTATATAAAGACCTTGAGCAGAAACTTCTCCAGAATGATTTACTCTCATAAGATTAGAAATCATTTTTTTATCAAAAGACTTAATCTCTTGTTCTTCAATATTATCTGCAGGGTAAGTCCTTCCTGAGCTCTTAATACCGGTAAATATATTAAATATATCGTTAGCTTTTATAATTAATTTGTCAGAATTTGAATATTTTCTCATTATATTAGCCTATCGTTAAGAAATGAAATTGGATGCATTACACTAACTTTTTGTAAGCCATTTGTATTTATTGCATTAATAAAATTTAAAGAACAGCCAACATTATATGTAAGTATTATATCAATATTATTTTTATCTAAGAAACTTATTTTTGGATTTATGATTTCTAAAGAATTTTTCTTATTATGAAGTAAGTTTTGTGCTCCAGCACCACAACAATATTTATCGTCAAAAATTTCAACACTTAATTTTGGCACCATTTTTAAAGTTTGAATTAAATTTTCAAAATTGATATTTGCTAATCTTGTTGTACATGGTTTATGAATACATACTTTTAAATAACTTGCTTTAAAATTAGCATTGTTCTTAGCTAATATATTTAAAATATATAATGTAGCATCTTCATAATTTTTATTTGACTTAAGGAAAGCACTACAACCGCTTGCGTAGCCGATTATTTTTTTATATTTATTTGTATTAAATTTATTTACCGTATCGTGATAATTTTTTAATCCGATAGTCTTTCTGCCGTTGTGAAAATCTAGTGAGCCACAACATTTTATATTTTTTAAAATTTCAGCATTAATATTATTTTTATTTAATATTTCGATGCAGTCTCTACTAACACTTTCTTGAAATATATCTGTAGCACATCCTGTAAAAATTCCAATATTTATTTTGTTTGTATCATAAGTTTTAAAATTTATTCTTTTTTTCGTATTGGTTTTAATATATTGAAGATTTTTGAAAATTCCATATTTTGCTTTATCTAATCTTACTTTTATTAGTATATTAAAAATTTTTTTTATAAATATTCTGAAAATATTTTTTGTGAAAAATATTGATAATAGTGATGATTTTATTTTAAAAATTAGTTTTTGTTTATGAAAATATTTATCTCGGGCATGAACCATAAGGTCATAAAAATTTACTTTAGCCGGGCAAATAGATTCACATGCAAGACACATTGTACAGGAATTTAAATGTTTTAATGCTGAAGCTGTTGGTTTTAATTCACCTTTGTTTAATCCTTCAATAATTGAGATTCTTCCTCTTGGTGATTCAGATTCACTCTTGCTAATTTTATACGTTGGGCAATAGTTTGTGCACATACCGCACATAGCACAGTTTTCTGGATCGAGCATTTTTATATTAAAATCATTCTTTTTCATGTTTTTTATCTATAAAAAGAAATAATGTTGACATATATATAATAATATCATAAGATACTTATATATTAATTTTCCTCCAACCACTACAAATTTAAAGCCTTAAGAACCTTTTCATTAAGGTAGATTTGTCTAACAATAATGCTATTACTGGTTTCATAAAGGACAAAATCCCCTGTTTTTGGAGAAGCGCTAGGATCAACTATTATAATATTATCCACTTCAAATTCAGGCTCCATACTTGTATCAAGTATTCTTAGAGCAAATGGCTCGCTTGCAGAGCAATTTTCTCCATTATTTTCAATATTTATAGGTATATCTTTTATATTGCTCATTATCGATATATTTTAGCTTTTTTTTACAATTTAAGGTTATTTAATTTAGGTGAATTTTTCCTATATTATGTGAAATAGGGCAATAATACGTCTTTAATTAACTCAAACTTACTCACAGCTTATACCCAGAATAAACAATAGTTAAACACAGTATATAGTGCTTGACTATCATACTAAACACATCTTATAGTAGTATTAATAAAAAATTAATATAAATAATAATAATATATTGGAAGGAAAATGAATAATAATGAGTCAGATTTAGGCCTAGGTATTTCTTCAGTATCGCCAGGTACGCCTGCTAAGATCCAAAGCTCAAAAAATATTGGTGAGCTAAACATTACTGCCCCTGGGAAATATAGAGTTGTAAGAAGAAATGGCAGCATGGCCTCTTTTGATATAAATAAAATATCCATTGCTATGACAAAAGCATTTCTTGCGGTTGAAGGAAATCAGGCGGCAGCTTCATCTAGAATACATGAGACAGTTGCTGGTCTTAGCAAAAATGTTTTAAATAGTTTGGTAAGGAATGTGCCAGATGGGGGAACATTTTATATTGAAGATATTCAAGATCAAGTAGAGCTAGCCTTAATGAGAGGAGGCCACCAGAAAGTTGCAAGATCATATGTTTTATATAGGGAACAAAGAAATTTAGAGAGGGAAGGTAAGTCAGCAAATAACGATAAGACTGAAGATATTTTTATTGCAGAAAATAAAAAAGCGAGTGAGGATTCTTTTAATTCCAATAGAATTAATACAATTATTAGTGAAGCTTGTTCTGGAATAGATGATGTATCTCCTGAACCTATTAAGCTCGAATTGCAAAAAAATATTTATGATGGTATTTCTCAGAAAGATATATCAATAGCGCTATTGATGTCATCTAAAGTATTGATAGAGAAAGAACCAAACTATACTTATGTTACCGCGAGGTTATTACTTGATAATCTTAGAACCGAAGCCTTGAGTTTTATTTATGAGAAAGAACTATCTGCAACTGCTTCTCAAATGAAAGATGTATATAGTGACTATTTTAAAAAATATATTTTAAAAGCGTCTGAATTAGAATTATTAGATAAAGAATTAATAAGTAAATATGATTTAGATATTTTAGCGAGCGCCTTAGATTCAGATAGAGACTTAAAGTTTACTTACCTTGGTTTGCAAACGCTTTATGATAGGTACTTTATCCAATCAGATGATATAAAAATTGAGTTACCTCAAGCCTTTTTTATGAGAGTAGCGATGGGCCTGGCAAATAATGAAAAAAATAAAGAGGACAAGGCTATAGAATTTTACCGTTTACTTTCATCTTTTGATTTTATGAGCTCAACACCAACGTTGTTTAATTCAGCAACACTCCGCCCGCAGCTCTCATCATGTTATCTAAGCACTATACCTGATGATCTGCGCGGTATTTTCGACGGTATTACTGATGATGCAATGCTTTCTAAATTTGCTGGAGGCTTAGGTAATGATTGGTCAAGAGTTAGAAGCATGGGAACGCATATTAAAGGCACTAATGGCAAATCTCAAGGTATTGTACCTTTTTTGAAAGTTGCTAATGATACTGCAGTAGCTGTAAATCAAGGTGGAAAAAGAAAAGGCGCGATGTGCGCATATCTAGAAACCTGGCATCTGGATATAGAAGAATTTTTAGATTTACGTAAAAACACGGGCGATGACAGAAGAAGAACGCATGATATGAATACTGCAAATTGGATACCTGATTTGTTTATGAAAAGGGTTGTAGAGGAAAAATCTTGGACTCTATTTTCGCCCGATGAAGTTCCCGATCTTCATGAAATATCTGGCAAAGCATTTGAAGAGAAGTATATAAATTACGAAAAGCAAGCTCAAGATGGTAAGATAAAAAAATATAAAGAAATTTCAGCCTTGGATTTGTGGAAAAAGATGCTTGGAATGCTTTTTGAAACAGGGCATCCATGGATAACTTTTAAAGACCCTTGTAATATAAGGTCACCTCAATCTCATGCTGGAGTAGTCCACTCATCTAATCTTTGTACTGAAATAACATTAAATACATCAGATGAAGAAATAGCTGTTTGTAACTTAGGTTCTGTAAATATTGCTGCTCATGTAGATGAAAACGGAATAATGGTTGAAAAGTTAGAATCTACTATTAATACCGCAATGAGAATGTTAGATAATGTTATAGATTATAATTATTATAGTGTAGATAAAGCAAAAAAATCAAATGTAAAGCACAGGCCTGTAGGGCTTGGTTTGATGGGTTTTCAAGATGCTTTATATAAGTTATCTATACCATATTCAAGTGATGAAGCAGTTAATTTTGCAGATGAATCTATGGAATATATAAGTTATTTTGCTATCAAAGCTTCAACCGACTTGGCAGAGGAAAGAGGTACTTATGAGACTTATAATGGCTCACTATGGTCACAAGGCATACTACCAATTGACTCAATACATTTACTAGAGCAAGAAAGACAAAAATATATTTCTGTTGATAAATCTAAGAAACTAGATTGGAATAAATTAAGAGAAAGAGTAAAAATGGTAGGAATGAGAAATTCAAATACCATGGCTATTGCACCTACCGCAACTATCTCAAATATTACTGGTGTCACTCAAAGTATTGAACCTACTTATCAAAACTTGTATGTAAAATCAAATTTATCAGGAGAATTTACAGTGATTAATTTGTTATTGGTAAATGATTTAAAGAAACAAGGTTTGTGGGATGAAGTTATGGTTAACGATTTAAAATATTATGATGGAAGTTTGAAATCTATAGATAGAATTCCGAAAAAGATAAAAGATTTATATGTAACAGCTTTTGAGTTAGACGCAAGATGGTTAATTGAAGCAGCATCAAGACGTCAAAAATGGATAGACCAAGGACAATCTTTAAATTTATATATGGCTGAACCTTCAGGACCAAAATTAGATAATCTTTATAAATTAGCCTGGGTTAGAGGCCTAAAGACTACTTATTATTTAAGGACCATGGGAGCAACCCATGTTGAAAAAAGCACAATGGTTGACGGCAAATTGAATGCCGTTAATAGTGAAAAACAAACGGCTTCTAATGTCTGTTCAATTTTAGATCCTGATTGTGAAGCATGTCAGTAAAATAGGAGTATAATATGTCATCATTATGGGACGATCCAATAGCGCAAACCCTAGAACCTGTTAAAGAAATAAAGGTTAAAAATAAACCTTATATTAAAAATCAGAATTTAAATCAATCTGAAACAGGATTAACTGGTTTAGAAGATATAGAAACTGGCGCAGGAAGAATTCAAGTAGATGATAAAAAGATTATTAACTGTAGAGCCGATTTAAATCAGTTAGTTCCGTTTAAATATGATTGGGCTTGGAGTAAATATCTTTCTGCTTGTAATAATCATTGGATGCCTCAAGAGGTTAATATGACTGCAGATATTGCTTTATGGAAAAGTGACGATGGTCTAACTAATGATGAAAGAATGGTTATAGAAAGAAATTTAGGTTTTTTTTCAACAGCAGATTCCTTAGTTGCAAATAATTTAGTTTTAGCTGTATACAAGCACATTACTAATCCAGAGTGTAGACAATATTTATTAAGACAGGCTTTCGAGGAAGCTATACATACCCATGCTTATCAATATTGTATTGAATCTCTTGGGATGGACGAAAGCAGACTATTTAACATGTATCGTGAGATACCATCAGTTGCAACAAAAGCTCAATGGGCTTTACCATATACTCAAAGTTTAGGTGATATAAATTTTAAAACAGGAACCCCTGAAAATGATCAAAGACTTCTTAGAGATTTAATAGCATTTTACGTAGTATTTGAAGGAATATTCTTTTACGTTGGGTTTACACAAATTCTTTCAATGGGAAGAAGAAATAAAATGACTGGGGTTGCAGAGCAATTTCAATACATCTTAAGAGATGAGTCGATGCACATGAATTTTGGAATAGATGTGATAAACCAAATTAAATATGAAAACCCGCATTTATGGACAGATGATTTTAAGAAAGATATGACTAAATTAGTTCTAGAGGGGGTTGAATTAGAAACAAAATATGCTTATGACACAATGCCTAGGGGAATTTTAGGATTAAATGCGCCTATGTTTGAAAAATATTTGCAATATATAGCTAATAGAAGGTTAACACAAATTGGTCTTCCAGAGGAATTCAAAAATGTTCAAAATCCTTTCCCCTGGATGTCAGAAGTATTAGATCTTAAGAAAGAAAAGAATTTTTTTGAAACTAGAGTAACCGAGTATCAAACTGGCGGAGCTCTAAACTGGTAAAGGTTTTAGTCTGACTCCTAGATGACCCCTAGCAATGGATTGCTTTTTTTATGAATTAAGATAGATTATGCGAAAATAAAGAACATTATTTAAATTTTATTCTCTTAATTTCAAAACCGTATTGTTTTTCTAATAAATTCAGAACACCTTTTTCACCTAATAAGTGAAGCGCACCAACGCATACAAAAGTTCCACCTTGGCCTTTAAATCTATCTAATCCATAAAGAAAAGGTAAATTCATATAATGCGCCATAACTATATTTCTTATATAAACTGAATGTTTTAGGTATACTTGGAGGTGCTTATTTTTCTTGTAATCGCTTTTATCAACAAAGCTAGTACTTGCTTCCATTAAACCTTTAAGATCCTCTTCAAGATAAGCATCAACCATGTCATCTAAAGTTTTTTGTATATTTGGGAAATATTCTATTTTAGATTTTAAAAGCTCAACTTGTGAATCCATTGGCATTGCATAAAAGGCGGCTAATAGCTCCTCTGGTGATTCTATTTGATATATTTCTTTTTCTTGAATACTAGCAAGGTCAAGTAATTTGTGATCAACAATTGGTCCTGAGTGCTTAGATTTTGCGGCAATACTAAACATTGCAGCCCACGGTTTTATTTTTTTAGCATATTCCTCATTCACACCATTTTTGGTTAATATCTGATAAACGTCATTTGCTGTTTTTTCACCCGCAACATCAGCTAATGTTTTTTTGCCTTCAAACATCATTTTCTTTTTTATATTTTCAAAACCGTGATAAGGATTCCACAAGTGACTACTTGGAAATGCTTCAATAGAATAACCTACTGAGTTATCAAATATATCCATAACCTTTTTATTAATTCTTGTAACTTTTTCGTCATTCATATGAATAGTGCCGTAGATATGCCCAAGAACTTCTCCATTTTTACTTACTTGCCAAAATAAACCTTCTGTATATGGCTGTTTGTTATATATATAAATAATTGAAAATATTGATATTAAAAATATTAAGACATATATAAATGATTTTTTTTCAGTAGATTCTTTAAGCATAATTAGGGTCCTTGATTAATTTAAGTGTCTATTATAACTTATTCCACAAAAAAAACGCCCTTTTTAGGGGGCGTTTTAATATAACAAAGTTTTACTTCTTAAAGATTAACCAGTATAACCAGCGATTTTATTCATTTCGCTAGCAATTTTTAGTTCACCTTCTGAAGCTTCCTCATTATCCCATTTTGCAAGTTGTTTATTCATATAAGCATGGAATAAAGGTGGTACTAATGCCATTGCGAATAATGTGAAATAACCATTACCACAATTTGGGGCACCCACTTCATCTAATTCCCAGAAGTGTGTTTCACCTCTGTCATGATGGTCAGCTTGTCTTCCAATTTCGATAAAGAACCAGCTAGTGAATAATGTTGAATTATCCCAGCTATGTCTGTAGTCGATAGGTGATCCTGTTTCTCTGATTAAGCCGTAATGCTCTAAGTAGTTTAATGCTTCTAACTCAAAGTTAGAGATTAACCAAATTAGTGCCATACATGCTATTCCTGTCCAAGCACCTGCATACCAGAATAAAGCGATTGTAGGTAATGACATTGCGTAACCTCTAATCCATCTGTTTTGCCATGAAAGGAAAGGCACTCCTAATCTTTTTAGACGTTGTTTTTCCATTGTATACAAGAACTTACTTTGTCCAAAATGTGACTTAGGTAAATGTGCATATATACTTCTTCCTCTTGGAGCTGTAGCAGGATCATTTTCACAGCCTAACTCTAAGTGATGATTGTATACGTGCGCATAACAGAAATGAGCTGATCCACTAAGAGCCATCATCCATCTTGCAATGATGAAACTAAAGCCTTTAGTATGAGCTAATTCATGTCCATAAATGATACCAATACCAGCAAAGATACCTGAAGAAACAACTGCACCAACAAGTTGTGCTCCTGATATTCCTGTGTAATAGGTCATTCCTAAGAATGAGGCTGTTGCACCAGTATATTCTATACCGTTTACATATTGGAAAATTCTCCAAGCAATTGCTATTTGTATCATAACAAATACAGCTAACATTGCGTACATTGTGATGTTTAACAATGTTGGGTTTCCATTTGTATCACCATTTTCATCAAAACCAGCACCCATTGTTTGAGCAGGTGTAATAGTGTCAACGATAATACCAACACCAAGTAAAACTACTCCTGTCCATACCCAAGGTCCACCAGCAATTACACCGAAAAGCGATGCAAAGATTAAAAGTGGTGCCAAATAATATCTAGCGTTTATTAAAAATTTTTTCATTACGTCCTCCTTACAGAATGAATGAAAACTACCAGTTAAGTATAACAAAAGTGTAATGAAAGAAAATACTTTTTTAACATTTTGATAAACAATTGTTATAGACAATAGTACAACAAAAAGATATAATATTATGAATATACAGGACAAAAGATAAACAAAAAGGTTGACAGAAGCTTAACAAATTAAAATTAAAAAATGTATATATTTTGCATAAATTAATATGTACAAAAAAATTTAAAGCTAAGGCGAAAAAATAATGAGCGAGACTAAACATCCAATTCAAATTGTTTCTAGAAGGACAGGTTTAAGCGCGGATGTTATTCGAGCTTGGGAAAGACGATATAAAGCCGTAAAGCCAACAAGAAGTGAAAATGGTAGACGTTTGTATTCTGATAATGATGTAAAAAAATTGCTACTACTTCAAAGAATAACAAGTGGCGGAAGAAGGATTGGAGATATTGCAAAGTTAAATTTAAAAAATTTAGAGGATCTTATTGAGTCCGATGAAACAGCTACTGTAGTAAAAACATCATTATCTAACAGGCCAAGCACTGGTTCAGTAATGGAATATTTTGATGGTTCTATAGAAGCAATAAGAGAATTAAATGCAAAAAAATTAATTTCTTTGTTTCGAGTTGCATATCAGGAGTTAGGTTCAGTATTTTTGTTAGAAGACTTATTTTCACCCCTAGTACTACATGTTAGAGATGAATGTAGAGTTGGCACATTTAGACAGTCGCAGGAAAAATTTTTAGTTGAACTTATGAAGTCATTTCTTCTTATTAGTTCCAATAATTCAAAAAAACAATCAAATAATAAAATATTGATTATTACCCCTATTTCACATAATGATGAATTAAGTATGTTAAGATTGTGTCTTATTTGTGAGGATTCTGATTGGATGCCAATTTATTTGGGTTCTTCAATATCAGCTGACGAAATTCTTTTTAGTTATGAGCAAGGAAGATGTAATTTGTTAATGATTGTTGTTGATCCAAATGGCAATCAGCAATTTTTTCCAAATGAATTAAGAAAAATAAGAAGTTTAATAAAGGAAGATGAAATTTTAGTTTTTGGAGATACTGTGTCTAATTATCAAGATGTTATAAAAGAAACAAATATGACTTCAGTTAATAATATAGGCGAACTAAGATTAACTTTGAATAGAATAAAAAATTTAACAGATTTAAAACCCGTAATTCTTCATGCTAAACCGGAGCTAGATTCATGATAAAACAAAAGGAGTCTTATAAGCACAACGAATTGTTAGAATGCGCAAAAGGAAATATGTTTGGCGCTGGAAATGCACAGCTGCCGAGTACCGGAATGCTTATGTTTGACCAAATAATAAAAATTAGTTCAACTGGAGGTGATTATAATAAAGGTTTTATAGATGCTTCTTTAGATATAAAGCCTGAAATGTGGTTTTTTGATTGTCATTTTATTAATGATCCTGTTATGCCGGGCTGTTTAGGCCTTGATGCAATGTGGCAGTTAGTTGGCTTTTATTTAGGTTGGTCGCAATATCCTGGCAGAGGAAGAGCTCTTGGTGTTGGTGAAGTTAAATTTACGGGACAAATACTTCCAACAGCAAAACAAGTAACTTATAAAATTAATATTAAAAGATTAATTACTAGAAAACTTATTATGGGAATTGGCGACGGTATGGTTTCTGTAGATGGAAGAAAAATATACACTGCCAAGGATTTACGAGTAGGGTTATTCACTTCAACAGAAGGTTTCTAAATGCTAAGTAATAAAAAAGTATGTTTGAATTCTACGGGTTATGAATTTATCAAAATTAATTGCCCTGAAAATACAGCATTGGAAATTGAAAATTTTTTGATTAATAAAAATGTTTTTGGAACTATTTATCTGTCAATTGAAGGAATTAATATAAATCTTGCTGGGAATGAAAACAATATTAAATCTATAGAAAATTTTTTTCATCAACATAATACTTTTAAAAACATATTTTTTAAACATACTTATTCTGATAAACCGCCTTTTAGAAAGCTCAAAATAAAAGTAAAGCCTGAAATAATAAGCATTAAAAAAGAAGTAAATAATATATTTAATATTAAGAAAAATTATATCGAGCCTAAAGAGCTTGAAGACAAACTTGATAATAATGAAGATATATATTTATTAGACACAAGAAATAATTATGAAATAAATATTGGTACATTTAAAAACGCAAAAAATTTAAATATATTAAAGTTTGATGAGTTTGTAGAAAAAGTCGATGAACTAAAAAAAATTCGTGGTGAAGTTATCATGTTTTGTACCGGTGGCATTAGATGCGAGAAGGCCTTAGGGTATTTAAATGAAAAAGGCATAAATTCTTTTAAGCAATTGAAAGGGGGTATTATTAATTATTTAAATGAAACTGAAGGAAAGTATTGGGATGGAGAGTGTTTTGTATTTGATGATCGAATTACGCTAGATAAAAATTTAAACCCTACTTATAAAGAGCTATGCCCAAAATGTCAGCGAGTTATAAATACTTTTGACAGAACAAAATGTAAAGAGTGTAGATATAGTGTGCAATAAATTAGTTGATATATGTGTAAACTTAACTGATGAAGTTTTTTTAGGTAAAGAAGAAAAAATTATCAATGAAGCTAATAAAAATAATGTTTCAAAAATGGTGCTTGTTGGTAATAATTTAGAGTCAAGTAAAAAAGTTATAAATTTAGCTGAGAGATTTAATTTTGTAGCAACTGCAGGTTATCATCCACATAATGCTAAAGAATGGAATTCAACAAGTTACTCAGAACTATTAGCTCTTTTAAAAAAAGATAGGATAAAAGCAGTTGGAGAATGTGGTCTAGATTTTAATAGAAATTTTTCAACGCCAGAAATCCAACATAGTGTTTTTATGGACCATATTACTTTAGCTAAAGAAACAAAATTACCTTTATTTGTACATGAGCGTGATGCTTTTTATCAAATGTATAGCATACTAAAAAATAATATCCAAGATTGTAAAAATATTGTTGTGCATTGTTTTACAGGTACTAAGAATGCTCTTATTGATTACCTAGATTTAGGTGTTCATATTGGATTAACTGGATGGATTTGTGATGATAGGCGTGGCAAGCATTTAAGAGATTTTATAAACATTATCCCAGATGATAAATTATTCATAGAAACAGATTCGCCTTATCTTTCTCCTTATATATCAAGCAAGAAACTAGAAGTAACATCTACAATGAAATATTTAAATAAGCCAGAATATTTGGTTGAAGTTGCAAAAGATGTGGCAAAATACAGAAATCAGTCATATGATCATATATGCAAAATTACTTATCAGAATTATCAAAACTTCTTTGGAGTTGATTAATGAATTTAGAAAAAAAAATAGAACATTTAATAAGAGATAATTTTGAATTAATACACCTTGATGTAATTAATGAAAGTCATATGCATAGCGGACCAAATACCGAAACACACTTTAAAGTCGTGTTGGTTTCTGATGAATTTGAGAATGTGAAATTAGTTCAGCGACATAGGAAAATTAATGAGCTCCTAAAATTTGAATTAGAAAATGGAGTACATGCATTATCACTTCATTTATTCACGCAAAATGAGTGGAAGTCTAAAGGAGAGTATGTAAAAGACTCTCCACCTTGTGCTAATTAATTAAAATTTTATCGCCTATTCATTTTCTTTTTTTGTATTAACATATATTTTATTATCTGGTCTAATTTCTACATTGATAATCATTGGGTTACAGCAGACTTCGCAATCTTCCACATACTCTTGATTTTCTAAAGTTTCATCAATTAAAAGAGAAATACTTTCTCCGCAGTACGGGCAATATGATGCTTTTTCATTTATACACATTAAAATCAATTTCTTTTAATTATGAATTTGTTATTAAATTTATCTACTATACCTGTATAAGGCATATTAGATTTTCCTTTTTCATAAAATAATTTTAGATTTTCTGTAATGATTGGAAATGCTAGCTCGTCCCAAGGTATTTCGTCCTTTGCATATAGTTTGGTATCAAAAGATTCTTCTAACCCCGGACTATGTTTGCCATCTTTTAAAGTTCCATAATACATAATGTAAATTTGATTAATGTGTATCAAGCTATATATAGAAAAAATTTGCATATTGTCTGAATATGCATTTGCTTCTTCAATGCATTCCCTAGCTGCACCAGATTCAAGTGACTCCTCATTCTCTAAGAAACCAGCAGGCAATGTCCAGAAATTGATTTTTGGTTCAATTGCTCTCTTACATAAAAGTACTTTATCACTCCATTCAAGAATAGCGCCAGTAACAATATTTGGGTTTTGATAATGTATAAATCCGCAACTATTACAGATAAACCTTTCTTTGTTATCGCCAGAAGGTATGGAGTAACTAATTTCCTTAGAGCCACACTGGCAGCAATTTTTAATTTCTATTTTCAATTTATTTTGTAAAAATTTCCTTAAATTTTGTTATTGGGTCATCAGCTTTCATTAATGACTCGCCAACTAAAAAGGTGTTAACTCCTAATTTTTTCATTCTCTCAACATCATTAAAATTGTGAATGCCGCTTTCTGCGATAATTATTTGATCATTTTTAATATGAGGGGCAAGTTCTTCAGTTGTTTTCAAATCTACCTCGAAGGTATGTAGGTTTCTATTATTAATTCCAATTATATCGCATTCAATATCAAGAGCTGTTTCTAATTCATTATAATCATGAACTTCAACAATAACATCTAGGTTTCTTTGTTTCGCCTCTATATATAATTTTTTAAGTAAATTTTTTTGCAAAGCGGATGCAATAAGCAGAATACAGTCAGCGCCCATTGTAATTGATTCATCAATTTGATATTCATCAATTATAAAATCCTTTCTTAATATAGGAATATTGCAACCCTTTTTTGCCATTTCTAAAATTGCACCTGAGCCTTTAAAATATTTGGCGTCAGTTAGAACAGATAAACAAGCAGCCCCCATAGCCTCAAAGTTAGCTGCAACCTTGCCTGGAATTATATTCATATTTAATTCACCAAGACTAGGTGAGGCTCTTTTGATTTCTGCAATTACAGCTGATTTGTTTTGTTTTAATTTGTTTAATAGAGCTGCTTTAAAATCTCTCTTTAATGAATTCATATATTCAATTTCTTTAAGATCTTCAACTGACATTTTTGTTTTTCTTTCAGAGACCTCCTTTAATTTATTCTCTAAAATTTCTTTTAATATTTCTGGCGTTTCTTTTTTTTTAGGCATAGATTTTTTTATAGCATTAAATTTTTCAAGAGCTTTTCCTGATGTGATAATTTCACTAGCATATTTTATAGAATCATTTAAATTTTCTTTGATACCTGCCAGATAAATAGCAGCACCTGCATTTAAACTAACAATATTCTTTGCTGTTTCATTTTTATTATTGAGCATTTCTATAAAAATTTTATAACTGTCTTCAACATTATTAACTTTTAATTTATTTACTGGGCATATTTTAAGATTAAAATCAGTTGGATTTATTTTATATTCAGAAATTTTATCGTTTTTTAGTTCAGCAACAAATGTATCTTTTTCACAAGAAATTTCATCTAATCCATCTTCGGAATGGACAACTAAAGCTCGTTTAACGCCTAAACTTTGTATTACTCTTGCAATTGGCGCAACAAGATTTTTATCATATACGCCAAGTATTTGATAGTTGGCATTTGCAGGATTTGATAGTGGACCTAAGACATTAAATATAGTTCTTGTTTTAATACTTTTTCTAACATTTGCCACATTTTTCATTGCTTGGTGATATTTTGGAGCAAACATAAAAGTAATACCATTATCATCAAAACATTTTTTTGCTTCATTTTCACTCAAATTAATACTGATGCCAGAGTATTCTAAAAGATCGGCGCTACCTGATTTACTAGAAATTGATTTATTACCATGCTTTGCAATTTTTACTCCTCCTGCAGCTGCAACAATTGCCGATGCAGTTGAAATATTAAAAGTATTTTGACTGTCTCCACCAGTACCACAAGTGTCAACTAATTCATTGGATGATAAATTTAATTTTACACACATTTCTCTTAAAACTTCTGCTGCACCAGTAATTTCTTCTATAGTTTCACCTTTTGTTTTTAGTGAAATTAGAAAAGAAATAATCTCAGCATCATTGCATTCATTTTTCATAATAGCTTGAAAAACTTCTTTGATTTCATTTTTTTTCAAACTATTACCATTTGAAATTTTTTCTATTGCTTCATTTATTTTCATTTTATATCAAGAAAATTTTTTAAAATTTGGTGACCATATTCACTCATAATCGATTCAGGGTGAAATTGTACACCATACGTATGAAAATCTTTATGCCTAATAGCCATAATTTCATTATCACCTCCATCTTTGGATTTTGTTTCAGCAATTATTTCAAGACAGCTTGGAATAGTTTTTTTATCAATAACTAAAGAGTGATATCTAGTTGCTGTATAAGGTGTGGGCAAATCCTTAAAAATATAGTTTTGGTAATGATAAATTTTAGACGTTTTACCATGCATAATTTTTTTTGCTTTTATTATGTTTCCGCCAAATGCAGCACCTATACTTTGATGACCAAGACATATTCCTAATATAGGTAGTTTTTTGTGAAAATTTTCAATAGTTTGAATAGATATACCTGCTTCTTTAGGTGTACAAGGTCCAGGCGAGATAACAATTTTCTCGGGCTCCATTTTTTTGATATCATTTATAGATATCATGTCATTTCTAACAACTTTTACTTTTGCACCTAGCTCGCCTAAATACTGGACTATGTTGTATGTGAAAGAATCATAATTATCAATCATTAAAATCATTTATTTATCCTTTTTTTGGGCATCTATATTTTGTGATGCTTTTAGTAATGCCATTGCTTTATTCATAGTTTCTTCCCACTCCTTTTCAGGTATTGAATCATAAACAATCCCAGCCCCTGCTTGAACGTGTATTAAATTATCTTTTATCACAGCTGTTCTTATAGATAATGCGGTATCTAAATCTCCAGACCAAGATAAATATCCGATTGCACCAGAATATATTCCTCTTTTAAAGGGTTCAAGTTCATTTATTATCTCCATTGCTCTTATTTTTGGTGCTCCAGATACTGTTCCCGCAGGAAATGTTGCTCTTAATACATCCAAAGGTTTTGTGTTATCCGAAATTATTCCGCAAACATTAGAAACGATGTGCATTACATGGGAATATCTTTCGATTATCATTTTTTCAGTTAATTTAACACTTCCAATTTTTGCTATCCTACCAATGTCATTTCTTCCAAGATCAATAAGCATCAAATGTTCGGCTAATTCTTTTGGGTCTTTTAATAAATCTTTTTCATTTTGTATATCTTCATTTTTATCGTTGCCTCTGGGTATTGTGCCTGCAATTGGTCTAACTGTAACTTTTTTATCTTCAAGTTTTACTAAAATTTCAGGAGAAGATCCGATTATTTGAAAGTCATCCATATCTAGAAAATACATATAAGGAGATGGATTCATATTTCTTAAAGCTTCGTACATGCTGATTGGATTTCCATTAAATTCTTTTGTCAATCTTTGTGACAAAACCACTTGCATAACGTCTCCATCGGCAATATATTTTTTTGTTTGATTAACAGCTTTTATAAAGTTCTCTTTTTTGAATGACGTTTTAAATTTATCATTTTTAGTGGGA
>JAYOZO010000005.1:22011-25972 GCA_038154165.1 Thiothrix sp.
CAATTATTTCGTTACATACAAATAGAAAAATATCAGGAACTTTTAAGGTATCCTTTTTTTCTTTATTATTCAGCTTCTTTTCGATAAATTTAATTGTTTCGTAACCAAAATATCCGACTAAACCTCCAGAAAAA
This sequence comes from Thiothrix sp., assembly GCA_038154165.1. Classification (GTDB taxonomy): domain Bacteria; phylum Pseudomonadota; class Gammaproteobacteria; order Poriferisulfidales. The sequence continues at coordinate 22,146 of JAYOZO010000005.1, forward strand.
GGTATATCTTTTGGTAAATTAACGATTTTAGTCTTATCATAAAAATTTTCTATCCAATTTAAAGGATCTTTTACATCATATTTATTAACTTCATTATTTTCTATATATGTTACTTCATTACCATTTACTTTTATTATTTCATTTGATTCAGTACCAACAATAGAATATCTGCTCCATTTGCCATTACTTGAACCTGATTCAAATAAGAATGAATTTTTATTATTAAGTTTTTTATATACATCTAAAGGGCTTTTTTTAAAATTTTCAAACGATTTATTTATTGAAACTCTAGAATTTCCTTGTTCAGCAAATTTTAAAAAATCTTTTTTCAACATTTTGTTTAGCCAGCAGAAATTTCTTGCTTCATTTTTTGAATTGTATTTTTATAATTTTTTGAATTGAAAATAGCTGAGCCAGCAACAAATATATTTGCACCAGAATTTTTTACACTCTTTATATTTTCTATACTTATTCCTCCATCAACCTCGATCTCAATTTTACGGTTTGATATATCAATCATTTTTTTACATTTTTGAATTTTATCAAGTGAGTTCGGGATAAATTTTTGGCCAGCATATCCTGGGTTAACTGACATTATTAAAATATAGTCTATCTTATCTAATATATGGTCAAGCAGCGATAAGGGTGATGCAGGATTTAAGGCGATACCGGCTTTACTACCTTTACTTTTAATAAGTTCAATACTTCTATCAATATGCTTGGTAGCTTCTGGATGAAAGGATACCATTGATGCGCCAGCATCACAGAATTGATTAATTAAATCATCTACAGGTGTTGTCATAAGATGTACATCTATTGGCTTTTTAATACCATAGTCAATTAATGATTTGCAAACTAGAGGGCCAATAGTTAAATTTGGAACATAGTGGTTATCCATCACATCAAAATGTATAATATCAGCGCCTGCAGAGATTACATTATTAACTTCTTTGCCTAATTCTGCAAAGTTTGCTGATAAGATTGACGGGGCTATAAGATTTTTCATTTTAATTAATGCTTATTTTTATTTGTATTATATTAATATAAGATAATCATACCGTAATGAGTATAATAAAGAAATTATTAAAGGCATAATAATATTACTTAATTTAAGGAGATAAAAATGATCAAACCACATGGCTCAGAGGAATTAATGCCAAAAATCGTAAATACTGATGAAGAAAAAGCAGCGCTTTTAGAATCAGCTAAAACTATGAAAAAGATTAAGGTCAGTTCTGCTGCGGCCGCAAATTTAGTTATGTTAGGAGCAGGTTACTTTACACCTTTGGACGGTTTTATGGATAAAAAAGATGTGTTGTTAGTGGCTAATGAAATGAAATTAAGTAATGGCTTATTTTGGCCAACTCCAGTAGTAAACTTAACAAGTCAAAAAATAGATTTTAACGAGGGAGATAAAATAGCTCTAATTGATCCAAATGTCGATGGAGATCAAATTATCGCTATTCAGACAGTCAATAAAATTGAAAAATTAGATGCTGGCGATATCGATAATATTATTGAAAAAGTTTTTGGCACAATTGACAAAGAGCATCCTGGGGTAAGTACATTCTATGATCAAGGTGATATCTTGATAAGCGGAAATGTGGATGTGCTTAATTTTAGTTATTTTGAAAAAGATTTTGGTGAAACATTTAGAACGGCAATGCAAATAAGATCGTCAATAGAGTCAAAAGGATTGAATAATGTAGTCGCCTTTCAAACTAGAAATCCAATGCATAGAGCTCACGAGGAGCTGTGCCGAATGGCTGGAGAAAGAGTAAATGCGGATGGAATATTAATACATATGTTGCTTGGAAAATTAAAACCGGGAGACATTCCTGCAGATGTGCGAGATTTAGCAATTAGAACGATGGTAGAGCATTATTTTCCAAAGGATTACGTTATGATTACTGGATATGGATTTGACATGTTATATGCAGGACCAAGAGAGGCGCTTCTTCACGCTGTATTTAGGCAAAATTGTGGGTGTTCATATTTAATTGTTGGTAGAGATCATGCTGGTGTTGGTGATTATTATGGCGCATTTGATGCCCAAGATATCTTTGATAAAATTCCATCAGATGCCTTGCAAATAAAAATATTTAAGGCTGATCATACTGCATACTCTAAAAAATTAAATAAAGTTGTAATGATGAGAGATGTAGAAGATCATTCAAAAGATGATTTTGTAATTCTTTCAGGAACAAAAGTTAGAGAAATGCTTTCAAACGGAGAAAGTCTACCAAAAGAATTTGCTAGACCTGAAGTAGCTGAAGTATTAATGAAATATTATATGCAGGAAAAGAAAAATTAGTAAATTCATAAAAAAAATTAGTTTTCTTAGATGTTTATTAATTCTTTTGGGTTTTTTATATTTAATATTTATTCAGGATGAAAATACAAAGCTAATTTTAGATAATTTTATAAATACTTTTTTTACTTTAGGATTGCCTGCAACTTTACCAATTTATATAATGGTGTTAATGTTTGATATTCTGATGGTAGCAGTTAAAATTTCTTCTTTTACATCTAGCAACGAAAAAAATTTTTTTAAAAAGGTAATGTTTTTTGAGATTTTGTTCTTAATAGTAATAATTATTGCATGGCTACCTTATTTTATTTCTATTTTTGAGTAGAATTTATTTTTAAATGTTGTTTAAAAATTTCTGCTAACTGTTTTTTATATTTACATTGCTCGCAACCTTCTCCATTCCATCCTCCACCAGTTTTAGGAAGATTATCTGAATTAAGACATTCATATATTTTGGTAATTACTTCATCAATCCAATCTGTATTACATGCAAGAGAGTATAAATACTGATCAAAAATTAATTTACCATCAAACTCTTTTTCATCAGATTTTCCATTTGCGTAAATAATATATCCAATATTTGATATATTGAATCCATTTTTTTTAAAGAGCCATTGGTATATTTCAATTTGTCTTTTGTAACAAATTTCCCAACCAGTATCAAAATTTGGATTAAACGTTTTTTTGGCTGTTGATTTGTAGTCAACAATATGAAGTTCGCCATTATTATTAATCCAAATATCATCAATTCCGCCAAAGAAAATTAAATTTGTTTTTTTATCATGATACTCAATTCCTTTAAAAGCATTCCTCCACTCGGGCAATTTTTCGTTTTCGTATGGAATGCAATCCAAATTGTGCTTTATCATTATTGGATGTGGTTTTTTCTCTTTTCTATAAAAATCAAATTCATTTTTATAAAGACTATCAACAGCGTTGTTTAATGTAAAAGTTGGTCCAGATGGAGCTTTTATTTTTTTTCTTTCTTCCATGTAAAAACATCTTGGGCAGTTTAAATAATTTTCAATTCTAGATCTTGATAATTTATATGGTTTATCGGATATAGGGTTATAAGCTGCTCTAGAATATTTACTAAAAGTCATTATATTTTTGGTTTCAAAACATAGAATTTAGATGAAATTAAATTTTTCTCCTTATTTATTTCATCTTGTATTATGTCTGAATAATGATTAATTATTTTATCAGTCTTTAAGCTTGTAGCCATTATTGATGAGTATTGAGTAATAATAAAATTTTCATATAAATTATTTTCTATCTCACCAAAAAAAATAAATATAGATTTTGGCAAAATATCAATACATTTATTTAGTATCTTAATATTATTTTTATTATTTATGATAGATACAATATTGGGTTCTGATGATATAAGCTTATCTATTTTTATTTTTTCAATATTATTTTTATTTCTATATGAAAAATAATTTTTTAAATCAGTATACAAATCGTCATTATCAGTAATTACTAGTGTTTCATCTAATCTAATATAGTTACTTGA
>JAYOZO010000005.1:25982-33577 GCA_038154165.1 Thiothrix sp.
CTCCAATATCACAGTATTTTAGTTTCTTACTATTATTATCCTGAATAATTTTTTCAACTATTGCGCTAATTCTGCTTGTTGCCCAGAAATTTTTTATATTTTGTAAATTATTTTTATTTTCTTGGTCTCTATAGAATGAATTTCCCATTTCTTCAAGCATATAATTACAGGTACTATTCATTTTTTTTGGAAATTTTTTCCCAATACGCATTGACATAACCCCATCATTTTCAGCCCATACATTGTTAGTCCCTGTCCAGCCTTTTCTACTTGTAAATATATTTTCTAAAAAACTCCTAGAAAATACACCTTTTTCTTGAGCTTGTTCTTCAGGATATACAGGAAGAATTATCGAACCATCTTTTTTTATTATTTTTAAAAGATATCTTAAGTACGATGCTGCCCAATTATTTGAAAATAAAGGAAAGCTTAGCCCTAGGTAAATTTTGTCAATACTATTTTTTTTAAATGGATAACAAATATTAGAAACTTTATTTTTAGTTGGTTTAATTAATAATTCAGAGTCAACAGTCATACTAATGAGATTCTCTTTTTTTGGTTTGATCATTGAATGCTTATCTCTTTGATCACTTATATAATAAAAAATATCTTCATCAATATATTTTTTTGATTTATGAAAAATCAGCTCCATATTTTCCTTATTTTTTATTCAACTAGTATCGTGTCGTAAACTAATTTTTTATTTGCTAGCGGTTTAATTATTTCATTAGCAATTTTAACATGTATTGGATGAACCAAATAATCCTTTAAGTACTCTTTTGATGCAAACTTAATAATTACACTAACATCAAATGTGTCATCGACTATTACTCTAGAACTTCTCAATACTTTACCTGTTGAAACCTCTAAAACACCAGGAATATTTTTAAGTTCCTTACTTTCATTTATAATTTTATTAATTTTCATTTCATTTCGATATGATTTAAGCCATATTAATACTACGTGGTATACAGGCTCGTCTTTTTCAGTTTTTTCTGCATATGTAAAATTGCCAAAAAGAGCAAAAACTATAAAAATCACTATTTGTTTATTAAATTTTTTCATAATTTTTTTAAAAAGATATTTTAATGCTATTATGCATGATTAATATATAAATGATATATTAACATTAAATAACGTAGGCGCGTAGCTCAGCTGGTTAGAGCGCTACCTTGACATGGTAGAGGTCGTTGGTTCGATCCCAATCGTGCCTACCATTATTTTAATATAAAAAATTAGGTAAATAATGCCAAAAATAACATTACCAGATGGAAATATAAAAAACATACCAGAAAATACTTCTTTGTATGAGGTAGCCAAAGGTATTAGTAACTCGTTAGCAGAAATAGCAATTGCTGGAAAAATTGATGGAAAATTAAGAGATTTATCAATAGAAATTGATAAAGATTGTAAGATTGAAATTATAAAAAAAGATGATAAAGAAGGGATTGATATTGTAAGACATTCTTTTGCTCATTTGATTGGTCATGCTATTAAACAGCTTTATCCAGATGCTAAAATGGCAATTGGTCCTGTGATTAAAAATGGATTTTATTATGATATAGATTGTAAAAAAACTTTTAACAATGAAGATTTAATTTTAATTGAAAAAAAAATTAATGATTTGATTAAGCAAAATTATGATGTAATAAGAAAAGTTGTAACTTCTAAGGAAGCTCTAGATGTTTTTTCTAAAAGAAATGAACCATATAAGAAAGAAATTATTAAAGACATCCCCGAAGGTGAAGAGATAGCGTTATATTATCATCAAGAATACGTTGATATGTGTAGAGGCCCTCATGTACCAAACACAAAGTTTTTAAAACATTTCAAATTAACAAAGGTTTCAGGCGCATATTGGAGGGGTAATTCAGATAATAAAATGCTTCAAAGGATTTATGGTACAGCTTGGGACTCAAAAAAAGAACTGCAAGAATATATTAGTAAAATTGAAGCTGCAGAAAAAAATGATCATAGAAAAATTGGAAAACAACAAGATTTTTTTCATTTTCAGGATGAAGCACCCGGAATGGTTTTTTGGCACAGCAAAGGATGGACTATATATAATATTATAAAAGATTATATTCGTGATATTACACTTAAAAATGGTTACAAAGAAGTTAACACACCTCAAGTGCTAGATAGAAAACTTTGGGAAAAATCTGGACATTGGGATAAGTTTGGTGAAATGATTTTTACTACAAGTTCTGAAAAAAAAGATTATGCAATTAAGCCAATGAACTGTCCCGCTCATGTTCAGATTTTTAATCAGGGATTAAAAAGTTACAAGGATTTACCAATAAAAATTTCAGAGTTCGGGCTGGTTCACAGAAATGAACCCTCAGGAACTCTTCATGGTTTGATGAGGGCAAGACAATTTGTGCAAGATGACGCTCATATTTTTTGTACTGAGGAGCAACTAAGTAAAGAAATACATAATTTAATTAAAATGACATTTATGGTGTATGAATATTTTGGCTTTCAGAATATTAGTATTGCTTTATCAACAAGGCCAGAAAAAAGAGTAGGAAATGAAGAATTATGGAATAAATCTGAAGATATTTTAAAAAAGGTTTTGTCTGAAAGCGTTGAATCATTTTCTATACAAAATGGCGAGGGAGCATTTTATGGTCCTAAAATAGAATTTTCTTTAACAGATTCATTGGACAGAGTATGGCAATGCGGCACAATTCAACTTGACTTTTCTATGCCAGCAGCTTTGTCTGCATCTTTTATAGATGAAAAAGGGGAAAAATCAACTCCAGTAATGATTCATCGAGCAATACTTGGATCAATTGAGCGATTTATCGGAATTTTAATAGAGCACTATCAAGGAAATTTACCATTTTGGCTCAGTCCAGAACAAATAATAATTGCTAATATTACTGATAAACATATAGAATGCGCAAAGAATATTGAGAAAGTTTTATCAGGGAGTGGTTTTCGGTGCTCATTAGACTTGAGAAACGAAAAGATTGGATATAAGATTCGTGAGTTGATTATTTCGAAAATACCATATGTTATAATAATTGGCGATAAAGAAGTATCATCAGGTAATATTTCAGTCAGAGAATATGATGGCACTGAACATAAATTAATCAGTGTTAACGAATTTATGAGTAAATTGAAACAACAAACAAAAATTAGTATATAATAATTTTTAAGGAGATAGATATTAGTTCAGAAAAATTTACAAGACTTAACAATAGCATTAATACACCTGAAGTAAGATTAATTGGTGTTGAGGGTGAGAATTTAGGAGTGGTAAAAATCAGTGATGCTTTGAATATTGCAAAAGAAGCAGATCTTGATTTAGTTGAGGTTACGCCAAACGCAAAACCACCAGTATGTAAGGTCATGAACTATGGAAAATTTAGGTTTGAGCAAAATAAAAAAGCTCAACAAGCAAAAAAAAAGCAGAAGCAGCAACAGATTAAAGAAATTAAATTGAGACCGGGAACTGAAGAGAATGATTATCAGACAAAACTCTCAAATATTAAAAGATTTTTAACTGATGGCGATAAAACTAAAATAACTATAAGATTTAGGGGAAGAGAGCTTGCGCATAAAGAATTAGGAATGAAGCAGGTAGAAAGAATAGAAAAAGATCTAGAAGATTTAGCAGAGGTTGAACAAAGTGCTAAATTTGAAGGAAGACAAATTGTAATGGTGATTGCACCAAGAAAATAACAAAGGATATAGTAATGCCAAAATTAAAAACAAATAGAGGGGCCGCGAAAAGATTTAAAGCAACTTCATCAGGAAAGTTTAAATGTAAGAGATCACATTTAAATCACATACTTACCAAAAAAAGTACAAAACGAAAACGTGGGTTAAGATCTCCTGACTTAGTTGATAAAGTCGATACACCAGCGGTTAGAAAACTGTTACCATACATTTAACGGAGCAATTAAGATGTCAAGAGTAAAAAGAGGCGTTACTGCACACGCAAGACATAAAGAAGTTAAAGCAAAAGCTAAAGGTTATTATGGAGCTAGAAAAAATGTTTATAGAGTAGCTACACAAGCTGTAACGAAAGCGGGACAATATGCTTACAGAGATAGAAGGCAAAAAAAGAGAACTTTTAGAGGATTGTGGATTACAAGAATTAATGCAGCAGCACGAATATATGATTTAAGTTATAGTAGCCTTATAAATGGTCTTAATAAGGCTGCAATAGAAATTGATAGAAAAATTCTTGCAGACTTAGCAATGAATGATATTGAAACTTTTGCCGCAATAGCAAAAGAGGCGAAGTCACAGCTAGCAGCATAATGTCTGTTGATAAATTAAAAAAAGATATTAATAAAGTTTTAGATGAAGCATTAAAATTAATAGAAAATGTTGATAATTATTCTGATTTAGAAAATTTTAAAGTACGGTTTTTAGGTAAAAAAAGTATTTTAAATAGATTAATGAAATCACTCTCAGATTTAGCTCCAGAAGATAAAGCAAAAGCAGGAAAGGATCTAAATCTATTTAAGAAAAAAATTAATGGCTTCATTAATGATAAGAAAATATCTTTAGATATTATTGCCGATGATAATTTTGATGCTTTTGATATCTCTATGCCAGGTAAATTGTCATTTATAGGTAGCCTGCACCCCATTACAAAAATTATGAATGAAGCTATTGATATTTTTCAGTCTCTTAAATTTGAGTATGTCGATGGCCCAGAAGTTGAAGATGAATTTCATAATTTTACTGCATTAAATATTCCGGAATCACACCCAGCTAGAGCAATGCATGATACTTTTTATTTAGAAAATAAAAATTTGCTGCTTAGAACGCATACATCCTCTGTGCAAATAAGAACAATGAGTAAAAAAAAGCCACCTTTAAGAATAATTGCCCCTGGCAAAGTTTATAGAAAAGACTCAGATATTACTCATACTCCAATGTTTCATCAAATTGAGGGTTTATATATAGATGAGAATATCTCATTTGCTAATTTAAAATACACTATTAATATATTCTTAAAAAGTTTTTTTGGAAGAGATGATTTAAAAATAAGGTTCCGCCCATCTTATTTTCCTTTTACTGAGCCTTCAGCAGAAGTTGATATTGAGTATATTGATAATAAAGGAAATAAAAAATGGCTAGAAATATTAGGATGTGGAATGGTTCATCCAAATGTTTTAACAATGGCTGATATTGATTGCAAAAAATTCAGCGGGTACGCTTTTGGATTGGGTGTTGAAAGACTTGCTATGCTTAAGATGGGAATAACTGATCTAAGATTATTTTATGAAAATGATCTTAGATTTTTAAAACAATTTCAGAGAGTGTAAAAAATGAAATTTACTAGGAGTTGGTTAGAGGAATATATTGATATTTCAGTAAGCACCGAAGATCTTTGTCATCAGCTCACAATGGCTGGCTTAGAGGTTGATGAAATTATCAAAATAGATAAGGATTTTCTCATAGATGTAGACCTTACTCCAAATCGATCAGATTGTTTATCTGTTTATGGTGTTGCTAGAGAATTAATCTCTATTAATAAAAGTTTTAAGTTAAAGGTTAATAAAAAAATAAAAGTTATTCCTAATTGTCAAAGTTATCCAATTAAAATAAATATCGAGGAAAAAACTGTTTGCCCAATTTTTTCATATATGTCTATTGAAAATCTTTCCCCTTCTTTTGAGGCACCATCTTACATAACAAATAGGCTTAATCAAATCGGTATAAAATTGGTTCATCCAATCGTAGACATACTTAACTATATAATGATAGATATTGGGCAGCCTATGCATGCATACGATGCTGATATGATAAATGGTAATATTAGTTTAGGGTTTTCAAAAACAAATAAATCTTTTAAAGCTTTAGACGGTAATGAATATAAATTAACACCAAAAAATTTTATTATTTCTGATTCTAATAATATATTATCTTTAGCGGGAATAATAGGTGCCGAACATAGCGCAGTTTCCAAGAAGACTAAAAATATTATTATAGAAAGTGCTTTTTTTCATCCTGATTTTATAGCAAATAAAGCTAGAGATCTTAAACTACAGACTGAATCATCGCATAGATTTGAAAGAGGTGTCGATTTTGAGTTATCTAAAAAAGCTTTAAGCAAGTTTAGTGAAATTATTTACATAAATAAAGCCTGTAATTTCTCAGAAATTATTAGTATTAATAACTCAGATTATTTACCTAAAAAAAATAAAGTTCAAATAGATTTTAAAAAAATAAATGAGGTTATTGGTATATCTCTAAAAAATAATGACATTATTAATATTTTGCAATCTGTTGGATGTGTATTTAATAAAAGAGATAATACTGTAATCAATCCTAGCTACAGGTTTGATTTAAATATTCAATCCGATTATATTGAAGAAGTAGCTAGGTTGTATGGATATGATAATATTCCTTCGAATCGAGAAAACATAAATATTAATTTAAGTAGTAAATATTTACCTCGCGATGTTGTAAGTCATATAAAAAATTTTTTGTATAATAGTGGTTTTTCAGAATGTATAAATTATTCATTTGTTGGAGAAAATGAGCTTGAAAATGCGAATTGGAAAAACGAAAATTTTGATGATCACTATAAAATTTTAAATTACTTAAGTATAGATCAAATTAAATTAAGAAGTAATTTAACAGGGTCATTAATTAAAAATATTGAATATAACTCAAATGTAAATTCTGAAAATTCATTTCGTTTTTTTGAAGTAAGTAATGTTTATGGCCCTAAAATAGAGCAAATATTAACTTGCTTAGTTAGTGGTGAAAGACACGACGAAAGTTGGGCAATCAAAAGTTCAAAATTTGATAAGTATGATATGATTTCTATTATAGAAGATATAGCAAAAATGTTTGCTATAGAAAAACACAAATTAAATTATTCTATAAAAGAGCATTCATTTAATAAGAAAAAATACATTTCCTTATCTTTATCGATAACTGATCTTGTAGATTTTTTAAATAAGAATAAGAATGAGGAAAAATTTGAAAACTACTCAAAATTACCAAATATAAGAAGAGACTTATCTTTCTTAATTGATAATAGTATAAGCTATGGTAGCTTAATAAAAAAAATAAAAGAAATTAATGTACATTCTTTAAAAAAAATATTACTCTTTGATTTATATGTAGGTAAAAATATTCCTGAAGATAAAAAAAGCTTAGGAATTGGTTTTATCTTCCAAGAAAAAGATAAAACTCTTACACATAACGAAGTTGATGTATTAATGGATTTCATAATAGATAAACTTCAAGAAAAATTTAATATACAACTAAGAAAATAATTAAAAATAGGGTAAGTTATGGCATTGACAAAGGCAGATATCGCAGAACAGTTGTTTGCTGAGCTTGGTCTAAATAAAAGAGAAGCAAAAGAATTTGTTGAAATTTTTTTTGGGGAAATATCTGACATTCTAATTAATGGGTTTGATGTTAAAATCTCAGGGTTTGGAAATTTTATTTTAAGAGATAAAAAAGCAAGACCAGGGAGAAATCCAAAAACTGGTGAGGATGTTGAGATTAGTTCAAGAAGAGTTGTTACATTTAGGGCAGGTCAAAAATTAAAGGAAAGAGTTGAAAATAATGCAGTTAGTGACTGATGGAAAACATTATGAATCTATACC
>JAYOZO010000006.1:0-3512 GCA_038154165.1 Thiothrix sp.
GGTTAGATATTTAGTATTTGCAATTAAACCAAGCACTAAAAAAAAGATAATTTCGGCTTGGTGCTCAGATGATAAGAATAGCGCTTTATCATCATTAAAAAATGAAGAAAAAATACCAAATAAGAATTGCAAAAATCCTATTGAAGAACATCAAGAGTTAATAAACACTATTGGCATAAAATCAACACCGTCAATATTTCTCCCAGATGGATCGTTAATACAAGGTTATGTAGAATCACAAGAAATTATTAAAAAAATAAATAATCAGAAAACCAGCAGTTCTGATTTTTGAAACCATTAATAATTAAAGTATTCTTAGCTCTTGTGCAAGCTACATACAAAAGGTTTGCTTCTTCATTTTGTTCTTTTGACTTTGCTTCAAGAAATTTTTTATCAATAATTGAGTTATTTTGAAAATTTGTAGTACGCAAAATAAGATCTTCACAAGCTAATGATTTGTTAAAAACTGGATAAATTATGTTTTTTAAATGTTTTGCATTATTTCTGTAAGTTTGCGCAAGTATAATAACTTCAGACTCTAAACCTTTTGCAGCATGTATAGAGAGAATTCTTACATTATTTGATAATGTGACTTGACAATCTTCAGAATATTTTTTAATTTTTTCTACATAGTTTAAAAATCCTAAAGGGGTTATATATCTTCCTTGATTTAATTTTAATGACATATTCAAAAATGAAAGTAAATTATTTTTAATTTCATAATTTTTTAAAGTATTATTACTAATGTATTTATTATATATATCGATATCTTCATAAATTTTATTTAATAAATCATGGATAGGTATTCTACCAATTAATTTTTTCCAAATTTTAATTTTATTCATAAATTTATTTTTAGTTAAACATTTTTCAAGATCGTCAAAATTATTTGCATCATATTTTGTAATTTCTTTAATTTTTATATTAAATAATGGTGATGTAATAAGAGAAAATAAATTATGAGTATTTTTTTCGCTCAATATTAAATACTTTAATAATTTGTATATATCATTAATTTCTCTATTTTCTATGAGAGATTTCTTCTTATCAGTGCTAAAAGGTATATTATTCTCAATCATTGCATCTGCAAGCTGATCTATATGCGTTCTATCCTTTAACAAAATAATTATATCTTTAAAGTTTATAGTTTTATTATCAACAATATTATTTATCTGCTCAGCTATCTTTTTAGATTCAATTTTAATTTGGTCTTCTATTGAAATTATTTCATCATTATTTTCTAATTTAAGATCATTTATAATTACTTTACCTTTTTCTTTAACTATTGTCGTAAATTTTTCTTTAAAATTAAAAACATCATTAACATATTTAATAATTTCTTTCGAAGATCTTCTTGATTTTAATAAAACAAGATCTACAGATGAAAAGTATTTTTTAGTAAAGTTTCTTGATAAGGAAAAAATTTTGGACTCAGAACCTCTAAAACCGTATATAGATTGTTTTGGATCTCCCACAATTGTAACAGTGCATTTATTTTGAAGATTATGAATAGCAATAAGAATGATTTTAATTATTTTCCATTGCAGATAGTTTGTATCTTGAAATTCATCTACAAGTAAATGGTTTATAGAGCTTGCAATTTTATAAAGTATCCAGTCATCTATTTCAAGGCTTGAAAGTTTTTTATAACATAACCACGTTTTATCATCAAAATCATATAAATTATTTTCATATAAAAAATTCTGGTATTCTTCAAAATATTTTTGAATTACAAATTTCCAAGAAATTTGAATTTCCTTAAAAACTTTATCTTCATATGAAAAAATATTTTCTATAAAAATATCTATATAAATATTATTTTTTTCTAGTTTTTTCGATAGGGTTTTTTTAGGTGTCCTATTTTTAGTTAAAAAGAAATTTTTTATAAAGTTAACCTTTTCATTATTAGAAATTTCTTTTGAATTTAGAATATCAGTTAGTATTTTAAATTCCTTTTGTAAAGATTTTTTATTAATTATATCAAAGATATCTTTTATTAAACATAATTGTAGATTCTCTAAAATATCGAGATCATATGTAATATTTGATTTTTTAAAATCTATTTTTTCTTCTAACTCTAAATAATATGCTTTCTTATTAATAATTTCTTTAATTGAATTTTTTACTAGATTATAGCTTCCAATATTTTCTATTAAAAAATTAATATTATTTTTTAAGAAAATATTTTTATTTAAGTATTTTTCACTTAATATTTTATTTAGTATTTCTTCTGAAATTATATTTGAGTTAACTTTTGAATTTAATGTCAAGTTATCTGATATGTCATTGTCTAAATGAAATTGAAGTAGTATTTCAACAAAAAAAGAATCGAATGTTGATATTCTAATATCTTTATTGTTTAATTGGATTTTAAAAAAAAGTTCTTTAGCTTTTTTACAGTATTTTTCATGATTTTTGTTAATTCCAATTTCGTTAAGCTCTTTTAATATATTTTGCTTATTTGTTTGCGCCCAATGCTCTATCTTTTCATTCAGTCTTTCTCTCATCTCTGCCGCAGCTTTTTTTGTAAATGTTATTGCTGTGATTTTTTCGGGTTCTACGTCATCCAATAATAATCTTAATATTTTTGATATTATGATCCAAGTTTTTCCTGTTCCAGCAGATGCAATTACATTGATACTTTTGTTACTTTGTAAAAAATTATTTATATTCATTTGTTATATAATAATATAAAATTTATGTATTAAGTAATTGGAGATAAATATGTTAAGAATAGCACTTTTTTTAGGAACGAATTTTGCAATTTTGATAGTTTTAAGTATTACTATGTCTATATTTGGCGTTGATGGTGTTCTAGATGCACAGGGTATTGGATTAGATGTAAATTCGCTTCTTTTCATATCTGGTGTTATTGGATTCACTGGTTCATTTATTTCTTTATTAATATCAAAATGGCTAGCAAAGAAAAGCATGGGCGTTATTGTAATTAGCAAACCTAATAACGACACTGAATCTTGGCTACTTGAGGAATTAGATAATATATCAAAAAAAGCAAATATTAAGACTCCAGAATTTGGTATTTTTAATTCTCAACAATTAAATGCTTTTGCAACTGGAGCATCAAAAAATAATTCATTGGTAGCTTTAAGTTCTGGTTTAGTAAATCATATGAACAGAAATGAAATTTCAGCAGTAATTGCTCATGAGGTTTCACATATAAAAAATGGAGATATGGTAACTATGACTCTAATTCAGGGTGTAGTTAATACTTTTGTAATTTTTTTCTCAAGAGTTATTGGGTATATTGTCGATAGAGTTGTTTTTAAAGTTCAAAGAGGTCATGGTCCAGCATACTATATAACAAGTATTATTGCTCAAATTTTACTTTCAATTTTAGCAAGTATTATAGTTATGTGGTTCTCTAGAAAAAGAGAGTATGCGGCTGATGATTCAGCAGCTGAATTAGTAGGAGCAAGTAATATGATTTCAGCATTAAAAACCTTATCAACAAAATCGCCGGATGCATTACCAGACCAAATGGCTGCCTTTGG
>JAYOZO010000006.1:3522-28153 GCA_038154165.1 Thiothrix sp.
AGTAAAGATTTTAAAGGCAAGTTTATTTAGTAGCCATCCCTCGATAGAATCTAGGATCGAATCTTTATTAAGGAATAGCTAAAATATGGCTATCTATAATACAAGTAATATAAAAAACGGGTTAAAGGTTTTAATAAATAATGAACCTTATGAAATAATAGATAATTCTTTTCATAAGCCAGGAAAAGGCCAAGCATTTAGTAAGATTAAATTAAAAAATCTAACTAATGGGAGAGTTAATGAAAAAACTTTGAAAATTGGAGATAGCCTTAACTCAGCTGATGTACAAATTAAAGAAATGCAATATCTTTATAATGATGACACAAATTATTTTTTTATGGATCTCGAGAGCTTCGAGCAAATTGCAATTGATACTAAAATTATTGATGATTATAAAATTTTATTAAAAGGCGAGGAGATATGTTCAATAACTTTTTTTAATAATAATGCAATATCAGTTGATTTGCCAAATTTTGTTGAGTTACAAATAAAGCACACTGAGCCTGGTCTAAAAGGCGACACAACTTCAAAAGCTACAAAAGCAGCAACTTTAGAAACAGGTGCAGAAATTCAGGTACCATTATTTATAAACAATAATGATGTAATTAAGATTGATACAAGAACCAAAGAATATGTTTCCAGGGTAAAAATATAATATTATTTTAAAATTTTTCTTCTTATTAATACTTTATTGTCTAAATTAATTTCTCTTGTCCATGTTTTATCATTTTTGCTGAAGAGCAATATAACTGTCGAGCCTAAATTAAACATGCCTATTTCATCTCCTTTTTTAAAAGATTTAATCTCATTTTCTTTTTTAAATTCAGTTATACTGGTTCGATACTTAGAAGGTGCAATTATTCCGAAGTCAGATAATGTTATGCAACCAACATTTACGGCACCAACCATAATCATAGACATTTTAAAATCTTTATTAGAAAAATTCAAAATCACTCTTTCGTTTTTAGCATATAAATTCTTAATACCTAATGTAGCGTAAGGCGCGACACTATATAGTTTTCCTGGAATATGCGTAATCTTTATTAAGTTTGCGTCACAGGGCATATAAATTCTATGACAATCTTTTGGCTCTAAATATATATTTATAAATTTTCCATTATTGAACGCATTACTTTTTTCATTAATTAATTCACTTATAGAGTATTTGTATTTTTTTGCATGTATGAATGTATTATTATCTATATTTCCAAAACCAGCGATAGTTCCATCACAAGGTGAAATTATATCATCATCAATATCAAGATCTTCTCTAAAAGACATATCAAGCTCTCGAATGAAAAAGTCATTTAAAGATTTATATTCACTAATATTTTTTATTAAATATTCATCAAGTTTAATTTTAAATAACATAATATATAACTTAATTAAAATATTTTTGATTGTTTTTTCTTCTATTCTTGATAATTTGAACGTAATATCAGATACGAAATGTAAGGGAGATATATGAAAAAGGATAATTTTAAACTGTTCTGCAAATTTTTTTATATTTTCTTTCATTTATTTACTATTAAAAATTTTATTTTTGGTACAATATAAGTTATGTCAGGAAATAGCCACGGCCAATTATTTAAAGTAACAACTTATGGCGAAAGTCATGGTGAGGCTATCGGCTGTATAATAGACGGTTGTCCACCAAATCTCAAGATAGATTTTGGTTATATTCAAAATGATTTAGATATAAGAAAAACTGGCAAAACAAGACATACACCTCAAAGAAAAGAGTCTGATTGTGTGAAAATTTTATCTGGCATTTTCGAAGGAAAAACTACTGGTACTCCAATAAGCATGATAATTTATAATGAAGATGCTAGAAGCAAAGATTATACAGATATTAAAGATCTTTACAGGCCAGGTCATGCTGACATAACATATGACAAAAAATATGGAAACCGAGATTACAAGGGCGGGGGAAGATCCTCAGCTAGAGAAACCGCGACCAGAGTTGCTGCTGGCGCAATAGCTAAGTTATATTTAAAAGAGAAATTTAATTTAAATATTCAAGGATATGTATCTCAACTTGGGCCAATAACAACAAATATTATTAATTATGAAGATATAGAAACAAATCCTTTTTTCTTTCCAGATAAATCTAAGGTAAAAGATATTGAGGATTTTATGGATAATCTAAGAAAAGAGGGAAATTCTATTGGGGCAAGAGTAAATATTATAGCGACAAATGTTCCTACTGGTTTGGGCGAGCCTGTTTTTGATAGAATTGATGCAGATATCGCAAAAGCAATGATGAGTATAAATGCAGTAAAGGCAGTTGAAATTGGCGCAGGTTTTGCGTGTGTGACACAAAAAGGAACAGAACATAGAGACGAAATTGATTCGAAAAAAGGTTTCCTTAGCAATAATTCTGGAGGAACTCTTGGAGGTATTACTTCAGGACAAGATATTAAAGTTAGTATAGCAATAAAGCCTACATCAAGTATCAGAATTCCAGGTAAAACAATTAATAATAAAGGTGAAGATTCAATAATTATTACAAAAGGTAGGCACGATCCTTGTGTTGGAATAAGAGCTGTGCCTATAGCAGAAGCAATGCTTGCTTTAGTTTTGATGGATCATGCACTTAGGCATAAAGCACAAAATTTGTGACTATAAATAAAAAATACTTTCAACTCTCTTCATTTTACTTCTTTTATTTTTCAAGTTTAGGAGCTTTTCTCCCTTTTTGGCCTCTATATTTAAATTATAAAAATTTTTCCGCATATGAAATTGGTGTTATTACTGGAGCAATGATTGGAACCAAAATTATTGCACCTAATATATGGGGTTGGATTGCAGATAAAACAGGTTTAAGACACAGAGTAATTCAGTTTGGTACTTTTTTTTGTCTTATTATTTTTTCATTTGCACCTAATGTTGAAAATTTTTTCAATATGATAGTGTTAATTTTTTTCTTTAGTTTTTTTTGGAATGCATCGTTACCACAATTTGAAGCTGTAACAATGAATACTTTAGGTTCATCTTACAATAAATATAGTCAAATACGATTATGGGGATCTTTAGGATTTATTATTTCAGTTTTAACTTTATCTTTTTTTACAAATCAACTAGGTGTTCAAATAGTTCCTAATTTTATTCTTATTTTTTTATTTTTAACATGGGTTTCAACTATTTATATAAATAATCATGATATAAATTCTGATAAAAAAAGCGATTCATTGATAAGTGTTTTAAAAAATCCAGCTGTTATTGGTATTTTATTTTCCTGTTTTTTGATGCAACTTAGCCATGGGCCTTTTTATGCTTTTTTTGCAATTTATCTAACAGAAAATAACTATGATACCAATCTTATTGGTTTAATTTGGTCTTTAGGCGTTATAGCAGAAATTTTAATTTTTTTAAAAATTTCTTCTTGGATTCCAAAATATGGATTAAAAAATCTATTTATTATTAGTTTTCTTTTTGCTTCAGTTCGATGGTTATTAGTTTCATATTTTCCCGACAACGTGTTAATTATAATATTTGCAACACTTTTTCACGCTATAACTTATGGAATGTACCACGCCGTATCTGTATCATTAATTCATGAGTATTTTACGGGCGGCCTTCAAGGGCGAGGACAGGCTTTGTATTCTAGTATTAGTTTTGGGTTAGGCGGTTCTATTGGAAGTTTTTATAGTGGGTATCTTTGGGAATCTCTTGGTGGGTCTTGCGTTTATTTATATGCTTCATTATTTGCTTTTTTAGGTTTTATTGTGTCACTTATCTTAGTAAAATCTTATATAAATAATAAATAAAATACTATGGCTAAAACTTTGTACGATAAATTATGGGAAGAGCATCATATCCATTCATATGATAATGGATATAGTTTAATATATATTGATAGACATTTGATTCACGAAGTAACTTCACCACAAGCTTTTGAGGGATTAAAAAAAGCAAATAGAGAATTATGGAATAAAAAAAGTATTATGGCAGTACCAGACCATAATGTGCCAACTATTATGCGTGATAGTGGTATAAAAGATCCTATTTCAAAAATTCAGGTAGAGGCTTTAAATGAAAATTGTAAAAAGCATAATTTATTAAAATTTGATCTTAATGATATACGGCAGGGAATAGTTCACGTTGTTGGTCCTGAACAAGGAATAGTTCTTCCCGGCATGACAGTTGTATGTGGAGATTCTCATACTTCAACCCACGGCGCACTAGGCGCACTTGCTTTTGGAATCGGCACCTCAGAAGTTGAGCACGTATTAGCAACTCAATGTTTATTAAAACAAAAATCCAAAAATATGAATATTAATATTATTGGAGAAATGCCAGATCATTTTTACTCAAAAGATTTGGCTTTAAAAATAATTAGCGATATTGGAACAGCTGGCGGGACTGGGTACGCCATTGAATATACTGGAAATTCTATCCAAGAATTATCAATGGAAGCTAGAATGACTTTATGTAATATGACTATAGAAGCAGGCGCTACAACTGGACTAATAGCTATAGATGATAAAACAATATCATATGTTAAAGATAAGCCATACAGTCCTAAAGGAGATCTATTTAATAAAGCTAAGAAATATTGGGAAAACTTAAAATCTGATAAAGGGGCTAGTTATGATCAATCAATAAATATTGATATTAACAATTCAAGCCCAATGATAACATGGGGAACCTCTCCAGAAATGGCAGTTAATATTGATGGAAAATTACCAGACTTAGATGATGAGAAGTTTTTGTTAAAAAAACAAGACTTAAAAAATGCATTTTCTTATATGGGGTTAAAAGAAAAACAAAATGTTAGCTCGATAAAATTAGACAAAATCTTTATAGGTTCTTGTACAAACTCGAGAATCGAAGACCTTAGAGTTGTAGCAGATATTGTTAAGGGAAAAAGAATAGCAAAAAATATTAAAAGCGCAATTATTGTACCAGGTTCTGGGTTGGTTAAAGAAGAAGCGGAGAAAGAAGGCTTAGATAAAATTTTTATTAAGTCAGGTTTTGAATGGAGAAGCCCTGGTTGCTCAATGTGTCTTGGGATGAATGATGATAAATTAAGCGAATATGAAAGATGTGCGTCAACTTCAAATAGAAATTTTGAGGGTAGACAGGGTCGGCTTGGAAGAACACACTTAGTTAGTCCTGCAACAGCTGCCGCAGCTGCTATATATGGACATTTTGTAGATATAAGAGAATTATAAAAATATTATGGAAAAATTTAAAAACATAGAATCAACAGCAGCTTATATTTCTAGAAAGAATATTGATACTGATGCTATCATTCCGAAGCAATATCTAAAAGCTGTGAAAAGAGATGGATTTGGTGAAAATCTTTTTGATGATTGGAGATATTTGGAGCCGGGGAATCTTGGAGACGATCATAGCAAGAGAAAAAAAAATCCCGATTTCTTTTTAAATAAAAAAAGCTTTAAAGATGCAAAAATTTTGATAGCAGGCGACAATTTCGGATGCGGGTCATCAAGAGAACATGCCGTATGGGCTTTATTGGATTATGGTTTTAGAGTTATTATCTCTACAAGTTTTGCAGATATTTTTTATAATAACTGCTTTAAAAATGGGTTGCTGCCAATTGTTCTCTCGCAATCTGATATTGATAAAATAGTAGATTTAATTAATACAAAAAATAGTTTAATTAAAATTAATTTACTTAATCAAATTATATCTTTTGAAAATTATCAGATTACTTTTGAAATCGATAAGCGAAGAAAAAAAGTTTTATTAGAAGGAATAGATGACATTTCAGAAACATTAATCTTAAAAGATAAAATAAAAAAATATGAAAGTAAAAAAATATTAATAACACCGTGGCTATTTAATGAATAAATTAATAAGTATACTTGCTTTGCCCGGAGATGGAGTTGGCCCAGAAGTAATATCTCAGGCTGTTAAAGTTATTAATACAATATCTAACTTGTATGAAATTTCTTTAGATATTAATTATGGGGATTTTGGTGGTGCTGCTTTTGATAAACATGGTAGTCCGCTTCCAGATGAAACCAGAAAAAAAATAGTTCAATCTGATGCTGTTATCCTTGGTGCTGTGGGCGGACCTAAATACGATGATCTTCCAAAAGCAAATAAGCCTGAATCTGGATTATTACAATTAAGAAAAGAAAATAATTTATTTGTTAACATTAGACCTATAATTTGTTTCAAAGAGTGTGAAAATGTTTCTTCAATAAAAAAAGAATACATTGAAAATTTAGATATTTTAATAATTAGAGAATTAGTTAGTGGTCTGTATTTTGGCGAACCACGAGGATTTAATAAAAATAAGACAGAAGCTTTTAATACTATGAGATATACAGCACTAGAAATTGATAGGATAACTCGCTACGCATTTAAAATATCTCAAAGAAGGTCTAAAAAACTTCATTCGATAGACAAGGCAAATGTTCTTGAGGCATCTCAATTATGGAGATCTAGAGTTGATGAATTTTCTAAAAAATACAGAGATGTAGAATTACATCATATGTATGTTGATAATGCTGCGATGCAACTCGTTCAGAATCCAAAACAATTTGATGTAATTTTAACCGAGAACTTATTCGGAGATATTCTTTCAGATATTGCATCAGTTTTAACAGGTTCAATAGGCATGCTTCCATCAGCTTCTTTAAACGACAAAGGATTTGGGGTTTATGAACCAATTCATGGCTCTGCTCCAGATATTGCAAATAAGAATATTGTTAATCCTATAGCAACAATTTTGTCTGCAGCATTGTTTTTTGAGTATACTTTGAAAAGAAAAGATATTTATGACCATATTCTTGAAGCTGTAAAAAGGGTATTAAAATCTAATAAGTTTACAAAAGATATAACAACAAATGATAACTATATAACAACAAGTGATATGGGAGATAATATTGTGGATAAAATAAAGGAAATTGCTGATGAAAAAAAAATATAACATTGCTGTAGTAGGTGCAACAGGAGCTGTTGGTCACATGATGATCAAGGTTCTTTTAGAGAGAAAATTTCCATTTAAAGAGATATTTTTGTTAGCAAGTAAAAAATCTCATGGAAAAAAAATTAATATTTTAGGTAACCAATTTACCGTGCAATCATTAGATCAATTTGATTTTAAAAAAGTAGATATTGCAATGTTTTCTGCAGGAGCAGATATTTCAAAAAAATATGCAAAAGTTGCAGTTAAAAATAATGCAATCGTAATCGACAACACGTCTTTTTTTCGATATGAAGAAAATGTTCCTTTAATTGTTCCTGAAGTTAATGGTGACGATATAATTAAATATAAAGAGACTGGAATAATATCTAATCCTAATTGTTCAACTATTCAAATGTTAGTAGCAATAAAACCAATACATGATGTTTCAAGAATTAAAAGAATTAATGTTTGTACTTATCAAGCAGTCTCTGGATCAGGAAATTTAGCAATAGAGGAATTAAAAAGCCAAGTAATTAATTTTGTTAATAATGAAAAACTTAAAATAAATGTTTACCCTAAGCAAATAGCTTTTAATGTAATACCTCAAATAGATAAATTTATGGAAAATGGATACACGAAAGAAGAAATGAAGATGGTTTGGGAAACAAAAAAAATTCTTGATAATAAAATTGAGGTCAATCCAACAACTGTAAGAGTCCCAGTTTTTTATGGGCATTCAGAAGCTGTTCATCTTGAGTTAGAAAAAAAAATAGCAGCGTCAAAGGTTAAAGATATTTTAAAATCACATGGGAAAGGTGTTGTTTTGGTTGATGAACATATAGATGGAGGTTATCCTTGTGCCGCAAATGAATGCGAGGATAGTAATAATGTATTTGTTGGCAGAATTAGAGAAGATATATCTTGCCCTGCTGGTATCAATATGTGGGTGGTAAGTAATAATATTAGAAAAGGCGCTGCATATAATAGCGTTCAAATCGCTGAACTATTAATTAATAACTATTTATAATTAAATATTATGAGAGTCTTACTGTCTATTGAATATGACGGAAAAAATTATCATGGTTGGCAGGAACAAGATAACGCAAATACTGTTCAAGGCAAAATACAGAAATCAATTTTTAATTTTTCGCAAGAAGATATTAAATTGCATGTTGGTGGAAGAACAGATGCTGGTGTACACGCAACTGGTCAGATAGCGCATTTTGATACAACAGTTAATAGAACTGAGCAAAATTGGGTTATGGGACTCAATTCAATTTTACCGGATGATATTAAAATAAATTTTGCAAAGTTTATGACAAAAGAATTTCATGCAAGATTTTCTGCTTTAAGTAGAACTTATAGGTATATTATTTATAACAGCAGATTAAAGCCCTGTATTAATAGAAACAAGGTAAGCTGGTATTATTCAAGTGAGCTAAACGAAAAAGCAATGCAATCTGCTGCAAAAAAACTTATTGGAACATATGATTTTTCCTGCTTTCGCTCAGCTAACTGCCAATCAAGTTCACCTATAAGAAAGATAAATGATATAATAATAACTAGAAAATATGATTATTTGTATATTGATATATGTGCAAATTCTTTTCTTTATAATATGGTTAGAAATTTAGTTGGTTCTTTGGTTCTAGTTGGGTCTGGGGAAAAGGATACAATTTGGATGGAAAATCTTCTTTTGTCAAAAGATAGGAAAAATGCAGGGAAACAATTTCCCGCATCTGGATTGTATCTTGTAAATATTGAGTACGATAAAAAATTTAAAATAAATAATAAGATATGCTTACCCAAATATTGTTAAAATTATTATGAAAAATACAAAAATTAAAATCTGTGGAGTTATGGATGTGAAAACAGCGGTAAGTGCTGAAAGATTAGGTGCTGACGCTATTGGATTAGTTTTTTGTGAAAAGAGCAAAAGGCGCATATCTGTCGAAGAAGCTAAAGAGATTATTTTTTCATTAAAACCTTTTACCTCAATTGTAGCTTTATTCTCAAATGATAAAGAAGACTATATTAAAAATATTTTAAGTAAATTAAAGGTAAATTTAATTCAGTTTCATGGCGATGAAAATGATGAATACTGCGCAAAATATAATTTTCCATATATAAAAGGAATTTCTGAAAAAAATGATGGATATAAGAACTTAGACTATAAATTTCCAAATGCAAAGGGTTTCGTAGTAGATAGTCATGGAAAAGATGGAATTGGAGGAACTGGAAAAACTTTTGATTGGAGTAAAGGTAGTTTTGATACAAATAAGCCTATAATAATAGCTGGTGGCTTAAATTGTGATAATGTAAAGGATGCAATAAAAGCATTTATGCCATATGGTATAGACGTTAGTAGCGGTGTAGAATCTTCACCAGGTATAAAAGATATTAATTTAATTGGAAAATTTATAAAGCAAATCAAAAATGAAGAATAGACAGAAAAAAAGTTTGAATGATTTTAACTTAATAAAATATAGTTACCCAGATGAAAAAGGGCATTACGGTAAATTTGGTGGAACATTTGTTGCTGAGACTTTAATTGAACCATTAACAGATCTTAGAAAAATGTATTATAAATTAAAAGATGATACAGAATTTTTAAAAGAATTATATTTTGAGTATGAGAATTATGTGGGCAGACCTACTCCATTATATTTTGCAGAAAGATTAACTAAAAAAATTAATGGGGCAAATATTTTTTTAAAAAGGGAAGACTTATGTCATACAGGTGCTCATAAAGTAAATAACACTATTGGACAAGCTATTCTTGCTAAAAAAATGGGGAAAACAAGAATTATTGCTGAAACTGGAGCAGGGCAACACGGTGTTGCTTCTGCCACAGTTGCAGCAAGATTAGGAATGGAATGTGTTGTATTTATGGGAGAGCAGGATATTTATCGTCAGTCACAAAATGTATATAGGATGAAACTTCTTGGAGCAGAAGTCATTCCAGTTACTTCTGGCTCAAAAACATTGAAAGATGCATTAAATGAAGCTTTGAGAGATTGGGTAACAAATGTAGATAATACTTTTTATATTATTGGTACGGTAGCTGGTCCGTCACCTTATCCAGAATTAGTTAGGGATTTTCAAGCAATTATTGGAAGAGAAGTGATTCAGCAAATGCAAGAATTAGATAAAAAGGTTGATGCTTTGGTTGCTTGTGTTGGCGGCGGTTCAAATGCAATAGGACTTTTTTACCCATTTATTGATAGTGATTCAAAAATGTATGGGGTTGAAGCTGCAGGTAAAGGTCTCGAAACAGATAAACATTCAGCACCTTTAAATAAAGGTAAAATTGGGGTTTTACACGGGAACAGAACATATTTATTAGAAGATGAAAATGGACAAATAATTGAAACGCACAGTATATCAGCAGGCTTAGATTACCCAGGTGTAGGTCCAGAGCATGCTTTATTAAAAGATTTGGGGAGAGTTGAGTACGGATCTGCAACTGATAGCGAGGCTTTAGGAGCATTTCACGAATTATCACAAGTTGAGGGAATAATTCCAGCGTTAGAAACTAGTCATGCAATTGCCTATGCAATAAAATTAGCATCAAAAATGAAAAAAAATGAAAATATTGTTATAAATTTATCAGGAAGAGGCGATAAAGATCTAAATACAGTTGCAAGAATTGAGGGAATAGAAATTTGACTAGAATAAAAAAAAAATTTAATGATCTAAAAAGTTTAAATAAAACTTGTTTAATTTCATATATAACAGCAGGGGATCCATCTATAAATTATAGCTTAAGTATAATGAATACACTTGTCGAATCTGGAACTGACATTATTGAGCTTGGAATTCCATTTTCAGATCCTATGGCTGACGGTCCAACAATTCAAAGAGCTTGTGAAAGAGCTTTAATTCAAAATGTATCTTGTTTGGATATTTTTAGTTTAGTTGAATCTTTTAGAAAACATAATACCGATACGCCAATTATTTTAATGGGCTATCTTAATCCAATTGAAAGAATGGGTTATGACCTATTTGCTAAAAAAGCAAATGAAGCTGGAGTTGATGCAATTTTGGTTGTAGATCTGCCTCATGAAGAAGCAAAAGATGTTGTAAATATTTTTAAAAAATATAATCTAGAAAGTATTTTTTTAGTAGCTCCAAATACCAATGCAGATAGAATTAAAAAGATATTAGAATATGCTTCAGGTTTTCTATATTATATTTCGTTAAAGGGTGTGACTGGCGCTTCATCTTTAAATATAAATAAAACATTAGAAAAGTTAGCGGATATAAAAAACTTAGTTGATATACCACTAGCAGTAGGATTTGGCATAAAAGACGCAAATACCGCTGAGTTATTATCAAAAAATGCTGACGCAATAGTTATTGGAAGCGCAATTGTTAATATTATTGAAAAAAATCAAAATGATAAAGCTAAGATAAATAATGATATAATAGAACTATTAAATCCTATTAGGTTAAAACTTAATAAATAGATTTTTTTTAGGAGATATATAAATGAGTTGGTTTGAAAAATTAATGCCATCAAGAATTAGAGTTGATTCTAATAAAAATAAAAAAGTCATACCTGAAGGTGTATGGGAAAAATGTTTAAATTGTCAAACAGTTATCTACAAAGAAGATATTGTAAACAATCAATATGTATGTATAAATTGTAGTTATCATATGAGAATTAAAGCTAGAGAAAGATTAAATATTTTTTTAGATTCTGATGGGAAAATAGAGCTTTTTTCAAAACTATCTTCAAAGGATTTTTTATAATTTAAGGATAGTAAAAAATATAAAGATAGAATTAGCGCAGCGCAAAAAATAACAAATGAAAAAGATGCATTAATTGTTATAAAAGGAAAAATTAATGGTATAAATATAATTGCAGCTGCTTTTGAATTTTCATTTATGGGTGGATCTATGGGCTCGGTAGTTGGCGAAAAATTTACTAGAGCAGCAAAAGAAGCTATATCTCATCGTATTCCTCTAATATGTTTTTCAGCTAGTGGCGGAGCAAGAATGCAGGAATCATTAGTATCTTTATTTCAAATGTCAAAAACGTCTAGCATAATTTCTGATATGAGAAAAAATTCAGTTCCATTTATTTCTGTAATTACTGACCCAACAATGGGTGGTGTCTCTGCTAGTTTAGCAATGTTAGGTGATATAAATATCGCTGAACCAAAAGCATTGATAGGTTTTGCTGGACCAAGAGTTATTGAGCAAACAGTTCGAGAAACTCTACCAAAAGGATTCCAGAGGAGTGAATTTCTTTTAGATCACGGAGCTATTGATATGATTATTGATAGAAGAAATATGAAATTAGAGATAACAAATATTATTAAAACTTTAATTAATAATTCTGCAAAAAAAGCAGATGTCGCAATAATTTAAACTTTTTACTAGCTTTGAAAAATTTTACCCTAGATGAGTGGATTCATTGGCAATGTAAGTTGCACTCTACAAACATGGACTTTAATTTATGTAGAATTAAGAATGTAGCAAAAAAAATAAACTTTAAAAAATCTTCTGCAAAAATTATTACTGTCGCTGGAACAAACGGAAAAGGATCAACAGTTGCAATATTAGAGTCTCTTCTTATAGAAAGCGGATATTCTGTTGGCTCCTATACTTCGCCTCATATACTTGAATTTAATGAGAGAATAAAAATTAATAAATTTCATTCGGAAACTGATGATATTTGTATGGTTTTTGAAGATATTGAAAAGTTTAGAGGTGATATAACATTAACTTTTTTTGAATTTAGTACACTCGCGGCTTTTTTATTATTTCAAAAAAAAGATTTAGATATTATTATTTTAGAGGTTGGTTTAGGAGGAAGATTAGATGCTGTAAATATCTTTGATCCAGATGTTTCTGTAATTACTAATATAGGGTTTGATCATACTGAAATTTTAGGGAATGACTTAGAAAAAATAGCGTATGAAAAATCTGGGATTATGAGACGGAATAAACCTACAATAATTGGTTTCAAAAATCCTCAAGATTCTATACTAAGATACTCTAATGAAATAGGTTCAAAACTATATATTTTAGGCAAGGATTATAATTTTGATTTAAAAGACGATGAAAAATGGCAATTTAATAATTCTTTCGGTGTTAACTTAGAGCATTCTTACCCAGGTTTAAAAGGAAAAATACAAATCAATAATGCTGCTACAGCCTTACAAGCAATATATTGTTGTGAAGGAATAAACTTAAATAGAAAAAAGATTGATGATGGACTTAAAAATTCTCAAATTTATGGAAGGTTTCAGATTATAGAAGATGATCATATTACCATTTTAGATATTGCTCATAACACTCAAAGCCTAGAAATTTTGTTTAATAATTTGAAAAAATATTTTCCTGGTAGAAATTATCACGCGGTTTTTAGCGTTTTAAGAGATAAAGATATTAATGGAATGTTAGAATTATCAAAAAATATATTTAAATCTTGGCATATATCTAGCAACGATAGTGACCGATCTTTAGAAGTGGAGTCTTTAAGAAATAACATCTTTTTTAAGTTAGAAAAACCTAAGGTTTATAATAATATTATTGAAGCGTATAATGGAGCTATTATACAGGCTGAAAATAAAAATGATATTATAGTAGTCTTTGGTTCGAGCCGCACAGTAGCACCAATTTTAAATAAAATATATGAACGAAAATTTAAAAAATAGAATAATTGGGGTAATAGTTTTAGTTTGCATAGCAATTATAATTGCGCCAATGATATTCACTGGCAATGGCCAAAATGATCTTAAATTTAAAAAAATTGAAGATCAAAAAAATGTTAAGTTTAAGTATATTGATGAAGTAAATAAGTTAGATATAAAAGATAATTTAGTAATTAACGATATAAATATAAAAGAAGAAAGTGTTATTATAAAAAATAGTAACGAATTGAATGATAAAAGTAATGATCTTGGAGAAAAAAACTGGATTATACGAGTTGGATCTTTTTCAATTAAAGAAAATGCTGAAAAACAATTAAACAAACTTGATTTATACAAACACAAAGCTCATATACTAGAAACTAAAACTAATGAAAAAGTTATATATGTTGTAAATATAGGGCCATTTTTTTCTGCGTCAGTTGCAAAAAAAAATTATTTAGAAATAATAAAGAATAAAAATTTTGAAAATTCCTACATAATAGAATCATATTTTAAAAAGTAAAGATATGGAAAATTATAAAATATTAGATCTTTTTATTTTGATCATTCTTATTATTTTTTCAACTTTTGGTTTTTTTAGAGGGTATAAAAAAGAAGTAAAAAATTTAGTTAATATTTTTATATTTATAATTTTAAGTTATTTTTTTGCAAGAGATATTGGGAATTATTTAATTAGTTTTTTAAATTTGGATTTAACAAATTATCCTAAATTTTCTAATTTAATTATTGGTTTTATTTTAATTTTTATTATTTCTGCAATATTAACTTTTATTTTTAGCAGGACTTTTCTAGCAATTTCGTATAGTTTAAACAATATATTTCTTGATAAAACCTTGGGTTTATTATTTGGCTTCTTAAAGGGTATAGTTATCATTATGCTTTTTGTAGCTTTTTTTGATTATTTTAAATATTTGGATTTATCAAATTCTATTTATAAAAATTCTTTGTTTGTAGAGTATTTTTTTAAAATTGGTGTACAATTAGAACATGTGTGGAATCATTGGAATAATTGATGATAAATTTGTTAATCAAAGTTTATTTGATGGATTAACTGTGTTGCAGCACAGAGGTCAGGACTCTGCTGGAATTGCAACTTGCCATGAAAATAATTTATATCAAAAAAAAGGAAAAGGACTTGTAAATGATGTTTTTGATACTAATGATATGCTTGAACTCATAGGCAATATGGGAATTGGACACGTTAGATACCCAACATCTGGAAGCCACGGAAAGGATGAAGCTCAGCCATTTTACGTAAATTCACCATATGGTATTGCATTAGCGCATAATGGTAATTTGGATAATTCTGAACTCTTAAGAAATGAATTATTGGTTAACGATAAGAGACATATACATACTCAATCTGATACC
Organism: Thiothrix sp.; assembly: GCA_038154165.1. GTDB lineage: Bacteria > Pseudomonadota > Gammaproteobacteria > Poriferisulfidales. The sequence goes on from JAYOZO010000006.1 coordinate 18,445, forward strand.
GAGGTACTTTTAAATGTTTTTGCTCACGAGCTTCTAAATGTTGATTCTTCATCTTTTAAAATTTCTGATGTATTTAGTGCGATAAATGGTGTTCACGAAAGATGTTCTGGTGCGTATGCTGTTGTTGCATTAATAGCAGGGTATGGGTTAGTTGCTTTTAGAGATACACATGGTATTAGACCTTTAATTTTAGGTAGAAAAAAAAATACTACAGGTTATAGTTATATTGTATCTTCAGAAAGTGTGGCCTTGGATTTATTAGGATATGAGACAGTTAAAGATTTAAATCCTGGTGAATCAGTATTTATAGATATCAAAGGAAAACTTCATTCTTCAATCTATTCCGATAATTTAAATCTTACTCCTTGTATTTTTGAATACGTTTATTTTTCAAGACCAGACTCAATAATAGATGGTGTAAATGTGCAAGAAGCAAGAATGCGAATGGGTAAACAATTAGCAAACAAAATATTAAGGGAGTGGGCGGACAATGATATAGATGTAATAATTCCAATACCTGATACAAGCAGAACAGCTGCATTAGAAATGGCTATAAGACTAAATAAAAATTATAGAGAAGGACTAATTAAGAATAGATATATAGGAAGAACTTTTATTATGCAAGGACAGGCTGTAAGAAAAAAATCAGTAAGGTATAAATTAAATCCATTAGTCTCAGAATTTAAAGATAAAAATGTTTTATTAGTTGATGATTCAATTGTTCGAGGAACTACATCACGAGAGATAGTTCAAATGGCAAGAGACTCTGGGGCTAAAAAAGTTTACTTTGCTTCTGCATCGCCTCCAATAAGATTTCCAAATATATATGGTATTGATATGCCAAGTAAAAACGATTTAATTGCCAATGGAAAAAATACTGATCAAATTTGTAAAGAAATTGGTGCAGACAAGCTCATTTATCAAGATCTAGAAGATTTAGTTTATGCTGTGCAGGCTGGAAATCAAAATATAAAAAAATTTGAAACTTCAGTTTTTACAGGAGAGTATCTAACAAATGTAAGTAAAAAATACTTTCAGGAGCTAGAAAAAAAAAGACACTCAACATAATATATCAAAATTCTTAATCAATCATGTAATTATAATAATGAAAAACATTAAATCAATTTTTGATAATTATAAAAATAACAAATTAAATAAAGATTTAATTATTATTATTAATATAAAGAAACAAAACCTAGAGGTTTATAAGTTCTTCGCACTAATAAAAAGTTTTAAGATATCATCTTCTCAATACGGCGAAGGCTTTGAAAATGGCAGCAAAAAAACGCCATTGGGGGCACATTATATAAAAGAAATAATTGGAGAAAACGAAGAACCTTTAACAATTTTTAAAAGTAGAAAGCCAACAAACAAAAAAGCAAAGATAATTTCTGGGAGCTCGAGATCCGATGAAGATATTATATGTTCAAGAATTTTCTGGCTTGGTGGGTTAGAAGAAGGAATTAACAAAGGTAGCAATGTTGACACTTATAATAGATATATTTATATTCACGGAACTAACGAAGAAAATCTGTTGGGAAAAAAGGCCTCACATGGATGTATTAGAATGAGCAATAATGATATTATCACACTTTGCAATTTAAAAATTGCTAAAGCTTTTGTTTATATTACATAAGAAACGAAATGAGTGATAAAGAAAATATAAAAAAAATATTTCTAGCTGGCGTGGATAGAGTTCTTGGTTATAATGCCGTAAAAAAATATTTAGACGATAATATAATACCCGGAAATTTAAATTTAGTTTCTTTAGGTAAAGCTGCCAGCTCTATGGCATTGGCTGCTCTTGAACATAAAAGTTTAAAGATAAAGTCTGGTCTAGTAATTACAAAAAGAAATCATTTAGAAGATAGCTTAAACAAATATAATAATATTAATTGTTTTGAATCTGATCATCCTACTCCTTCATTGACAAGTTTAAAATGTGGTGAAAAATTGATAGAATTTATAGACTCAAAAGATGATGACGATGAATTTTTATTTTTCATTTCAGGCGGGGGCTCAAGTCTAGTTGAGGCATTGGAAGAAGGGTTTAGTTTAGAGGATTTAATGAGTTTAACAAATGCCCTATTATCAAGAGGCTATAATATCAATGATATAAATGCTATTAGAAAACATTTTTCAAAAATTAAAGGTGGCAAATTAGCAAATTTTATAAAGTCTAGACGCACAACTGTGCTTGCAATTTCTGATGTACCATACGATGATCCAAAAATTATTGCATCTGGACCTTTGTCATTTGATGATGTAAAAATAAATAAAGACAGCTATGATAAAGATATTCTGGATAAGTTAAATTTAGTAAAATCAATTAGTTGCCCAAGTATAAAATATTTTTCTAATATTAAAACAGAAATAATTGCAAAACTTGATGATGCTAAACTTGCCTGTAAAAATTTTGCTGATTCTTTAAATTACAAGACATTTTTACATAATAATTTTATAGAGGGTGATGTGCATGAAGTTGCAGAATATATAAGTAAATATTTAAATAATTGCGAAAGGGGTTTGCATATTTGGGGCGGAGAAACCTCTGTAAATCTTCCGAATAATCCCGGCAGGGGTGGAAGGAATCAACAGCTAGCATTAATAATGGCAAAAAAAATAAAAAACAAGGAGATTGTATTCTTATCAGCAGGTACTGATGGCACAGATGGGCCAACAAATGATGCAGGGGGTTTAGTAGATGGGAATACATATAAGTTAGGGCAAAGTTATAATTTAGATTTTGATATATATATTAAAAATGCAGATGCAGGCAATTATTTAGAAAAAACAAACTCTTTGATTACAACAGGTCCTACAGGGACTAATGTAATGGATTTAATGCTTGCGATTAAAAATTAAACTATATATCAAATAGCTCCATTTTATTATTTTTCAAAATTATATAGCTAGGAGAGTTGTGCCAATCACCTAAAACATAACGCATATAATTTTTATTTTTTGTTTTTATAGTATGAATGTTTTTCCTATGCGTATGCCCTTGAATTATTATATCAGTATTATATTTTTTATAAAAACTTAAAACAGTTTTTTCATTAACATCCATAATATTTTCAGATTTTTGCGATGTAATTTGTTTGCTTTTTCTTCTTAAATAATTTGCAATACGTTTTTTTAAAGAATTGTTAAATAAGTTGAAAGTTTTTATAACTAATTTATTTCTTATGACTTTTCTAAATTTTTGATAATCAATATCATCTGTGCATAATAAGTCACCATGTGTTAATAAAATTTCTCTGTTGTTTATTCTGAGGATATGATTTTCAGGCAATATCTTTATATTAGTTTTTTTTGAAAAAGTATTACCAATCATAAAATCTCTATTACCATGTATAAAAAAAACTTTAACGCCTTTTTTAGATATACTTTGAAGTGCAGAAATTACTTTTGAGTTTTTTTTTATATCGTATTTATCGTCTATCCAGAATTCAAAAAGATCTCCTAAAATATAAAGTTCTTTCATATCTGTGTTTTTATCATTAATAAATTTTAAAAATTTATTTGTAACATTTTTATTCTCTGCATCTATATGTACATCGGATATAAAATATATATTTTGCATTTGTTACTTTTCAATACTTATATTATTTATAACTACTGGTGTTTCAGGAACATCTTGATGTGGACCATAACTTCCAGTTTTTATTTCAGCTATTTTATCTATAACTTCTAATCCTTCATATACCATGCCAAAAACACAATAACCCCAACCTTCAATACTCTTTTTGTTAAAGTTTAAAAAATCATTATCCTTAAGATTAATAAAAAATTGCGCAGTTGCAGAGTGAGGTTCAGTTGTTCTTGCCATAGCTATGGTTCCTCTTTTATTGCTTAGTCCATTATCAGCTTCGTTTTTGATTGGTGGTTTAGTTTCCTTTTGCTGCATATCTTCTGTAAAACCCCCGCCTTGGATCATGAAATTCTTTATGACTCTGTGAAATATTGTCCCAGAAAAAAAACCTGATTCAATATAATGTATAAAGTTTTGAGATGTTATAGGCGCTTTATCATTATATAGTTCAATTTTAATAATGCCCATTGATGTTTCTATTAAAATTTTTGCATTCATTTCTGCATATACTCCATTATTTATAAAGATTATTAAAGGAAAAATAAGAAATTTGATAATTTTTTTCATATATAGACAGTTAATATCCTTGTATGTATATTTTTTTTGATTAGAATACCATTCATCAGTAAAAATATCATGTTGATTAATTAATATAAATTTGTAAAGTTATTCCTTTTTTTTCGTATAATATAAGAGGGTAATTCGGGGTATAGCGCAGTTTGGTAGCGCGCCTGCTTTGGGAGCAGGATGTCGGGGGTTCAAATCCCTCTACCCCGACCATTTGATGCGCCTGTAGCTCATTTGGATAGAGCATCGGATTTCTAATCCGAGGGTAGTAGGTTCGAGTCCTACCAGGCGTGCCATTTATATGGCGGGAGTAGCTCAGTTGGTAGAGCGCCGGTTTGTGGTACCGGTTGTCGCGGGTTCGATCCCCGTCTCTCGCCCCACTAAACTTCATAAAATTTTATAGGAAGTAAATTTATAAAAATTATATAAAATTAAGTATTGGAGAGTAAAATGTATTTGATTATAAAAATTATTCCCTCTTTAGTTTTAGGTTCAATGCTATTTTTTTCAATAGCAATTGCGCCAAAAATTTTCTCAGTTTTATCAAATGAGGATGCTGGAAAATTTGTTAGATCAATATTTCCTACATATTATTTTTATAATGGATTACAGTATCTTGTTCTTGTAATACTCTTAATAAATGCAGAAATATTTGGTGAAATACTAAATTTATCAGGAACTATATTATTTTTATTTATTATAAGTAATTATTTGTTAATGCCCCAGATCAATAAAGCACGCGATAAAAATAATCAAAAAAAATTTAAAATTTTACATTTACTATCGGTAATGGTAAATTCTATCATTATAGTTTTGTCATTAATTATAATAATTTTGATAAATAAATAGCAATATTATAAATGCGATTTAATAATAAATATTCTAGGTTTTTGATTGCAATAGCAATAGTGCATGGATATTTTAATACCACATATTCACAAATATTTAATGACACAAACTCCTCAGATATTAAGTTGTGTACAGCTGATGGAATAAAATTTATATCGCCTAATACAGAAAATCAGACCAGTAATGATGGAACATCAGTAATGCTTTGCTGCTTAGATGTGCATTCAAATTTTATAATTAGCTTACCACTCTCTTATAAACCTTATTATTTTAAGGAATTTAAAAACTCTTTACCTAAAATTTATATTCAAGATGAAATTTACTTAAGTAAACTCTCCATTAGGGCTCCTCCAATTATTAAAATTTAATTTTTAAAATATATATAAAATTAATAAGCATTGCCTAATTTTTATAATTAGAAATTAGCAAGCAATCTAATAAAAAGGAAAATAAAAATGAAAAATTTGGTAAAAATATTGATTATTATATCAATATATTCTAACGCATATGCGTCTGAGCTAGTTGTTGAGAATTCGTATATTAGAATGATGCCGGCAAACGCCAAAATAACTGCAGGATATTTTATAATATCTAATAATTCGGATGAGGATATGACTTTGCTCAATCTAAAAAGTGACAAGTTTAAATCTATTGAAATACATAATACCATTAAAGATGGTGACGTAATGAAAATGGTTAAACAAAATTCTTTAGTAATTCCAGCGAAAAGTCAGATTGAATTTAAACCTATGAGCTATCATCTAATGCTGATAGGGCCAAAAGAAGATATGCCAGAAAATAAAAAAATTAATATTATTTTTGAATTCATTAATGACAAAAAATTATCAGCGGTATTTTTAGTGAAAAAGATGCAAGAGGGTAAAAATCACGATCATTCACACCATAAAAAAATGGAACATAATATGGGCATGATGAAGAACATGAAAAGACCTGATTATGCATATCCTATAGGAGTAAAAGGCGGTAAGAACATGATGGCTAAAAAATTATCGTTCCAATATAAATATGGGGTCATGGAGATGGATTGTTGTAAAGATGGGACTAGTTCTGTTACCGAAAGCTTTATTCAAGGTCTTGGTTATTCTATGACGCCATTAGATATGACAATGAACATGCATATGTTAAGCGCAATGTATGCATATAGTAATAAATTAACTTTAATGGCTATGATTCCATATATTGAAAAAGAAATGGAAATGAAAATGTTAACAGGAATGATGGCTGGTAAATTACATAAAACTAGTAGTCGAGGTTTTGGAGACTTAAGCATTGCTGGGTTATATAAATTATCAAACAATTCAGTTCTCAAATTAGCATTATCAATTCCAACAGGGGAGTATGATGAAAAAGATCATAATATTAGTGGAGAATTACAGACATTGCCATATCCAATGCAAATAGGTTCTGGAACATATGATTTAACTTTTGGTTATAGTTTTCAAGAAATATATGATGATTGGTCATATGGATTTCAAGCAAATATACTAGAACGGCTTGATTATAATAGTAAAGGCTGGAAATACGGCGATTCTAGGGAAGCATCTGCTTGGGTTGCCAAGCCAATTAATAATTTGTTTAGTGTATCATTTGGATTAGATATTGAGCATAAAGATAATATTAAAGGTAGATCACCAAATAGAATGACAAATACGCCTACTTGGAATGAATATTTTCACTCGCATTTAAGTGTAACATCGAATATTGGAATAAATTTTAAACTTCCAAATTCAAATTCACGAATTGGCTTCCAGTGTGGAACACCAATATATTATGACGTGAATGGCCCACAGATGAACCCTGATTTTAAGTGTAATATAGGATTTTCTAGAATGATGTAAATTAATATTTTATAGTTTATCTTTATTTTTAATGAATATTAAATATAAAGTTAAAATAATGACAATCCACAAAGTTGATAAATGCCCAGTAAAATGGTCATATGAACTTAATAATAAATTATACTTTGAATCAAAGTTTACAGTTGTGTTTTGCCTAAAAATTTTTATTACAAATACAAATCCAGCATGAATGCCAATGCAGTATGAAATTGACATAGTTTTAATTCTTATAAATCCTAGCAATATACCAAAAACTAAAAGTGTAATTGCAGCGTCAAAAGAGATCAAATTATAAAAGTTTGAAAACACATTAAAAATTTCTATTAATCCCGTATTCCAAAAAATTTCTTCATTTAGTATTAATGGAATTTTTATAAAATGAAAAAGTGAATATACTGTGCTGCTTAATAATATAATATATATCGATTGTAAAATACTTTGATTTTTTTGAATTAAAATTCCTCTAAAAAAAGACTCTTCGATAAACGAAATTACGAAACTAATTAGTATTGTAAATATTATTATTGTTAAAAAACCGTCAAAAAATATTTGATCATTATTTAAATTTCTCATATCTAGAAATAAAAATAAAAAAATCAGTGGGATAGACAAAATTAAACTAGTGAAAAAACTTTTAAATATATTTAAAATAAATTCTTTTTTTGGCTCAGTAAAGCCAATTAAACTTCTATTATATAATCCTTTTAGTTTTAAAGTCGGGAATATAAAAACAATACATAAAAGTATACCCCCATATTTTATTGCTTTATTTAAAGCAAATATTGGTTGTTCGTCAAATTGCATGTACAATACGGAAAATAGAATAGATGACAATATTGCAAAAAAAACTATATATATTGTAAAAAAGACTATATTTTTCATATTTAGATTATAATACATTGACATAAAGATCATTGCATTTTTATATGTTAAATTTAAGAAATATTTTTGCGAGAGTGGCGGAATTGGTAGACGCGCTGGTTTTAGGTACCAGTGGGGTAACCCGTGAGAGTTCGAGTCTCTCCTTTCGCACCAATTTAATATGACAGGAGATCAATAAAGATGTCTCATAAGATTAAGGATTTAAAAGACCTGGAAAAAGAATTAATTATTAATTTTGATATTAAAGAAATGGAACCTACTATTAACTCAAAATTAATAGAGCTAAGTAAAACTCTTGATTTAAAAGGTTTTAGAAAAGGTAAAATACCTATCAACGTTGTCAAGGGTAAATATTATCAACAATGTTATAATGAATCATTAAGTTATCATATTGAGCAAAATTATATTAAAGCTATATTAGAAGAAAAATTAAATCCTGTAGCACCCCCAAAAATTTCTATAGAAAAAGCTAAGAGCGAAGATCAGCTTGCTTTTAAAGCTATTATAGAAGTAATGCCTGATATAAAATTGAAAAATATTGATAAAATTAAAATAGAAAAACCAATTTTAAAAATTGAAAAAAAAGATCTTGAAAAAGCAGTTGATAAAATTGCAAACCAATATAAAGAGTGGAATGTCGTTAAAAGAAAATCAAAAAATGGCGATAGAGTTAAAGTTGACTTTGTTGGCACAATAAATGGACAAGAATTTGAAAATAATAAAGCTGAAGATTTTATGATCGAATTAGGGAGTAAGCAGCTAATTCCAGGTTTTGAAGAGGGGTTAGAAGGACTTTGTGCAGGAGAAGAAAAAATATTAGATATTAAATTTCCTGATGACTATCAAGACAAAAAATTAGCATCTAAGCCTGTTAATTTTAAAATAAAAATAAAAGAAATTTTAGAATCTAAAAAATCAAAAATTGATACTGAATTTATAAAAAAACTTGGCATTGAAGATGGTAAAATTGATACATTACACTCTAAAATCGAGGAAGGTATGAAAAAAGATTCTGAAACTTTAATAGAGTCATATTTAAAGAAAAAAGTAATTTCTGAGTTAAGTAAGTCTCAAGACTTCTTGGTACCAAAAATCTTAGTTCACGATGAAATCCACAGAATTGATAAAGAAAATAACCCTAATGGCGATGTTAAAATGAGCCATAAAGATTTGGAAAAATTATATACAAAGGAAGCTTCTAATAGAGTAAAAGCTGGGTTGCTACTTAGAGAAATTATAAACAAAGAAAAATTTACTATAACTGATATTGATAAAGATTGTTGGTTTGAAACCATATCTCGTGGCCAAGGTAATAAAGCTGAAATTGAAAATTATTATAATACAAATAAAGAAGCTAAAAGAAACATGGAATCTGTAATATTAGAAAATCTAGCTGTTAAATGGGTTGTAAATAATGCTAATGTTAGTGAAAAAAATTATACATTTGATGACTTAGTTGAACTTCGATAGACTTACTAAAAATATTTCAGTATATTAAAGTTATGAATTATAAAAAATATAATATTGATAATTTAAATCTTGTACCAATGGTTGTTGAGCAGACATCTAGAGGCGAAAGAGCATATGATATATATTCAAGACTATTAAAAGAGAGAATAGTTTTTGTAGTAGGACCAATAGAAGATTACATGGCAAATGTAATTATTGCTCAGATACTATTCTTGGAGTCAGAAGATCCAAAAAAAGAAATTTCATTATATATTAATTCTCCAGGTGGATCAGTAACATCAGGAATGGCTATTTACGATACTATGCAATTTTGTAAACCTGATATAAGTACATTATGTATAGGGCAAGCTGCTAGCATGGGCGCTATATTATTAGCTGGAGGGGCAAAAAATAAAAGATTTGCTTTGAATAATTCAAGAATTATGATTCATCAGCCACTTGGTGGATTTCAAGGCCAATCTTCAGATATTCAAATTCATGCAAAAGA
>JAYOZO010000006.1:28163-32102 GCA_038154165.1 Thiothrix sp.
GTCTAAACACACAGGAAATGATATTAATAAAATTGCACAAGATACAGAAAGAGATAATTTTATGAGTTCAAATGAAGCTAAAAATTATGGATTAATTGACAACGTACTAGAATCAAGAAAAGATATCAATTAGTAGGAAATCATATGAGTGATGATGATAATAAAAATATAGATAATAAATTATTGTACTGCTCCTTTTGTGGTAAAAGCCAACAAGATGTAAAAAAATTAATCGCTGGGCCATCAGTTTTCGTCTGCGACGAGTGCGTTGAATTATGTAATGATATAATAAGAGAAGAATTATTAGATCAAACTCCTGACGAAGAAAAAAAATTACCAAAACCGCAAGAAATAAATGCTTCTTTAGATGAGTATGTAATTGATCAAACAAGAGCAAAAAAAGTATTATCAGTTGCTGTATATAATCATTATAAAAGATTAGAATCTCATTTTTCAAAAGATGATGGTGTAGAATTATCTAAGAGCAATATACTTTTGATCGGGCCAACAGGATGTGGAAAAACTTTACTGGCAGAAACTTTAGCAAAATTATTAAATGTTCCTTTTACAATAGCTGATGCAACAACTCTCACAGAAGCAGGTTATGTTGGAGAAGATGTTGAAAATATTATTCAAAAACTTCTTCAAAAATGTGATTATGACGTAGAAAAGGCGCAGAATGGTATTGTTTATATAGATGAAATAGATAAAATTTCTAGAAAAGCAGATAATCCTTCAATTACTAGAGATGTTTCGGGAGAAGGAGTTCAGCAGGCATTGCTAAAGCTTATAGAAGGAACAACAGCTTCTGTTCCACCTCAAGGAGGAAGAAAGCACCCCCAGCAAGAATTTGTTCAAGTTGATACAACAAATATACTTTTTATTGTTGGCGGAGCTTTTGCTGGGCTAGATAAAGTTATAAAAGATAGAACAGAAAAAAGTGGTATTGGTTTTTCTGCAGAGGTTCGCTCTAAAGATGACTCTGATTCACTTAAAGTGTTGCATGATGTAGAGCCTGAGGATTTAATATCATATGGCTTAATTCCTGAATTTGTAGGTAGACTTCCTATGATTGCTACTTTAGACGAGTTAGATGAAAAAGCGCTTATCAAGATTTTACTCGAGCCAAAAAATGCAATTACCAAACAATATAGAAAATTATTTAAAATGGAAAATGTTGAGATTGAGTTTAGAGATAACGCATTAATGGCGATTGCAAAGAAGGCTAAAGAGAGAAAAACTGGAGCGAGAGGTTTAAGAACGATTTTGGAAAATGTATTGCTTGATACAATGTATAATCTTCCATCAACCCCAAATGTATCTAAAGTTGTTATAGATGAGGCAGTTATTGAAGGAGAAACTCAGCCATACTTAATTTATCGTCAGAAATCTAGCGAAAAAAAAGCTAATTAAAGATTAAAACCAGCTTGAAATTTTCAAATTTACCCACATAATTTAAATATGATAAATAAACTATATTTAAATATATGAGTAAAAATAATTCAGACGACCTAATTTTTCCAGTTCTACCCCTAAGAGACGTAATTGTCTTCCCAAATATGGTTATACCCTTATTTGTTGGAAGAGATAAATCGATAGGATCATTAGAGGCTGCGATGGATAGTAATAAAAAAATTATGTTAGTAGCTCAAAAATCAGCAGATCTAGATGATCCAAAAGATGCTGATATTTATAGATATGGAACATTAGCAACTATTCTTCAATTACTTAAGTTGCCAGATGGAACTATTAAAGTTCTAGTTGAGGGAGATACCCGTGCTGAGATAATAGGAGAAATATATGGCGACACATATTTTGAAACAAGGGTAAAAATTGTTGATGAAGATTTTACGGATGATAGAGAAATTGAAATACTTTCTAGATCTTTAATTGATTCCTTTGATCAATACGTAAAATTAAATAAAAAAATAGCCCCAGAAGTTATGACTTCGTTATCTGGCATAGACGACGCTTCAAGACTTGCTGACACAATCGCAGCACATATGGTTTTAAAAATGGAAGAAAAGCAATCTATTTTAGAAATTAGTAATGTTAAGAGTCGTATAGAAAAAATAATTAATCTAATCGAAAATGAATTAGATATTCTCCAGGTTGAAAAGAAAATAAGAGGAAGAGTAAAAAATCAAATGGAGAAAAGTCAGCGAGAATATTACTTAAACGAGCAAATGAAAGCTATACAAAAAGAACTTGGAGACATGGACGATGTGCCAAATGAAATTGAAGAAATAGAACAAAAAATTGAAAAAAGTGGAATGCCTAAAGAAGTCTTGCAAAAAGCAAAAAGTGACATAAATAAATTAAAAATGATGTCACCAATGTCTGCAGAAGCTTCAGTTCTAAGAAATTATATAGATGTTTTAGTAAATGTTCCTTGGAAGAAAAAAACGAAGGTTACAAAAGATTTGTCATTTGCAGAGCGAGTTCTTGAAGATGATCACCATGGTCTAGAAAAAGTTAAAGAGAGAATACTTGAATACCTAGCCGTTCAGCAAAGAGTAAGAAAACTTAAAGGGCCAATATTATGTTTAGTAGGTCCTCCAGGCGTTGGTAAAACAAGTTTAGGGAAATCTATTGCTAAAGCTACTGGAAGAAAATTTACCAGAATGTCTCTTGGAGGAGTTAGGGATGAAGCAGAAATTAGAGGTCACAGAAGAACTTATATAGGATCTCTTCCAGGAAAAATTATTCAAAACCTTTCTAAAGTCGGGGTTAAAAATCCTGTTTTTTTACTTGATGAAATCGATAAAATGGCTATGGATTTTAGAGGAGATCCATCATCAGCATTACTCGAAGTATTAGATGCTGAGCAAAACGATACATTTTCGGATCATTATTTGGAAGTTGATTTTGATTTATCTGATGTAATGTTTGTAGCCACGTCAAACTCTATGAATATACCAGGCCCGCTTTTAGATAGAATGGAAGTTATAAGAATCCCTGGGTATACAGAAAATGAAAAAGATAGTATTGCACAAAAATATCTAATACCAAAACAACTTGAAAATAATGGTTTAACAAACAAAGATATAAAGTTTAATAAAAATACCTTTATCGAAATCATTAGGTCTTATACAAGAGAGGCAGGAGTAAGAAATCTTGAAAGAGAAATATCCAAGATATGTAGAAAGGTTGTAAAAAAATTACTTTTAGATAAAAAAGTTAAAAATATCAAAATTGATAAAAATAACTTAACAGAATTTCTTGGCGTTAAAAGGTTTAAACATGGAGAAGCTGAAAAAGAAAATGTTATTGGCTTAGTAAATGGATTGGCCTGGACTGAAGTAGGCGGTGAACTTTTAAGTGTCGAGACAGCTGTTATTCCTGGTAAAGGTAAATATATACTTACTGGTCAATTAGGTGATGTAATGCAAGAGTCAATAAGAGCAGCAATGACAATTGTTAGAAAAAGAGCTCTAAATCTAGGTATTGAAGAAGATTTTTATGAAAAGAAAGATATCCATGTTCATTTTCCAGAAGGAGCAACACCTAAAGATGGCCCTAGCGCAGGAATTGGTATAACAACTTCTTTAGTTTCAGCATTAACAAAAGTGCCTGTAAAATCATCTGTTGCTATGACAGGAGAAATAAATCTTCATGGCCAGGTTTTACCAATAGGAGGGTTAAAAGAAAAAATGCTTGCAGCTTTAAGAGCTGGAATTAAAACTGTAATAATTCCGCTAGAAAATGAAAAAGATTTAGATGAAATTCCAGATAATATAAAAAATAATCTTAAGATAGAAACAGTTGAATGGGTTGAGGAAGTATTATCAATAGCCCTTGAAAAGTCCATACCAGGATTAGATATAACAAAAGCTAAAATATCTAGAAAATCTAAATCTGAAGACATAAGGACGCACTAAATAAAATATAATAATTTCAATTACTTAAAATATTTAGTTAGACAAAGACATTCTTTTT
>JAYOZO010000007.1:0-6478 GCA_038154165.1 Thiothrix sp.
CTAAAATTTCAACACAACTTGTTCAAATAGATTCAAAAAAAATTTTTACTACTTCTAAACTTGATTTAATAGATGATTTCAAAGGACTGATAATAGTTGTTGCATTATTAAATAAATTATCTTTTGAATTTTTTATGCCATAATTTTCAGTGCCAGCCATTGGATGAGAGAGAACAAAATTATTTATATTTCTGATTCCAAGATCACTAATTGAATTGATAATTAATTTTTTTGAACTTAAAGTATCAGTAAATACTTTATCAGTATTAAAGAAGCATTGAATTTCTTTTAATAAATTATTTATTGTCGATACAGGAGTACAAATCACTATAAGGTCTGCTTTATCAACCCCACTTGAAAGATCTTTTATTGCAAAATCTATAATATTATTTTCAGTAGCATAATTCAATACAGAGTTGTCAATATCATAACCCACAATATTTTTATAGATAGAATTTTTTTTTAACGATTTACATAAGGAGGCTCCTATTAATCCTAGACCGATTATCAAAATAGTATCAATTTTTTTATTAAAATTATTAGCCATTTTAATTGCGTGAGGCAGCTGGATATGATCCTAAGAATCTATATAAGCTAGCCTTTTTTTTAATTTCGTCATTTGCTTTTTTTAGAGAATTATCTTTAATATGACCATCTAAATCTAAATAAAAAATATATTCCCAATTATTATGCCTAGATGGTCTTGATTCAATTCTAGTCATGCTAACTTTATATTTTGAGAGTGGTTCTAAAAGGTCATATAAAGCTCCTGAATTATTTTTTGTAGAAACAATAATACTTGTTTTGTCTTTTCCCGAAGGCTCTGTATTTCTATCACCTATAACTAAAAATCTAGTTGAATTATTATGATTATCTTCTATATTTTTAGCCAATATATTTAATGAATAAATTTCTGCAGCCGAATCGCTTGCAATTGCTGCAGAATTTTTTTCTTTGGAAATTACTAAAGCTGCATCAGCGTTGCTTGCAGAATTAATTTTTTCACAATTTGGTAAGTTTTTATCTAGCCACTCCTTACATTGAGAAAAAGATTGTGGATGAGCATATATTTTTTTTATATCTGATAATACTTTACATTTTGATAACACATTGTGGTGAATTAACATCTCAATTTCACCAGAAATCTTAAGTGAAGATTTCATAAACATATCTAGAGTTGAAGATACTATTCCTTGAGTAGAATTTTCTACTGGAACAACACCATAATGAGTCTCTCTTCTTTCCACAGACATAAAAACTTCTTCTACCGAAGATTTTGACACTGATAATACTGATGCCCCGAAATGATTTTTAGCCGCAATTTGAGTGTATGTTCCCTCTGGTCCTAAGTAAGAAACTTTTAGTGGTGCTTCTAAGGATAAACAAGATGACATTATTTCTCGATATATTTTTATAATACTATCGTCTGTTAAAGGCCCACTATTAATTTTTTTAATAGTATTTATAACTTGAGCTTCTCTTTCAGGACTATAAAAATTATCTGAGTTATCAATTTTCTTTTTCTCTTTAGATATTTTAATAGCTTGATTTGCTCTTTCGTTTAATAATTCAAGAATCTCTTTATCCAAAGAATCAATTTTATTTCTTATTTTTTTTATATCTTCACTCATTTTTTATATTGTTTGAAGTTTCCTGTACTTTTGCAATTTCTATTAGTTTTTCACCCTGCTTTAATTTCTGCAAAGTTAAACCTTGTGTATTTCTTCCAATTACTGAAATATCTTTAACAGATATTCTTTGAAGTGTTCCGTGATCTGTAATAAGCATTAAATCATCGCTTTCATTTACTTTCAAAGCCCCAATAACCAAACCATTTCTTAGAGTTGTTTTAGAGACTATTTTCCCTTGGCCACCTCTACCTTGATTTTCAAATTCTCTAATTTCGGTTCTTTTCCCATAACCGTTTTCTGTTGCCACAAGTATGTAATCGGTATCACCTTTATGACTACTAATCATACTTACAACATGGCTATTTTTCATTCTCATACCAATATTTCCAGAGCCGCCTCTATTTTGACATTTAATTTGATCTTCACTGATTTTAATAGCTTTGCCTAAAGCAGAAAACAACATTACTTCATTTTTCCCATTAGAAATACAAGCCCCTATAAGACTATCACCATCTTTTAAATTAACTGCTTTTACACCACTTGCTCTTAGATTTGAAAAAACAGACAATTTATTTTTAATAATTTGCCCATTTCTTGTTGCCATAATAACAAATAAATTCTCATCATAATTTTTAACATTGAGCATTGCAGTTATTTTTTCTTCTTTAGATTGCAAATTAAGAATATTAATTATTGGTTTTCCTTTTGAGCCTCTATTTGACTGAGGAACTTTATAAGTCTTCAGCTCATATACTTGACCTCTATTTGAAAAACATAAAATAGAATCATGGGAACTTGCAACAACAAGTTTTTTAATAAAATCCTCTTCCTTGAATGTTGCCGCAATTTTTCCTTTGCCACCTCTTTTTTGTGCACTATATGCATCTGCCGCTTGGGCTTTTAAATAACCTTCTTGAGACAAAGTTATTACTAAATTTTCTTCTTTGATTAGATCCTTTTCTGAAAAATTAATAAAATCTTTCAATTCTGTTTTCCTTGGATCACCAAATTCTTTTTTGATCTCATTTAGTTCTTCCCTGATTAAATCCATCAACACATTTATATCTTTTAAAATTAGCTCATACTTTTTTATATCTTTAATTAGGTCTTTATACTCTGAAAGAATTTTATCTTGCTCTAATGCAGTCAGTCTACTTAATCTCATTTCTAAAATTGCCTGCGCCTGATTTTCAGAAAGATAATATTTGTTTTTTATTAAACCAAAATCGTCACTTAAATCTTCTGGCTTTGTAATTTCATTATCTGAATTATCTAGCATTTTAATTATAAGACCAGGCATCCAACTTTTTTTCAAAAGCTTTGTTTTTGCGTCTTGTGTAGTTTTTGATTCTTTGATTAACTTAACTATCTCATAAATATTAGATAAAGCTACAGCTAATCCCTCTAAAAGATGAGCCTTTTCTTTAGCTTTTCTTAATTCAAATCTTGTTCTTCTGGTTACTACCTCTTTTCTATGCTCAATAAACGCGGTTAATATAACTTTCAAGCCAACAGTTTTTGGCTTTCCATTTAATAATGCGACCATATTGATTCCAAAAGAAGCTCTTAATTGTGTTTGCTGAAATAAATTATTTAATAACACTTCACTGTTTTCAGATTTTTTTATTTCTATTACTATCCTCATTCCGTCTTTGTCTGATTCGTCTCTTAACTCTGAAATACCCTCTATCTTTTTATCTCTAACTAACTCAGCTATCCTTTCAATTAATTTTGCTTTATTAACCTGATATGGTAATTCTGTAATTATAATTTTTTCCTTTTGATTTTTTTTGGAATCTTCAATTTTATGTTTTGCCTGCATAATAACTTTACCTTTACCGCTCTCATAAGCAGCTAAAATACCGTCTGTCTCTTTTTTATTTATAGTTATTATTCCACCAGTGGGAAAATCAGGTCCGACAATATATTTCATTAAATCTTTAACTGACATATCAGGTTTTTTGCTAAGTGCAATTACTGCATCTATAACTTCGGTTAAGTTATGAGGCGGGATATTTGTTGCCATTCCTACTGCGATACCTGATGATCCATTAACTAGTAAGTTTGGAACTCTAGTTGGCAACACAATAGGCTCAACCTCACTATCATCATAATTTGGTCTAAAGTCTACGGTATCTTTATCTAAATCTGATAAAAGTTGATGAGATATTTTTGTCATTCTTATCTCTGTATAACGCATAGCAGCAGCAGAATCACCGTCTATAGACCCAAAGTTACCTTGGCCATCAACCAAAACATATCTCATTGAAAAATCTTGAGCCATTCTAACAATAGTGTCATATGCTGCAGTATCTCCATGGGGATGATATTTACCTATAACATCTCCAACTACTCTTGCTGATTTTTTATATGGCTTATTAGAATAATTACCCATTGATTCCATAGCATATAAAACTCTTCTATGAACAGGTTTCAATCCATCGCGAATATCTGGTAAAGCTCTGCCCATTATTACACTCATTGCATAATCTAAATATGCAATTTTTTGCTCTTTCTCTATATCTTGATCTATAGTACGAGATGATAATAATTCTTTAGCAGAATCTTTCATTATGTCTCCATAAAATATACTTCCTAGAAGACATTATTTTACCATGAGTCGATTATTTACACTAGATTATCAATAAAAATAGCTAATTTAATATCTTGCTAATGCGATTTTCTTTTAAATATTATAGTATAACAAGTATGAATATAGATGATAAAGAAATACAAAAATTTAATGACATATCTTATAGTTGGTGGGATCCAGATGGCCCATTTAAGCCACTTCACTTGCTCAATCCTGTAAGAACGAATTTTATAAAAAATAGTATTGATCTAAAAAATAAGTCAATAATAGATGTAGGCTGTGGCGGGGGTTTATTATGCGAAAATTTAATTTCAAAGAATACAAGAGTAAAAGGTATTGATATGTCAAAAAATGCTATAGAGATTGCAAAAACACACCAAATAATTAATGATTTAAAAATTGATTACGAATCAATAAGTCTTGAAGATTTAATAAAAAAATCAGATGAAAGATATGATGTGTTAACTTGTTTAGAATTAATAGAACATGTTTCAAATCCAGAAAAACTAATAAGAAATTGCGCTGATATTACAAAAAAAAAATCTGATTTATTCTTTTCTACATTAAATAGAAATTTAATTTCATTTATAGTTTCAATAATAGGCGCTGAATATATATTAAATATATTACCAAAAGGAACACATGATTATAAAAACTTTATCAAACCCTCAGAATTTTCTTCAATACTTAGAAAAAATAATTTAGTTATAAAAAATATTAAAGGAATAAGCTACAATATATTTAATCAAAGTTTTTACGAATCAGATGACTTAAATATAAATTATATAATTCATTGTAAAAAAAATAATGACTAACAGAAAAATTGAAGCAATACTTTTTGATTTTGATGGTACCATTGCTGATACATCAGTTGATATGATTAATTGCCTAAATATTTTACTGGCCAATAAAAATAGAGCAAATGTGAATATTGATAAAGCTAAAAACTTTATATCAAAAGGAGCTAGTGGATTAATAAGTTACTCTTGCCCTGAACTAACAGAAAATGAAAGAAAAGAATATATTCATGATTATTTAGAAATTTATAAAGATAATTATTATATAAATACTAGACTATTTGATGGAATCAATGAAATCATAGGTTTAATAATTTCTAAAAACTACAAGTGGGGCATAGTTACTAATAAGCCTGGATTTTTAGTAATTCCTATAATTAAAGAGCTTAACTTAAGATATCAGCCACATTGTATCGTAGCCGGCGATACATTAAATGTAAAAAAACCTAATCCCAAACCTTTGTTATATGCAGCAGAAAAAATTTCTTGCGAACCTGTTCTTTGTGCTTATATTGGAGATGATTTACGAGATATTCAAGCTGCAAATTCGGCAAATATGTTCTCAATTGCTGCATCATATGGGTTCATTGAAAATAAGAGTGATATAAAAAAATGGGGCTGTGATTATATAATCAATTCCCCATTAGACCTAAAAAATTTAATTGCTTAACTAGATTAAATTTAATGACTGAACTATTTCTTCTGTAGTTTTTTTTGCATCGCCAAGCAACATCATAGTTTTATCTCTAAAAAATAAATCATTATCAACACCAGCATAACCTGAAGCCATAGATCTTTTTAAAAATAAAGTTGTCGCTGCTTTTTCAACGTCAAGGATTGGCATTCCATATATTGGGCTTTGGGGATCTGTTTTTGCTAATGGGTTAGTAACATCATTAGCTCCGATAACAAAAGCTACATCAGCTGTTGCAAATTCATGGTTTATTTCCTCAAGTTCAAAAACTTCATCATAAGGAACATTGGCTTCTGCAAGTAATACATTCATATGCCCAGGCATTCTACCTGCTACTGGGTGAATAGCATATTTAACCTCGACCCCTTTTTCTTTTAAAATATCGCACATTTCCCTTAAAGCATGCTGGGCTTGCGAAACCGCCATACCATATCCTGGAACAATAATAACTTTTTGTGCATTGCTCATAATAAATGATGCATCATCAGCACTTCCTTGTTTTACGTTTCCTTTTGGACCACCAGCTATTGCTGCTACTCCATCTGAATCACCACCAAACCCTCCTAATAAAACACTTACAATAGATCTATTCATTCCCTTGCACATTATGTAACTTAAAATAGCTCCAGAT
The DNA here is from genome assembly GCA_038154165.1 of Thiothrix sp. Lineage (GTDB taxonomy): Bacteria > Pseudomonadota > Gammaproteobacteria > Poriferisulfidales. Next base: position 6,347 of record JAYOZO010000007.1, read on the forward strand.
GAACCAACTAAAGCTCCAGTAATTATTAAAGCAGTATTTTCTAATGTAAAACCAATACCGCAAGCTGCCCAACCAGAATAAGAGTTCAGCATTGAAACTACGACAGGCATATCAGCACCACCTATTGGAAGA
>JAYOZO010000007.1:6488-31842 GCA_038154165.1 Thiothrix sp.
TTGGAAGAACAACTAAAAACCCAATAAAAAAATAAAGGCCAACTATCATCCAAAAGTATTGTGAATTTTCTGGATTCATTGGATTCATTGAAATTAAATATATTAAAGTTAATATTGCTAAGAATATAATTAAATTAATTAAATGTTGTCCTTTAAAAACAAGTGGATTACCACTAACTAATCCTTGCAATTTTGCAAAAGCTATAACTGATCCCGAAAATGTAATCGCACCTATTGCTAGTCCTAGACTCATTTCTACCATGCTTCCAGTGCTGATAATACCGCCTTCAAAAAAAGCACCAGGATTTTTGTAAGCTCCAATAGCTACAAAAACTGCAGCTAACCCAACTAAACTATGAAATGCTGCAACTAATTGTGGAAGTGCCGTCATACTGATTTTCAGTGCTAAAATAGAGCCGAAAATACCACCTAAAGCTACTGCTATAATTATATTTGTGTAACTACTAATATCTAATCCTATGCCGTGCAACATTAAAGTTGTAACTACAGCGATTGTCATACCTATAATTCCATAAGTATTTCCTTTTCTTGCGGAAACGGGAGATGACAACCCTTTTAATGCTAAAATAAAGAGAACTGCTGAAAGAAGATATGCAAAACCAAAAATTGTGTTGTCCATTTATATTTACCTATTTATTTTTCTTTTTAAACATTGCTAACATTCTTTGTGCGACCATAAAACCACCAAAAATATTTACAGAAGCTAAGAGAACAGCTATTAAACCCATTGTGCTAGATAAATCAATTATACCCTTGCTAGCAACTGCAGCTATTAGTCCGCCTACAATGATCACAGATGAGATAGCATTTGTAACAGCAAGTAAAGGTGAATGAAGTGCTGGAGTCACTCCCCAAACCACATAAAAACCAACAAATACTGCTAAAACAAAAATTGTAAATAAACTTAAAAAATCCATTATAAAACTCCCTTAACAATTTCACTTACGATACTGCCATCTTTTGTTACTAAAGTATTTTTAATTGTCTCATCTTCCCAGTCTAATTCTAAACTTTTTGTCTCCGCATTAACATGAGGAGAAAGAAAATTTAATAAATTTTTAGCAAATAAAGTACTTGCGTCTTTTGGTAATTCTCCTGGCAAATTATCATAACCTACAATTTTTACACCATTTGCGTTAACAAATTCATTTCTCTTGGATAATTCACAATTACCTCCAGTTTCTACAGCTAAATCTACAATAACCGATCCTGTTTTCATTAAACTAACCATTTCTGCACTAACTAATTTTGGCGCCGGTCTCCCAGGTATTAAAGCTGTTGTAATTACAATATCTTGATCTTTGATATGATTTTTAATTACATTTTGTTCTTTTTTCTTATATTCCTCAGTCATTTCTTTAGCATAACCCCCAGATGTTTCTGCTTCTTTCATTGCTTCCTCATCAACTACTAAAAATTTACCACCAAGACTTTCTACTTGTTCTTTGGTTGCAGCTCTAACATCGTAAGCTGTTACAATCGCTCCCATTCTTTTTGCAGTAGCAATTGCTTGCAGACCTGCTACACCAACCCCCATAATGAAAACCTTTGCTGGAGCAACAGTTCCTGCAGCCGTCATCATCATTGGAAATGCACTGTTAAAATTATTTGCGGCTTTAATTACAGCCTGATACCCAGATAAATTTGACTGAGAAGATAATACATCCATTGATTGTGCTCGACTAATTCTAGGCATTAAATCCATTGCAAAAGTTGTGATTGAAGCTTGTGCATATTGCTCTATATCTTTTTTTGAAGATAGCGCTGACATATGCGATATAACTATCGCATCTTTTTTACACATAGAAGTTTCATCTAATTCATCATTTGATGTCATTAAACGTTGTATTTTGAAAATAATATCAGCATTTGCTAATGTTGATTTAGTATCTGGAGATATAGAAGCGCCAACTGATTTAAAAATTTCATCAGTAAAACCTGACTCTAGTCCTGCGCCACTTTGTATAGTGACATCAAAACCCATTGCAACAAACTTTTTAACGACTTCTGGAGATGCTGCTACTCTAGTTTCTCCAATTCTATTTTCTTTTGGAATTGAAATTTTCATGTTATTACCACTTATATTTATAATTTAAGCTTTAGATGGTACGATAATATATTCTAATATGTTGAAATACTCAAGACAATAATACCTAAAAAGGACTGTAAATTTATAAAAATAATTATTTATTAATGAATATTTACTTCTTTTTAATGAATATTCTCTTGTTTGTATTCATTTTTGATTATATTTTCATTTTTTGTTTTTTCTATATCGCTATCTAAAATACCAAGCTGAATTTTTTCTTGGTCAGATAAATCAACAATATCATCAAGTTTTGGAAGTTGATTTAGAGATGCTAAGTTATGTGAATTTAAAAATTCTTTTGTAGAGCCAAAGATAGCTGGCTTACCTGGAATATCTTTATAACCTAATATTTTAATCCAATCTCTTTCTAAAAGAGTTTTAATTATGTTACTACTTACACTGACTCCTCTTACTGCTTCAATTTCTGTTCTCGTAATTGGTTGTTTGTAAATTATCAGTGCCAAAGTTTCCATAAGAGCTCTAGAATATTTTTGTGGTTTCTCTGGGTAAAAATTTGATACCCATTCGTTGCAATCTTCTGAAATCTGAAATCTATATCCTGTTGAAACCTTTTTTAAATTCACTCCTGTGTTCATATATTTTTCCTGAAGTTCTAAAATAAAATTTTCAATTAAATTTATTGTTATTTCTTCATCTGAAAAAAAGTTTTTAATTTCTCTTGAAGATATAGGTGATGTTGATGAAAAAAACAATGCCTCTATAATATTTTTAATTTTATTTTTTTCCATAACTTACTCCTTAGTCACAATATCTTATTTTAATTTAATAAAAATAGATGATTCATAGTTTGCTTGCACACAATCAATTAATGATAATTTAATTAATTCTAAAACTGCTAAAAAACAGACTATAAGTCCAGATTTTCCTTCCGTAACATCTAAAATATTTTTAAAATCTAAATAATTATCTTTTTTTAAACTGTTAAGTATAAATGTCATTTTTTCGCGAACGGATAAATATTCCTTTTTTACATCATGCGGTGTTAAAAATTTTGTTTGCTGCATTAATCTATGAAAAACTATAACTAATTTTTCTAAGTCTACTCTTTCATAGTATTCTTTTTTTTGAATATCTTGATAATAAACTTTTTTTGTTAAATAAAAATCCCTATCAATCCTTGGAAGATTATCTAATCTTATACTGGCTTTTTTATATCTTTCATACTCTTGTAGTCTTCTAATTAATTCCGCTCTTGGATCTTCTTCTTCTGAAGTATCTTCATCAATCGTAGGTAATAATAATTTTGATTTAATTTCTGCTAATGTTGCTGCCATTAGCAAGTACTCGGCTGCTAATTCAAGCTTCAAGTCCTTCATTAAATTAATATATTCAATATATTGATCGGTTATTTTAGAAATAGGTAATTCGAGTATATCCAAATTTTGACTTTTAATTAAATACAAAAGTAAATCTAATGGCCCCTCAAATGATTCTAAAATAATTTCAAGGGCATCAGGCGGAAGATATAGGTCTTTAGGTATATTAAGATAAGGTTTACCTTTTACGTAAGCAAGTGGGACATCAATATCAGCTGCATTTTTAACTTCATAAGACTTAATATCCATAGTTACTCGTGATGTTTTTAATTAATGTATATTATATCATTTTATGATTTAATTTAAATAATTCAATTCTGATTGAGGTTATATTTTGAAAAGTTTTATAGATTTTATACCAGTTTTATTTTTTTTTATTTCTTATATTTTTTATACTGAAATATCAATAGATTATATTAATATAATAAACGAATTTTTTAATATTTCATTAGATACAAATAAATCGAGCGCTATTTACTTTGCAACTTTAATACTAATGATTACATATTCAATTCAATTTATAGGTCTTTTTTTTTTAAGAGAATTAAAAAAAATTCATTATATAACTTTGTTAATTATTCTTCTTGCTGGATTAAGCACACTATACTTTAAAAATCCTATTTTTATTAAAATCAAACCATCTATAGTTTATTTTGGTTTTGGATTCTTTTTTTTACTTAACTACTTTTTTGGCAAAGAAATGATTATAAAAAAAATGCTTAAAGAACAGATTATGCTAGATAATAAACATTGGAAAACTTTAACATTATCTTGGGTAACTTTTTTTATATCGTGTGGTTTTTTAAATCTTTATGTAGCAGAATTTTACGCTGAGGAAAGTTGGGTAGAATTTAAATTTTATATTTTGGGCATAGCTCTACCTATAATATTTATTATCTTAAATGGAATATATATTGGTTTATCAGCTAAAAAATAGATTATTCTGCTATATCTGAGGTAAGATCAGAATCATCTATATTGCCATCTGAAATTTGAAATTCTCTTTCTTCTAAATATGCATCTCTATATAAAGTATATTTATCATCAGAAATTTCACTAGCAATATCTTCTTTTGATAATAAATTAGATCTACCATCAACTGCATTTACGCCAACCATAATATTTCTAAAAGATATATCGTCAAGCCAAGCTAATGGATTTAGCAGCGCTGATATTACTACACCTGGAATATCTCTAACACTACTAGAACCAAGTAAAGGTAAAACAACATAAGGACCTGCTCCACTTCCTAATGCACCTATTGTTTGCCCAAAATCCTCAGGAGCACTCTTTAAACCCACATGTGAAGCGACATCAAATATTCCTCCAATGCCAATTGTAGAATTTATTGCCAATCTGCCTATTGATGTTGCAAATTCATTTGGCTTACCCTGAAGCAAGTTGTTAATTGAATTGTCAATTTCATTTAGATTTGAAAAGAAATTGTTAACCCCAGTTCTTATTGGTTTAGGGATGATTGCATTATAGCCTTTAGCAAGAGGTTTGAAGAGAGCCTGATCAAAAGCATCATTCATTGCAAAAACAGGTTTATTTACTAGTTGCCAAGGATCATTAGAGTCAGACATGGAATTACCTGTATAAGTGGCACAGCCACTTAATAATACAGCCAAAATTCCTACAAAAAGTAGTTTTAAATTATTCATCTCTTCTCCTTAGCCAAATATTTATAAAGTATCTTACAACACTATTATAATAATATGCTTGATAAATAAATATGTACAGCATTACTTTTTAGCCTTATTTCTAAGCCTTAAAGCATTCAATGCAATAAAACCCGCCGCATCCTTATGATCATATTGCCCTTTATCTTCATCAAAAGTTGCTAAATTTGTGTTATATAAACTATTTTCTGATTTTCTTCCCTCAATAATTATATTTCCTTTATACAGGGATAGTCTTACGAGTCCATTAACACTATATTGTGTAGAGTCGATAAATTTTTGCAAATTTTCTCTTTCAGGACTCCACCAAAATCCATTATAAATCATATTTGCGTATTTAGGCATCAATTCAGTTTTTAAATGCGCTACTTCTCTATCTAAAGTAATAGACTCAATAGCTCTTCTAGCTTTTAATAATATTGTTCCACCAGGCGTTTCATAACAGCCTCTTGATTTTATACCTAAATATCTGTTCTCAACAATATCAAGTCTACCAATAGCATTTTTAGCTCCAATATTATTTAAAGTCTCTAGAATATTTGCAGGACTATATTTTTTACCATTAATAGAGACTGGGTCTCCGTGATTAAACTCGATTTCTAAACTTTCCATAGAATCCGGTGCATTTTCAGGAGAAGAGGTCCATCTCCACATATCATCTGGCGGTGAAGACCAAGGGTCTTCTAATACCTTACCCTCATAGGATATATGCAATATATTTGCATCCATAGAATATGGAGGGGTATTTTTTTTATCTAAATCGACTGAAATATTATTTGAAATAGCATAAGACAGTAATTTATCTCTCGAATTTAATTCCCATTCCCTCCAAGGAGCTATTATTTTAATTTCAGGATTTAGTGAGTATGCAGATAATTCAAAACGCACCTGATCATTCCCTTTGCCCGTAGCACCATGTGAAATTGCATCTGCATCACATTTTTTAGCAACTTCAATTAATTTTTTTGAAATTAAAGGGCGCGCAATAGCAGTACCTAGAAGGTATTCTTCTTCGTATAAAGTATTTGCTCTTAACATTGGAAAAACATATTCTTTAACAAATTCTTCTTTACAATCATCTAAAAATATTTGACTTACACCTAAATCCTTAGCCCTTTTTTTTGCTGACTCTATTTCACCTTTCTGACCCAAATCAGCAGTGTAAGTTATGACCTCGCAATTATAATTATCCTGAAGCCATTTAACTATAATTGAGGTATCTAGGCCGCCAGAATAGGCAAGAACAACTTTTTTTACATTCTTTTCTTTCATTATTAATTTAGGAAGTAGCCTCATCAATCATTTTTTTTAGTTCGCCTTTTTCATGTAATTCCAATGTTATATCACAGCCTCCAATAAGTTCTCCATTGATAAAAACTTGCGGAAATGTTGGCCAATCAGCATATTTAGGTAAATTTTGAAAAATTTCAGGGTCCATTAAGATATTCACATAAGCAAACTCTTTCCCACATTGTTTAAGAGCTTCTACTGCTCTACTTGAAAATCCACACTGTGGCATTTGAGGCGTGCCTTTCATATAAATGATTACTTTATTATTTTCAACTTGTTCTTTAATTTTATCTAAAACATTCATAATTACTCCTATTTTTCAGTTATGTTCTGCTGAAACCATAGCTCCGTTGCTGCAGCATGCCATAGTTTATTACCATCAATGGCAGTAGTATACTCATTTGGTTTTTTTAAAAGTTTTTTAATATAATTCGTATTATATATGTTTCTATTAAAACATTCACTTGAAGTTAGAATATCATAAACAAAGTCATAATATTCGCCTCTAATATATTTTAAGGCCGGCATTGGAAAATATCCTTTTTTTCGACTAATAATATCTTTTGGTAGAATATTATCTGAAATATTTTTAAGTATATTTTTACCATCTCTTAATAAATGAATATTAGGATCAATTTTCGCAGAAGCCTCAATTAACTGGTGATCTAAAAATGGGACTCTAGCTTCCAAACCCCAGGCCATCGTCATATTATCGACTCTTTTCACTGGATCATCAACAACAAGATTAGTAATATCATAATTTAGAACTTTTGAGATTAAACTCGATGATTTATTTTTATTGAAAATTTTTTTTATCATACTTGACGTATAATCCTCGGTAAATCTATAATTTAAAAATTCTTTCATTTCTTTATGATCTCTATCAGCATAATGTTTTAAGAAATTCGAATAATTATTTTGCTCAGTTTTTATTTTTTGATACCAAAAATATCCACCAAAGCCCTCATCTGCTCCTTGCCCAGACAATACAACTTTTACTTCCTTGCTTACTATTTCAGAAAGCATATAGAATGCAACAGCATCTTGTGCCACCATAGGCTCAGACATAGATTTAAATGTTTCAGGTAACCTTGAGAGAACAGAGCTATTACCTATAATAAATTTTTTATGCTCTGTTTTAAAATGATTAACTATTTGATCTGAATAAAAAAATTCACTGCCCTTTTCTTTTTTATCATCTTCAAATCCAATACTATAAGTTTTCAGCTTGGGAAATTTTTTTATTGCTAATGCAACAACTAAACTAGAATCTAACCCTCCAGAAAGTAAAACACCAACATCAACATCAGATGCATCTATACGTTTTTCTATAGCTTCAACAAGTGAATCTTTTATTAAATTCTTAGCTTCATTTTCATCACTTATGTATTGATCGTGCTCAAGAATATTTAATTTCCAGTATTGCTTAGTTACTAATTTATTATTATCGCCTAAAACCATATAGTGGCCAGGCTTTATTTTATTTATGTTCTTAAAAATTGTTTTAGGTGCTGGAACTACAGAATGAAGAGAAAAATGCAAATGCAATGATTTATTATCTAACTCTAGATTTATATCTTGCTTTACAATAAGCGACTGTATATTTGAACCAAATCTAAAAAAATTTTTTGAATAATGATAGTATAAAGGTTTTACACCAAATCTATCTCTAGCCAAAAATAATTTTCTTTTTTTATTGTCCCAAATAGCGAAAGCGAAATCACCTTCAAATTTTTCCAGACACCCATATCCCCATTCTTTATATGATGTTAATACTACTTCAGTATCTCCAGTCGTTCTGAAAACATGCCCTTTTTTTTCAAGAATTTCCCTAAGTTTCTTATAATTATATATACAGCCATTATAAACCAATGTTAATTGAGCCTCATTATCTTGATAAGGTTGATTTGACGTGCTAGATAAATCAATAATTGATAACCTGGAATGTCCTAAGGCTAAATTATCTTTTATTAAAAAACCAGAATAATCTGGCCCTCTTGATTTAATTTGATTTAAAAGTAAACCAAAATTATTTATTTTATAATTTTTATCAAAAAAATATTCGCCAACAATTCCACACATTGTATAATTATAACAATTTTCCACAAAAAGACTTAGATGAAATCTAAATTATTAAAAAATAAAATTATTAAATGGAGTAATGAGCTGGGTTTTGATGGTGTTGGTTTTACAGATATAGACCTAAAAGAAGATGAAGTGCATTTAAAAAATTGGCTAAAGAATAAATTTCATGGAGAAATGCATTTTATGGAAAAACATGGTACTAAAAGATCTCGTCCAGATCTATTAATGCCAGGTACAGTCAAAGTTATCTCATTCAGAATGAATTATCTAAATAAAAATACTTTCGACTCAAAAAAAGTCCTAAAAAATAAAAATTTAGCATTTGTATCTAGATACGCTTTAGGCAATGATTATCATAATGAAATGAGAAAACGCCTTCATTTAATTGCAAAAAAAATAAATAATGAAATAGATAATTTTAAATATAGAGCATTTGTTGATTCTGCCCCTGTTCTAGAGAAAGCTATAGCACAAAAGGCAGGATTAGGTTGGATAGGAAAAAACACATTGCTAATTAATAAAGATAGTGGATCGTATTTTTTTCTCGGAGAAATTTATACAAATATTAATTTCGAAATTGATTCTAAAGAAAAAAATTATTGTGGAGAATGTAATAAATGTATAAACATATGTCCAACAAAAGCAATAATTGCTCCAAATGTTTTAGATGCAAAAAAATGTATTGCATATTTAACAATAGAATTTAAAGGCTCTATACCTATTCATTATAGGGACAAAATTGGTAATAGAATTTTTGGTTGTGATGATTGTCAATTAGTATGTCCTTGGAATAGATTTAGTAAAGAAACAAAAATTCAAGAATTTAGTCATGAAAACAAACTTGACTCTTCTTCTTTATTAAGTTTGTTTAAATGGACAGAAAAAGAATTTAAAATTAATACTCAAAACACGCCTATTAATAGAATATCTTACTTTCAGTGGCTAAGAAATATTATTATCGGCTTAGGTAATTCTGAAAAAAGTACAGAAGTTTTAAAAATTTTAGAAGAAAAAAGATCAAAAATTAATAACCCAATTCTTGAAGAGCATTTAAATTGGGCCATTCAAAAGCAAAATACTAATCTAAATATCTTCTGATTAGTACATTTTTTACTTTTTTCTTATTTTTTTTGGCATCTTTAATATCTTTATAAATTTCATTTGCTTTAACCTTGCCAATTTCTACTGCCCATTGATCAAATGAATTTACATTTGCAAGTAATCCTAATACGAATGTTTTGTGCTCATAATATGATATAAGCTCACCTAAAGATTCTGGATTTAATTTATTTAATAAAAAAACATTATTTGGTTTTTTTCCTTTTAACTCTAAATTTTTTATAACAAGTTCTTTAACAAAAGATAATTTTGAAAAATTTTTATTGTACAAATCTCTAGCTGCAACTGAGCTAAAACCATTAAACAAAATATCTATTTGACTTAAGAAATTAGAAAACAATTTATCATGATTGTCTTGATTCTTTGAATCAGATTTAGAAGATATAATAAAATCCGCTGGAATAGTTGTATTTCCCTGGTGTAATAATTGAAAAAAAGAGTGTTGCGCGCAATTTCCGGAAGCCCCCCATACAATATTTCCACTTATATTTGTAAATTTTTTTCCGTTTTTGTCAATTGATTTTCCATTACTTTCCATTTCCAACTGCTGTATGTGATCTTGAAAATATCTTAACCTATAATTGTATGGGAGAATTAAATGACTTTGCATGTTGAAAAATTTAGTATAATAGAACGATAAAAGACCCATAATAACTGGAATATTTTTTTCATATTTACAATTATAAAAATGTAAATCGCCTTTATTTGCTCCTCTTAAAAATTTAAGAAAGTTGTCATAACCAATTAGAATTATTAGCCCAATACTAACTCCAGTCCATATAGAGAAGCGACCGCCAATCCAATTCCACAAAACTATAATATTTTTTTCTTTTATGCCCAAACTTTTTGCTGCATCTATATTTTCAGTTACAGCTATAAAATTACTCATAATATTTTTATTTATTGTAATACTCGATAACCATTTTTTTATTTGTTTAATAATTTCAATAATCTCACTAGTTCTAAAACTTTTTGAAACAACTATAAAAAGTGTTTTTTGAGGATCCAAGTTTTTTAAAATATCTAAAGATTCTGTTGAATCTAAATTAGAGATAAAATGTAAATTTATATTTTCTTTGCTATAATTTTTTAATGCTTCATAAACCATATTAGTGCCAAAATATGATCCACCAGTACCAATTGAAACTACATCTGTAAATTTTTTTTGACTAAATGATTTTATTTCACCTTTACTAACACCATTAGAAATATTTTTTAACTGAGTTTTATGAAGTTTAATACTTTTTATAATCTTTTTATCGAGAGTGAAAAATGTATTTCGCATAGCTGGATGCAACACTCTTCTATTCTCTGTATTATTGAAATAGCTTCCTGAGCACATTTTTCTAAATTGTGCTTTAATATCAATAATTGAAGCAAGATTTGTTAAGTTTTTTAAAGTTTTGTCGTCTATAATATTTCTAGAAAAATCGAATAGCAAGTTATCGGTTTGTATGTATCTTTCTTTTCTTTTATTTTGACTACTTGAAGAAAATATTTTTTTACATCTAATTGAATCTTGCTTAATATTTTTTATTTGCGATAAGAAAATTTTATTCATTTTTCTTAATAAAATTTAAACTAACTGCATTGCTATGCTGTCTGTTTTTTTAATAATTTTGTTATTAGAATCTAAATATATCAATATTGGCGCATATTTCTTAACCTGATCTTGTGGTATGTTGATATATGAACAAATAACTAGCTTATCACCTGGATTTGCTTTATGCGCAGCTGCACCATTTACAGAAATTATACCGCTACCAGGTTGCGCTAGAATTGTGTATGTTGAAAATCTCTCGCCATTTGTAATATTATAAATATCAATCTTCTCATACTCATTTATAAAAGCTTTTGACAAAATATCTGAATCAATAGCGCAAGATCCATCATAATCTAGCTCTGAGTGCGTCACAATTGCTCCGTGCAATTTAGATTTTAAAAATGTTAAATCCATATTAACTTTTGCCCTATAAAAAATTAACTTTCAAACTCAGATGATGTTATAATTAAATTATCAATAAGTCTAACATTACCTACATAGCAAGATATTAATGATATTAAATCATTATCATATGATTGCTGCAATGTTTTTAAATCTCTTATCGCAAAATACTCAAGTTTTATTAGAGATTTAGAGAAAAAATAATCAATTTCTTGATAAATTTTCTCAATAGGAAAATTTTCTTTTAAAAGCTTTTTTGATAAAAGTAGTGCTTTGTAAATATCGCAAGCTAATATTTTCTGTTTTTTTGTTAAATGAACATTTCTTGAACTTAATGCAAGACCCTCAGGGCTTCTAATTGTTGGTGATGAAATTAAGTGAACATCATATTTCATTATCTGTATTAGCTCATTTATGATAATTAATTGCTGATAATCTTTTTCTCCCAAAACTATCATTTCGGGTTTAACAATTTGAAAAAATCTATGGATAATATCCATTACTGCAAAAAAATGACCAGGCCTATATTTTCCACATAAATCAGATGTAAGTTTTTTTGGTTCAAATTTACTACTTAATGCCGAAGTATATTCTTCTATATCTGATTTTTTCGGAATAAGAACGTATTCAACGCCAATACATTTTAATTTTTTAATGTCATCTTCTATGGTTCTAGGGTAAATATCAAAATCTTTTTTGTCATTAAACTGCTTCTCATTAACATATATAGAGACGCAAGTATTTTTTTTATATTTTTTACCGGCACTTACAAGCGACAAATGCCCTTCGTGTAAATTTCCCATTGTTGGCACAAATGATTGTACTTTTATATTTTCATTAATAAAATCTTGTAATGAGTAGAATATTTTCATAGATTACTTACAGTTAATACTTTTTACATAATTATAAAAATTTCTTATTGCTTCAGGTATATTGTTTCCATTAACTAAATAATTTTTTGCAAACTTAGGAGGGTTCTTTGATATACCAATTAAATCGTAAAGAACTTGAATCTGACCATCACAATACTCCCCAGAACCTATTCCAATAACTGGAGTAATTAGCGATCTTGTAATAATCTTTGCTAAAGCTGAATCAACACATTCAAGCAAAAGTATATCAACACCAATAGATTCTAAAAGTTTTGCTTGATTTAATAATTTCTCTTTTTCTTTTTTATCTTTACCATAAATTCTTATGTCGTCTTCACTTCTACTTTTCTGAGGAAGATATCCAATGTGAGCACAAACAGGAATTTTTGCATTAACAAAACCTTTAATAACTTCAATATGCTTATCTTGATATTCTACTTTTACAATATCCACTTTTTGCTCTAAAATCTTTTTTGCATTTAATATAGCAATATCAGTATCATCATAAGAGTTTATTGGCATATCTGCCATTAAAATGAAATTTTCTTTATAAGTTGATACACACGCTGAGTGATATAGAATCTCATCCATTGACACACAATGGGTATTTTCTTTTCCCTTAACAACCATACCTAAAGAATCGCCAACTAAGACAATATCTATTTTTGAATCATTCAAAATTTTACTAAAAGAAGAATCATAGCAAGTTAAACAAGTAATTTGTTCTTTTATTTTCTTAAAATTTTGCAGTTTATTTTTTATATTACTCATTGATTATGTTAGCTAAAGGATTAAAATAATGTTTACCCTTGTCTACAGAATAAATTTTATCTAGTAGGTTACTATAATCTTTTTGATTATTAACAAAATCAATATCCTCAGCATTAACAATTAAAAGTGGTGATCCGTTATATGTGCTAAAAAATCTTAAATATACAGAATTTAATCTATCTAAATAATCTTTTGTAATATACTTTTCAAAATCTCTACCCCTTTTCTTAATTCTCTTTAAAAGTACATCTGCTGGTGCTTGCAGATAAATTAAAAGATCTGGTTTAGGAATATCAACTGTCATATATGAATAAAGCTGATCATATAAATCATATTCTTCATTGTTCAGTGTAACTTGTGCAAACAATCTATCCTTTTGAAGCATAAAATCAGATACTCTTGTTACTGCAAATATATCTCTTTGTTTAAGTGCTTGGACTTGTCTTGTTCTAGTCAATAAAAAATAAAGTTGCGTTTGAAATGACACCTGTCTTGAGTTCTTGTAAAACTTAGATAAAAATGGATTATCATCAATATTTTCTAAAACAAGTTCAGCATCCCATTCTAAAGCAAGCTTATTTGCTAAACTTGTTTTTCCAACGCCAATAGGTCCTTCAACAACAATATATTTAGAAATCAGTTCGTTCATTATTTTTTATCAAATTAATATCATTATATAAACAATTTTTTAACAAATCTTTTGCGTATCCTTTTTTTGGTATAAAAACATTAGGGTTAATATCAATCAACGGTTTCAAAACAAATGCTCTTTCTGAGGCATTTTTATGGGGTATAATCAAAAATTCTGACTTATATGATAAATTTCCATATACAATAATATCTAAATCAATAATTCTTTCAAACCATCTTATTGAGCTTTTTTTTCTACCCATTGATACTTCGATATCTTTTAATGATGATAATATATCTTCTGGAGATTCACCACTTCTAAACATTACAGCACAATTAACATAATTATTTTGATTGCTTGGGCCCATTGGAGGACTCTCATAAAAGTTTGAAATCTTTATATCATTAAACTTATCAAATTTTGAAAGTTCTTCAATAGCATTTCTCACTTGTAATATTGGATTATCTAGATTACTTCCAATTCCTATGTAAAGCTCTTTAATATTATTTTCTATTTTTTTTTCCATAGATTTTTTCGCGATTATTAAATTTTGTACTTTTTACATTTTTTTGAATCTCATTCCACTTATCAGCATAATATTTGAGGTCATCGTTAATTAACGAACGTAAATAAAAAAAATCAAATGATGCTCTAAATTTTTCTAAATTAGTAATATACTGAATATTTCTACTACTTAGGTTTAAAAAACAACTTTGTAATGACCAAATAGTAAAAATTGTTGATTGAAAGAATTCTGGAATTGCAATGTATTTAGCTTGTTTTTCAATTACTGTCATAAAAATAAAATCTCTATCTCTTGTATTTATTTTATCATATTGCTCCTGTATTTCCTGAAAAAAAGGCCATAAAAAAACTGCATAAATAAACGAAGGGTTTACGTGAAGCCCATCTCTTATTCTATTATCAGTATTACTTAATGCAGCAACAAAAAAATCATTATAATTTTTTTGATTTCTAATAATTCTGTCTGTGTATGGAAATAAATTTTTAAAAATTTTATATTCAATCAATTTTTTATACCCCACTACTGCGCTTCCTGAATGCATGATTTTCAAAATTTCGTCAAATAATCTAAATGGTGAAACATTATTAATTAAATAAGACATTTTTTTAATTGATTCTTTAGAGTCGCCTTTTAATTCTAAATTTAGCTTAGATTCAAATCTTATGCCTCTGAGCATTCTAACTGGATCTTCTTGATAACTTATAGATGGTTTTTTTATAAGTCTCAATTGTCTTTTTCTTATATCATTTAAACCTCCAACATAATCATGTAAAATTTCTGTATCTAAATCTAAATATAATGAGTTAATAGTAAAATCCCTTCTATATGCATCTTGGCTTATAGTTCCATAAACGTTATCTCTTTTTATCATCCCGTGTTGTTTTTTAAATATTTTTTCATTATTTTTTTTACTAATATCAGATCTAAAAGTTGTTACCTCAAAAAATTTTTTATCATCAATATAAACATGAACGATTTTAAATCTTTTTCCTATAATTCTTGCATTAAGGAAGAGTCTACAAATTTCAACTGGGCTAGCATGTGTTACAATGTCAAAATCTTTTGGTTTTTTTTGCAAAAGCAAATCTCTAATACATCCTCCAACTAAAAACGCTTGATAACCATTATTTATAAGAGTACTTGAGATTTTAACTACATTTAAGTCAACATCTTTTTTTTGGATCCCGTGATCTTCTTTTGAATATTGTTCTAAGATTTTTTTCATAAGTATTTTGATGTAAATGAATATAATATATCAAATACAAATACTTATCACTTTGTTATGCAAAATCTTTTACTAATTCATTCTTTATACTATCAGGAATTATTAAAGAGGCATTGTATTCGGCGTGATTTACGCCAATTGACATTGGACTTCCTTTTTTTAGCTCTTCGATTATATTTTTTTCAAATTCCCAACGAAGAAAATGTACTGCAGATGTTTTTGTATCATCTTCTCTTTCAAGATCTTCATCTGCGAAAGGATAAATTAGGCTATTACTTCCAATTTTAATCCATATTTTTTTTTCTACACCTTTTAATATTTTTAACTTCTCTCTTCTCTCTGCAACATCTGAATATTCAATCAACATTGTCGCTTTAAGATTATTCCCGTCAGGTATTAGCGGATTATAAGTATCAAGCTCCTCTTGAATCAATTCTGCTTCAAAAATTTTTTCTATTCTAAGCATTTCTTGAATTTGATATTGGATTGTTAAGGAATTTTCAAATAGCAAATTTATATGATCACCTACTAATACAGATCTATTTTTCTTTATACCTAATACCTCTTGTTTGAAGCTGTCACGCTTTACAGAATATTCTTCTAATTTATACAAATCATCTTTTTTCAACATAACACTCTCCTTGTTAATTTAATTTATAAGCTGACTTCAAAATAGATATTGGATGAGGCTCTATCTTAATACTATCTTTCTCTATACCATTTCCAATATGTTTAGATGCCATAGGACAATCACTTGTGAAAATATTACAATTATCTTTCTCAACTCTTGAAACTACTGGTTTTCTAATTTTTAGTGATTTTTCGAACGATTCTAATTTTATTGCATAAGAGCCATCGTGGCCTGAGCATCTTTCTATCATACTTACTTCTGTTCCTGGTATTTTTTCCAAGATAGTTTTAGTTTTAGGGCCAAAGTTTTGAACTCTTTGATGACAAGCAGTTTGATATGCAACTTTACCTACAGAATCTTTAAAATCAGTATTAAATAAACTAGACTCATCTCTAATAGAAAGATACTCAAATGGATCAAATATATGCTTTTGAACCAATTTAACATCATTGTCTTCAGGAAATAATAAAGGCAATTCCTGTTTAAACATTAAAACACAAGATGGAATTGGTGAAATAATGTCAAAACCTTCTTTAATAGCTTTTACTAAATTTGGAATATTTTTTTGCTTTAACTTTTCAACTGAACTTAAATCGCCAAGCTCTAATTTAGGCATTCCACAGCAACTTTCTTGATTAATTAAATCAACTTTAATATTGTTATGTATTAATACTTTCAATAAATCTTCAGCCAATTCGGGCTGACTATTAGAACAGTAACAAGTAGCAAATAATTTAACTTTTCCAGTGGTCCTTGAGGTGGCTTTTATCTCGCCATCAAAATTGTTAAGTTTTTTAAATCTCTTTTTAATTCCATAGGAATTCATATTTGGCAAGTCTGCTTTTCTATGTATTTGCAAAAATTTCTCAATAATTAATCTCACACTTTTTATTTTTAAAATTATATTTATAAAACCAGCGATAAATGGTTTAGACAATAAATTAAATGTTATATCTGTAGAGCTTAAAATATAGTTTCTTATTTTCATTGAAGTTTTTAAACTCGACTGCTGATTCTTAAATTTTTCAGCTTTAGCTCTTAACATCAAGTGAGGAAAATCAATTGCCCAGTCGTGTGGAGGAACATATGGACACTTAGTTTGGTAACATAAATCACATAAATAGCATTCATCTACTACTTTTGCATAATCTTTTTTATCAACAGATTCTAAATCAAAGTTTTTTGACTCATCTATTAAGTCAAACAATGTAGGGAATGCGTCGCACAAACTCACACATCTTCTGCAACCATGACACGCTTCAAAGACTCGCATTAGCTCGTCATTGATACTATCAATATCATAGAATTTTTTATTTTTCCAATCAATGTTGTGTCTTGTTGGGGCAGACAAACCGCCTTCTGTAAATTTTACAGTCATTATTCAACTCCAATAAAAAATATATGTTAAGTATCTTTGGGGCTTCCATTCCCCTGTGATATTTATTTAAGCTACTTCATCCAATGCTTTCTGGAATCTATTTGCATGAGATCTTTCTGCTTTCGCTAAAGTCTCAAACCAATCAGCAATTTCGTCAAAACCTTCATCTCTGGCAGTCTTTGCCATTCCTGGATACATATCAGTATATTCATGGGTTTCGCCAGCTATAGCTGTTTCTAGATTTGCAATTGTATCTCCAAAAGGTTTTCCAGTTGCAGGATCTCCACAAGCTTCAAGATATTCTAAATGACCATGCGCGTGGCCTGTTTCACCTTCGGCTGTTGATCTAAATACTGCTGCTACATCATTATGACCTTCAACATCTGCTTTGGCAGCAAAATAAAGATATCTTCTATTTGCCTGAGACTCTCCAGCAAAAGCATCTTGTAAGTTTTTTTCAGTTTTTGAACCTTTTAAGTCCATAATATTTCTCCTATTAGTATTAATTCACGAAACCATTATGCATTTAAAATAGGTTGAATCAATTTGTTTAAATCTATATTATATATAGATATTAACTATTAATTGGGTTTTATTAAAAAGTATTATATATATATGAACATTAGAGATTTAGAATATTTAATAGCTGTCGAAAAACATAAAAGCTTTGTAAAAGCTTCAATGGAGTGTCATGTTTCTCAACCCACATTAAGTGGACAAATTAAAAAACTTGAAGATTATCTTGGGTCACAAATTTTTGAAAGAACCACAAAAAACGTTACATTAACTAATTTTGGCAAAGAAGTTATTAGTAAAGCTAAATTAATTATTGAAAAAACAAATGAAATTAAAAGCTTATCACAAGTCTATAAGAATCCTTGGCATCAACCCATTAAAATTGGAGTAATACCATCTCTAGGTCCATATCTAATACCAAATTTTATATTAAATCTTAGAAAAGAAAAAAAAGACTCAAAAATATTTATAGATGAAGATATTACAGAGAATATAATCACAAAATTGGAAAGCAGAGAATTAGATGCAATTTTTCTTGCAACAGATATAAATAAAGAAAAATTTGAACAAATTGAATTATTCGATGAACCTTTTTGGGTTGCATATACAAAAAATAAAAAATTAGATGAGCTGGATGAAATAAAAACTACTGACCTTAACTTAAACGATCTATTGCTTTTATCAGATGGACACTGCTTAAGAGATCAAATAATAGAAATATGGAAAGCTTATGATCGTAATAATATATTTTCTAAATATGACACCAAAGCTTCAAGTTTAGAAACTTTAATTAATCTTGTTTCTGTTGGAGAAGGGTTTACTTTCGTACCTGCTTTATCCCTTCAATCAGCTTGGACAACTGATAAGGGTATACAAATAAGAAAACTAAATCATAAAAAAGCTTATAGAACCATAAGATTAGTTTTTAGAAGAAATTATTATAAAAAAAAATTAATATTAGAACTATCAAAAATTATCCTAAGATATCTTCCAAATACTATAAAAAAATTATAGAACTAAATTTTTTTCTCAATCCCAAGCAAATTTTTTTTTATATAAATCATTTTGCCACCTTTAATTGGACTCTTTCCAAGATAACCTCCGATGTTGTTTTTTCCAACAACACGATGGCAAGGTATTATAAGCTGGATAGGATTGTTTCTACAGGCATTTCCTACGGGTCTTGGATGTGAACAAAATTTTAATGCGATTTCAGAATAAGTTTTGGTATTTCCGTATTTAATTTTGCAAACTTCACTTAAAATATTTTTTTGATATTCAGTTCCTAACAAAAGATATGGTAGCTCAAACTTCTTCAATTTTTTATTAAAATATAAAATAAGTTGTCTTTCTACTTCTTTTAGAAGTTTATTTTTTGATCGGATTATTTTTTGAGCTTTACAAAATTTTAATTCAATAATTTTATTATCTAAGGTATTGACACCTATGAAACCAACAGGACTTTTATAGATAAGCTCATATTTAAGAGACACAGCTTTATTTTGTAGAGTTTAACTTCTCTTTTATTCTTGCTGCTTTACCCGATAACTGACGCAAATAATATAATTTAGAGCGCCTTACTTTGCCTTTCCTTTTAAGCTCAATTCCAGCTATCAGCGGACTATGTGTTTGAAAAACTCTTTCAACACCTTCGCCATGTGATATTTTTCTTACTGTGAAAGACGAATTAATTCCTCTGTTTTTTATAGCTATAACAATGCCCTCAAATGCTTGTAATCTCTCACGCTGACCTTCTTTAACTCTAACTTGCACGACAATATTATCCCCTGGAGAAAAATCAGGTATTGCTTTTAATTGTTCTTTATTGATTTCGTCTATAATATTCATGTTTATTCTCTGCTAGAAACCAGATGATATCTTCTGTTGGCCTTTTAGGAAAGCTTTTTTTTTATTAAATCTTGTCTTTTATTATTTGTAGTCAATATTGATTGTTTTTCTCTCCATTTTTTTATTTCTTCGTGATTGCCACTCATTAGAACTTCAGGAACACTTAAATTTTCAATTATTTCTGGTCGCGTATAGTGTGGATGCTCTAAATAACCAGTAGAAAAAGATTCCTGCTTATTTGATTGCTCATGTCCCAAAACACCTGGTATCATTCTTGAGACAGCATCAATTATTACACAAGCTGCAATTTCTCCGCCACTCAATATATAATCTCCAATTGACCATTCCTCATCTACCTCTAAATCTATAAATCTTTGATCTACGCCTTCATATCTTCCAGCAACAAGAATTAAATTATGTTTTTCTGCAACTTCTTCTATAATTTCTTGATCTACTTTTTTTCCTTTAGGAGACAAATAAATGCATTTGAAATTTTTAAGTTTTGATTTTGCATGCCTTGTTGCATCTATTAATGGTTTAGCCTGAATCACCATTCCTGCACCACCGCCATAAGGTTTATCATCTATATAACCATTTTTATCTGAATAATCTCTAAGATCAATAGAAGTAATTTTTATTAGAGATTTGTCTATACCTTTTTTTAAAACACCATAATTAATAAAATCTTCTATTAATTTTGGAAAAACGGATATTACGTATATTTGCTTCATTTAAATTACTCGTAATAAATTTTATCAATAATAATTTTATGCCTTTCCAAACAAATTTTTTTGACTGATTCCCCATAAATATATGGAACTAAATAATCTTTATCCCCTTTAATCACCAAAACATCATTTGCTCCAGTTTCAATTATATCTCTTACTATTCCAATTTTTTGTTTATTATCTGTATACACATTCAATCCTATTAAGTCTTTCCAGTAAAATTGCCCTGCTTTTAAAGAATCAAGTTGACTACTTTCTATATATAAATTTTTCCCAATAAAATTATTATTATGCTCTCTTGAATTAAAGTTTTTAAATTTTATTTTTATAGATTTATCAAAAATAATATCTTCAATATACAATTTAGTATATGTATTATCGTTTAATACAAAAAAATAACTATAATTTGAAAATTTTTTAATTGACTCTGAATAAGAGTAAACTTTTAGCCATCCTTTAAGACCTTGATGTGCTTGTATTTTAGCGATTAATATTTTTTTTAAATCTAGCAAACCTTGAATTTAACTTTGCTTAAGTAATTTAGCAACCCTATCAGATGTCTGAGCACCAACTGACAGCCAATAATCAATCCTTTCTTGATTAAAATGTATTTTAACTTCTTGGCCTGTAGCCATAGGATTAAAAAAACCTAATCTCTCGATATAACCACTTCCTCTTCTTTTTCTCGAGTCCGTAGCTACCATGTGATAAAAAGGTTTCTTTTTTGCCCCACCCCTTGATAATCTAATTTTTACCATATTTTTTATTTTTACTTAATATTGAAAAGAGGCTATTCTACTTCAAATGCAACAATAAGTATAGCTAATGAAATACATAATTATAATAATAATATTGATATCAATGTACTTTACTAACCCTTCTGAGCGGGATTTTAGCAAATTTATTGGCACATATGTATTTGAAGAGATGGAAAAAAAACAAGAAATTCAAGAAATTGGAAGATTTTCTAGTGGTTTAGCAGTTATGTACGTAGAAAAAAATGTTATAAGATCAAATTTTATATTTGCATCATATTATCATCTAGATTTTTATAGACTGAGAAGTTTTGGAGCTAAAATAGAAGATGTTAATATGATCGGAATATTTGGAACTTTTTTTCCTCTTACAAACTTATAAATTAATTAAAATTCAAATTATTTGATAATATGCCGCTGTGGTGGAATTGGTAGACACGTCGGACTCAAAATCCGATTCCCGCAAGGGAGTAACGGTTCAAGTCCGTTCAGCGGTACCATTTTTATAAATTATTTAACAAAACTAAAATAGTTGTTTATGCTATTACATTATAAATATAAGTTAATAGTATCATAGAGTAGTCAAATCAATATGAGTTTTTCAGAAAATACAGTTTATAGTTCATCGTTTATAAAGAGATTCACGCACTCATCAAGAATAAAAATTGCTATAGAGATTTTAAAAAGCTTTGATAGTAAAAACTTATCAATACTAGATTATGGTTCAGGCGACGGTATACTTATAAAAAAAATAATAGATACAGATAATGTGAACTACAATAATATTTATGCCTTTGAGCCACTTATAGAAAGATTTGAAGAATTAGATATTGCTTTTAAAAAAAATAAAAAAGTAACCATATCTAGAAATATTAATGATTTTAAAAAAGATTTAGATATAGTTTTTTGTCTAGAGGTACTAGAGCATTTAAATGAGGAAAATTTAAAAATAGCATTTAATAGGATGAAAAAAATTCTTAAAAAATCTGGTTGTATAGTGGTTTCCGTTCCTATTGAAACTGGATTTGCAGGATTATTGAAAAATATAATTCGATATATTATTTCACAGCCTCATAAAGGGTTTAGTTTTATTAAATTTTTCAAAAATATCTTTGGTTACAAAATTATTAGAATAGAAGAAAATAATGATTTTATTGAATCTCATTTTGGATTTTCACATAAGAATCTAGAAAAAGAATTTATAAGAAATAAATTAATTATAAAGAAAAAAATATACTCTCCTTTTAAAGTAGGTGGAACAATTTTAAATTCTCAAATTTTTTACATTTTAATAAAAGAAAAAGATTTATAATAATGTACTAAATTTTTTACTTTTGGTGTTTTTTTATATGCAGCAGTTTAATGATAAATTTACGTGTAAGACTAAACCTAAAAGCTTAAATAATATTTCTGGTGAAATATTAGATTGCTTCACCAAATCTAAGGTTAAAAATGGGCTGTGTACAATATATATAAAACATACATCTGCATCATTAATAATTCAGGAAAATGCTGATCCTGATGTATTAATTGATATAGAAAATTTTTTTAATAAACTTGTGCATCAGAATATTGATTTATATAAACATCAAACTGAAGGCCCAGATGATATGCCAGCACATATTAGAAGTTTGCTAACCTGTACGTCTTTATCAATTCCAATTCAAGAATCCAGCCTTGTACTAGGTATTTGGCAAGGTATTTTTCTTTTTGAACATAGAGATCAAAGTTTTGAAAGGGAAATTATTATCAATATTATTGGTGAGTAAAATTTCTCTTTACAAAAAAAATAGTTTTTATACACTATACCCCATATGGGTATATTAAAATTTATTTTTGCGTTTGTCATATCTAGTAGTTTATTTGCTAGGCCAGTCTCATACCCTGGTGGGTTAACAGTAATGTCAGCAAGTGATGATATGAAAGATTCAGTATATGTGCATTATTCTCCAACATATAAATATTCGTTTGGGATAGAAGTCATAAGTGATAAACACTTTAAAAATGATTACTCATACGGGAGGTTTACATATTTAGCGAATAGGAAAAACACAATTCATTCACAAAGAAATCTATATTTACAAGCCGGTATTTCAACTAGTGAAATTGATGATTTTTTTTATGGAATTAATGGTGATTGGGAAACAAGGCGAGTATTCACGGGATTTGAGTATAAAAAAACTAATACTGTAAATGAAACTTACTCAAGCAAAATGGTGCAATTAGGCTTTGCCCCTTACTTAGGTGATTACGGAGATCTTCATACATGGATAATGGTTAAACTTAAAAGAAATAGTTTAAGTAATTCAACATCAATATTTCCTTTCTTAAAATTTTTTAGAAACGAAACATTGATTGAGTTTGGATATAATAAAACTGATTGGGATATTCATTTCATGCACAGATTTTAAAATAGGAGGAACTTATGAAATATATATTATTAATGCTTTATTTTTTAACATCGTTATCGTTTGCTAGCGATTCACATGATAAAAATCATCATGATTCACATGATAAAAGCCATCATGAATATACAAACCACGGAGAACATGAATTTTATGCTTCAGATGGTCGCAAAACAAATATAGATAAAAGTATAATTAATGAAATCTCAAATGAAGTTAAAAATGGCCAAATAGCACTAGTTAATGTAAAGGGCATGGTGTGTGATTTTTGTGCAAGGGGAATTTCTAAAACTTTTAAAAAAGATAAAAATGTAAAAAAAGTGTCTGTAGATTTAAAAAATGGAAAAGTTTATATAGCTTATGATAATGAAAAGAAAATAGAATTTGAAGATATTAAGGAAAAAATGCTTGAAAATGGAATTGATGCTGTTGATGTAGAAATATTTAAAATTTAATATAATTTAAAGAAGGAAAATATTTTGAACAATAAAACTATAAACTTTTTTTCTTTATTTGCATCGTCATCAACATTAATTTGTTGTGCGCTGCCTGCGGTTTTTGTATTACTGGGTGCTGGAGCTAGTTTTTCTAGCTTACTAACATTTTTTCCTTTTTTAATAACTATTTCGAAATATAAAGTAATAATATCTATTTCTGCTTTAATTTTGATTTTAATTGCTGGATATTTAAATTTTAAAGCACAAAATTTAATTTGCCCTACAGATAAGGAACTTGGAGAGTTATGCACTCATACAAGAAAAAAATCACTCATAATATATAGTATTTCTGTTATTATATTTCTTGTTGCAAGTTTTTTTACTTATATTCTTCCATTATTTTTATAAATTATGAAACAACATCCATGCCACAAAGAGCAAGTTTTGGCTCTAAAGAGAATTGAAGGACAAATTAGAGGAATTCAAAAAATGATCGATGATCAAAAATACTGCATCGATATTCTTAATCAAATAAAAGCGGTTAAAAATTCTATTACTACTGTTGAGGGAAAAATTCTTAAAAAGCACTTAAGCGAATGCATTAAGGAATCCTTTTCAAAAAAGCAATCCTATAATGATAAAATTGAAGAGATTATTAAACTATTGAAAAGATAAGCCCTGATGGCACAATTGGATAGCGCGTCCCTCTCCTAAGGGGAAGGTTGCAGGTTCGATTCCTGCTCAGGGCACCATTATACTATTTAAAATTCAAAATTATTTATAGTAGTATTTAAATAATTTAAATTACGATTAATGGTTTTTTTAAAAATAGACTCACCAAAAAAAGCTGGGAGTGATAAATAAACATCAAACTTTGATTTATAAATAATCTCTGAACTATTTTGATTAATATTATGTTTAATTATCCAGTCAGTTCTTCCCGATAAAATCGGACTATCACTTTTAGGAATTACTTCTGATCTAATTATACAATAATTATCATTTTCGCAATAACTTCTCACCACTTCATACATTATCATTTCTCTACAAAAAAATAATATGC
>JAYOZO010000008.1:0-2551 GCA_038154165.1 Thiothrix sp.
TCGTAATTATGTTGCTGTTAATTTAAACTATAATGTAATTTTTTATCTTATGCGACTTTTATAGAAAATGCATATATTGTAAAAAAATGTATAATATATGACATGAAATTTCACAACAATAAATGCATATAAGTAGCTATTGCTTAAATTAACTTGATGGAAAATATACTAAATTATTCAAATTTTTTACTATATATGATTACTGCTCTTTTAATATGGTGGTATTTATCATCTTATGAAAGTAAAAAAAATCAAACTATAATTTTTATTTTTTGGGGTTTAGCCACAGTTTTGCATGCGTATTCATTATTTCCAATTTTTGAGAATAATAGCATTAATTTGTCCCTGTATTACGCATTACTCGTAGTTGCATTCATAATCTCTTTTTTTCTATATATTTCATCAATTTTTGGAAATACACAATATTTGGGGATAATAATTCTTCCAATTTTATCATTTGTATTTTTACTAGAATTTACAAATGCACCGGTAAATATATCTTTAAATAATTTTTTATTCACTCACATAATATTATCATTAATAAGTTATAGTATTTTATGCGTTTCTGCGGCACAATCATTAATTTTAAAATTACAAGAAAAGAAATTACAAAAAAATATGCCTATTGGTTTTATTGGTGCACTGCCATCATTAAACATAATGGATAAACTACTATTTAAATTATTAGCACTTGGTGTTATTTTTTTATCATTAAGTCTTTTATCAGGTTTAATATTTTTAGATGATATTTTTGCTCAACATTTAGCTCATAAAACAATATTATCCATAATAGCTTGGTTTATATTTGTATATTTAATATTTTCAAGATATAAATATGGATATAGAGGTACAAAAGCAGCAAATATTACTTTAGTTGGATTTTTTATTTTGTTTTTGTCATATTTTGGAACAAAAATAGTCTTAGAAATGATTTTATAAAAAAAATTAATAATTTAATAATTAATGGAAAATAATATTGAATAACATATCTACTGAATTTTTAATTATTATTTTAATAATTCTTTTTTTTCTGTCTGCGTTCTTTTCTGGCTCTGAAACTGCACTAATGTCCATAAATAAATATAAGATGAGACACCAGGCTAAACTAAATAATAAAGGAGCAAAAGCTGCGAAAAAACTTTTAGAAAATCCCGATAAAATTATCGGCGTAATACTTTTGGGAAATAACCTTACAAATATTGTTATTACTCAAATCGCAACAATCATTTCATTAAGACTCTATGGAGACATTGGAATAGCCATTGCTACTGGGCTCTTAACTATATTTATATTAATTTTTGCTGAGCTAACACCAAAAACTATCGGTGAAATGCATTCTGAAAAAATTGCATATTCTTCATCTCTTCTCTATAAGCCAATGCTATTAATTCTATACCCATTAGTTTTTTTAATAAATCTTATTGCAAATAGCATTATTAAAATGCTTGGACTAAAAAATAATTTATCAAAAAGCACCTTATCAGCAGAAGAGTTAAAAACCGTTTTAACGGAGTCCTCACTAAAATTAACAGAAACGCGACTTAAGATGTTAGAAAGTATTATAGATTTAGAAAAAGCAACAGTTGAAGATATTATGATTCCTAGAAGCGATATATATGGTATTGATCTAGCTGATGATATTACAACAGTCGTAAATAATTTTAAAAATACGCCTTATACTAGAATTCCAGTTTATGAGGACAACATCGAAAACCTCTTGGGATTGATTCATGTAAAAAAAATAGCACCTATGCTTGCAAGTAGAAGTATAGACGAAAATCAAATAAGAAGACTAATTAGAAAGCCACATTATATAGTTTCAGGTACGTCTCTAAGCAAACAGTTATTAAATTTTCAAAAAGAAAAAAGGCGAATCGGTTTTGTGATTGATGAATATGGTGGTATTCAAGGGTTAGTTGCACTTGAGGATATACTTGAGGAAATTGTTGGAGATTTTACTAGCGATCCAAGTAGCAATGAGGAAATTATTCCTACAGAAAATGAAAATATTTACTATATTGATGGTGGGGCGCATATAAGAGAAGTAAATCAAAATCTTAAAATTAACTTAAAAAGCAAAGAAGCTAAAACAATAAATGGTTTCATACTAGAACATACTGAAAATTTACCTGAAATAGGTGATATAATTGAAATACAAGGTCATACTTTTAAAATAGTTGAAAACCTTGATAATGCTGTAAAAACAATTCATTTAGAAATTAAAAATGAAAAAGAATTATCAAAATAAAAAAATTCAAATATCTAATAATGGTTTGTCACCAACAAATATTGTTACCACATTTAATCATTTGGGTGAAGAAAAAAAAGCTAAAGTGGCTGGTGAACTTCCATTAACTATAAAAATAAATGGCTTAGAAATAGTTACCTTAATGACTTTGGGTACTAGACCTGAAGAGCTTACCTTGGGCTACCTAAGAAACCAATCAATTATTGAAAATATTAACGATATTACAAGTGTAGAAGTAAGATGGGATATAGGAATATCCAACGTTGTTGCTAAAAATTTTAATCAAGAATTAGTTACAAAAAA
>JAYOZO010000008.1:2561-6743 GCA_038154165.1 Thiothrix sp.
CGGTCAAGGAACGATTTACGGAAGTGCACTTGAAAAACTATATGATAGCAATTTACCAAATATAAAAATTAAAAGATCACAGATATTTAATTTACTTGCTAAAATTACAAAATATAACGATATTTATAAAGAAGCAGGAGCTGTTCACGGATGCGCATTATGTAATACAAATGATGTTTTTGAATTTGTTGAAGATGTTGGAAGACATAATGCGGCAGATACACTATCAGGCATTATGTGGCTTAATAATTTACATGGAGAAGAATATATATTCTATACAACGGGACGACTTACATCTGAAATTATTATGAAAACGAAAAATATGAATATACCTATTATAATATCTAGATCTGGCGTCACAAACATGGGTATTGAGTTAGCTAAAGATCTAAATGTAACAATGATCGCTAGATCAAAACAAAGATCTTTTATAATATATAATAATAAAAACAATATAATTTTTGATTAATGTTTTATGAAAAAAAATAAAAAAAGAACATATGAAAACATTATAGAAGATCTTGAGTTAATAATTTCAAAACTTAACTCACCAGATATTCCTTTAGAAAATTCAATAAAATTATATGAAGAAGGCATAAAACTATCAAATGAAGCTGACAAAGAACTCCTTAATGTAGAAAAAAATATTGAAAAACCAAAAAAAATAAAAAATGTTAATAATAGAATTAATATCGAAAAATCATTTGAAGAGATTGAAAAAATAATTGAGGATCTCAATGACGAAGATATATCTATTGCCACAGCCCAAGCCAACTATGATGCTGCATTAGAAATTATATACAACATAGAATCTTACTTAAAGAAAGCAAAAATAATAATAAAAAAATATGAATAGCTCCAATAAGGATTTTTCTCAATTTCAAAAAAAAATTAAAGAAAGAATAAATTTTCAGCTTAAGTCAATTTTTAGTAAAAAAGTAAAAAATAATGGAATTATTCAACCAATGGAATACTCTTCTTTGAGTGATAGTAAATTTATAAGATCATTATTAGTTTACTCTACCGGAGATGCTTTTAATATAAAACTCGAGCTTCTTGATAAACCAGCTTTAGCTATTGAACTTATTCACACTTATTCTCTAATTCATGACGATCTGCCTTGCATGGATGATGATGATATAAGGAGAGGAAAGCCTTCCTGCCACATTAAATTTGGAGAGTCTTCTGCAGTACTAGCTGGCGATGCTCTACAATCAATAGCTTTTGAGATTTTAAGTGATAATGAAAATATTAAGCTGCCAGAGATAATTCAACTAAATTGGGTAAATTATTTAGCAAAAAGCATAGGTTATAAAGGTATTGCCGAGGGTCAATTCCTTGACCTATCAGTTAATAATAAAATCATAGATATAAGGCAATTAGATGAGATTTATTCTTTAAAAACATCTAGCTTAATAAAGCCTTGTTTAATATTGCCAGCAATGATAGCAAATGAGACTAATTCAAAACTAATAGAAAAGCTTGAGGAATTAGGAAATCTCCTAGGGATATCTTTTCAGATAAAAGACGACTTATTAGGTTATACTAGTAACACAGAGGTTATAGGAAAGACAAAAAATAAGGATGAATTAAGAAATCAACCAAATTATGTAAATATACTTGGTATTGAAAAAACAAAACAAAAATTAAATGAAAATAAAGAACAAGTTGAATCTTTATTGAACGAAATTAATTTAAAAAATACAATGCTGCATGAGATTTCTAATTATATTTTTACTAGAAATCGCTAATTTTTAACTGATTATGAAATACGAATTTTTAGATAAAATAAATAATCCATCAGATTTAAGAATATTATCAATAAATGATCTTGATAATGTCTCTGAGGAATTAAGATATTTTCTTATTGAAACTGTATCGCAATGTGGTGGGCATTTTGGTGCAAGCCTAGGTGCAGTCGAGCTTACTGTCGCCTTACATTACTCATTTAATACTCCTCAGGATAAAATTATTTGGGACGTTGGTCATCAATGCTACGGTCACAAAGTTCTAACTGGTAGAAAAAATCAGCTTAATACAATTCGTAAAAAAGAGGGATTACACCCTTTTCCATCCATAGAAGAAAGTGAATATGATGCTTTTGGGGTCGGACACTCAAGTACATCTATTAGCGCAGCTATTGGTATGGCAATTGCTTCATCATATAAAAATGAGAATAAAAAAATAGTTGCTGTGATTGGTGATGGTGGACTAAGCGCAGGCATGGCTTTTGAAGCATTAAATCATATGGGTTCAATCAATGAAGATATTTTAGTAATATTAAATGATAATGAAATGTCTATATCGCCAAATGTTGGCGCTATGACAAACTATTTGACAAAAATTTTATCAAGTAAAGTTTACTCGACCGTAAAAGAAGGAAGCAAAACAATTCTTAGTAAAGTGCCAACTTCAAGTATGTTTTTAACAAAAACTGAAAAACATATTAAAGGTTTGTTAGCTCCAGGCATGCTATTTGAGGAAATGGGTATAAATTATTATGGTCCAATAGATGGTCACGATACTCGCTTACTTGTAAAAACTTTAAAAAACTTAAAAAAAATTCAAGGACCAAAACTTCTTCACGTAATCACAAAAAAAGGGAAAGGTTACCTTCCTGCTGAGTCAGATCCAGTTAAATACC
Organism: Thiothrix sp.; assembly: GCA_038154165.1. GTDB lineage: Bacteria > Pseudomonadota > Gammaproteobacteria > Poriferisulfidales. Next base: position 5,206 of record JAYOZO010000008.1, read on the forward strand.
ATGCAGTTCCAGCATTTGATAGAGACATAGGTGTTGAAAAAAAATCTAATACAAAAGTTACTTATACAAAAATTTTTGATAATTGGCTATGCTCAATAGCCAAAAAAGACCCTAGAATATTTGCAATAACTCCTGCTATGAAAGAAGGTTCTGGGTTAGTTAATTTCTCAAAAGAATTTCCTGAAAGATATATTGATGTAGGAATTGCTGAACAACATTCTGTTACTCTCGCTGCTGGTCTAGCTTGTGAGGGACAAAAACCGATAGTCTGTATATATTCAACATTTCTGCAAAGAGCCTATGATCAATTAATACACGACGTTGCTCTTCAAAATTTAGATGTATTATTTGCAATTGATAGAGCGGGTTTTGTTGGAGCTGACGGAGGAACACATTGTGGCCTTTATGACTTATCTTATTTAAGATGTATACCTAATATGTTGATTATGGCTCCAAGTAACGAAGAAGAGTGTAAAAATATGCTTTACACTGGATACCTTCATAATGGTCCTGCAGCCGTAAGATATCCCCGAGGTGAGGGTATTGGAATAAATGTAAAAGAAGAATTTTACAGCTATAAGATAGGTCGTTCGATAAAAGTAAGAGATGGTAATAAAATTGCCATAATGAATTTTGGTTCTATTTTCAATGTTTCATTAGATGTTGCTAACGAATTAAATTGTACATTAATCGATATGAGGTTTATCAAACCAATTGATAAAAAAGCAATATTAGATGCTGCAGAAAATCATAATCTAATTGTAACTATTGAAGATAATAGTATTATCGGTGGCGCTGGAAGCGCAGTAAATGAAGTTCTAAATGAAAATAATTGTACAACACCTATTATTAATATAGGTGCTCCAGATAAGTTTTTTAATCACGCAACTAGAGAAGAGCAACTAATTGAGAGCGGAATATCAAAATCAAATATCATTAAAAAGATAGAAAAATGTATAAAAAATATTAACTTGTATGATTTTAATCACTCTAGTAACATTGAGTGAAATCAAACAGAATTTATATTATTGCATTTATGGATAATTCAAGAGAAAAAGATAACAAAAAAGCTAAAACTACCTCTAAGGATCTTCAGGATACTCAAAGTAAAGTTGATATTCGTAATATCGCGATAAGTAGAGTAGGCATAAAAAACATAAACTACCCATTCAAAATTACCGATAGAGATAATGAGTCTCAATCAACAATTGGAAAATTTACCATGTCCGTTGGATTGTCTCCAGATGTTAAAGGCACTCATATGTCTAGATTTGTAAAAATTTTAGAAGATCAAAAAACACCTATAAGTATAAAAAATTTTGATAAACTTGTGAAAAACACAACTAAAATTTTAGATTCTGAATCTGCATACATTTCTGTGGATTTCACTTATTTTAAAAAGAAAAGTGCTCCTGTAAGTAAAGTTGAAAGTTTGCTTGATTACACTATTAACTTCACATGTGAAGTAAAAAATAATATTATTAATAAATATTTAAAAGTAATTGTTCCAGTAACCAGTTTGTGACCCTGTTCAAAAA
>JAYOZO010000008.1:6753-26618 GCA_038154165.1 Thiothrix sp.
ACCAAAGGTCACATATTACAGCCCAAATTAAAACTGAAGAAACAGTTTGGATCGACGATTTAATAGAAATGCTAGAAAATCAGGCATCATGTCAAATTTACGGATTGTTAAAAAGACCTGATGAAAAGTACGTTACAGAACAAGCATATGATAACCCAAAATTTACTGAGGATATCATAAGAGATGTTGCTGTAACTTTAAATAAAGATGATCGAATTACAGCTTACAGAATTGAATCAGAAAATTTTGAGTCCATACATAATCATTCTGCTTATGCATTTATTGAAAAAGATAAGAAAAAAGATTTTCACAATAATAAAAAAAGTAAGATATCATATCTAAAATTTTCTCAACTACACTCAAACTTTCCTGGATAAACTATTTGTTAGCTATTTTTGGATTATAAGCTGAAATAATATGCTTAAGAATTTTTCTCGCGCTTTTATTTGATATTTTTTGTTTTTTATTTGATTCGTGGGCGGTAACTAAATATTTATTATTTCTTTTTGTTAATTTGATTTCATACTCTGTATCTTTACCATCAATAATATTTGAGGATATTATATAAAACGCTTTATTTCTATTTTGATCAATTACAAACAGACCGCTTCTATCTAAAGATAAACCAATTTCTCTCCACATTTTACTAAATGAATCTTCGATTAAAATAGCTGGAATTCCCCCAAAATCTATTAAATCAATATAAATCTCTTTATCTTCGCTTTCACTTTCATTTAATAATTTTATAGCAGTATCTCTATTTGTTCCAAAATACTCTAACATTCTCACTAGCATTTCTGCTTCTCTATGAAAATCTGATTGTTTTTTTTTCCATATTATTTTTCCATTATCTATTACATCATCTGCTTCAAGTAATTGATTTGATATATATATATTAAGATAACCATTCGGTTGTCTCTCAACTCTAACTCTAAATTTTTCTCTAGAGGCACTATAATTAAATTCTTCGCTATCTAATAAATTACTACCACTTCCAAAATTATTTTCATTTTTTTTCCAATCAGTTTCCAAGATACCATTGACTGGTTCATTAATTTTTAATTTATAACCTTGAGATTTCCAAAATTCACTTAAATATGGCCAGATTGAAACAGGGTCAGCATCAATTTCAATCCATCTTGCTACCCCCTGCTTAATAATTTTCATGTCCATATACGTTGGAAGTACTGGCGCATCTGATAAATCTGAAATTTCACCGTCAGCATCAATTGATTTTGGCACTTTAAGTGCATCTGTATAATTAGGATTATCAAGTGATGGAGGTATTTCTAACATTGCTATACTTTTACTATTTCCATAGTTATCAGAATCATCGCCGCCAAATAGCTCGGTCAAATCGTCTCCGATTCCTGTTAGATCATCTATTGTAACCGGTTTATCTGAGCAACCTGATAAAAGGGGGAAAAATAAAAATAAATAAAAAAATTTTTTGATCAATTTCATTTTATCTCTGCCAGTTCCATTGACTTTAATAAATCTTTATGGTGATTCTCCGAAAAAAAAGTTAAGGGCAGCCTTATGCCTTTTTTAATCAATCCCATTTTATATAATGCCCATTTAACAGGAATTGGATTTGATTCTAAAAATAAATTCTTATGTAGCCCAACAATTTTTTTATCGTACTTTTCAGCTAAAATTCTATTTCCTTCAATTGCAGCTTTACACATTAGGTGCATATACATTGGAGCTACATTTCCTGTAACAGTTATTACGCCCTTGCCTCCCAGTAAAAGTGCTTCCATAGCAGTTAAATCATCCCCGCTTAAAATATTAATTTTATCTCCACATAAGTTTACCAATTCTTTTATTCTGTTTAATTCTCCAATAGCTTCTTTAATTGCAACAATGTTTTTGATTTTTAAAAATCTTTCAACAGTTGATGGAAGCATATCGCAGGCGGTTCTGCCTGGAACATTATATGGTATTAATGGCACAGGTACAGCTTTAGCTATAGCTTTAAAGTGTTGGAATAAACCCTCTTGTGTTGGTTTATTATAATATGGAGTTACAGACAAACATCCATCCACCCCACTTTCGTATGCATATTTTGTTAATTCTATAGCTTCTGAAGTTGAGTTTGCACCAGTTCCAGCAATAACAGGAATTCTTCTATTTACTTTTTCTACAACGAAGCTAATTGCTTCACAATGTTCTTTATGATTTAAAGTTGCAGACTCTCCTGTAGTTCCAACTGGAACTAAAGCATCTGTTTTATTTTGAATATGAAACTCTATTAATCTCTCAAAACTTTCATAGTCTATTGCCCCATCTTCATGCATTGGAGTGGCGATAGCAACCATACTGCCTGTAAACATAGTATATTTTCCTTTGTTTATATATACTATAATTCTAACTTATTTGAAATAAATTTGTAGAGACTTATTTAATGAAAAAAATAGAAATCAATAAAAAAATTAACAATTTTGCCGCAGAATCAACAAATAAAGAAAAATTTCTTTTAAAAGACCATCTTGGAAGTAATTTAGTTTTATTCTTTTATCCCAAAGATAATACTCCTGGCTGTACGCAAGAAGGTATAGATTTTTCAGACAATTATGAAAAATTTAAAAAATTAAATACAATAATATTTGGAATATCAAAAGATAGTTTAAAATCTCATGAAAATTTTAAAAAAAAGTATGATTATAAATTTGATTTAATCAGCGATGCTGACGGAAAAATTTGTAACCTTTTTGACGTTATTAAAGAAAAAAGCATGTATGGAAAAAAATATATGGGAATTGAAAGAAGCACTTTTGTTATTAATAAAAAAGGTGTTTTAATAAAAGAATGGAGAAAAGTTAAAGTAAATGATCACGTGATTGAAGTATTAGAATTTATAAAAAACCAATAAAAACAAAATTAAACATAGCTTTTAGCGTAATTTATAAGTTCGTCTGTGACTTTCAATCTAAATTTATGTCTTTTCTTAACAAAATAAAAATTTCTTGTGAGCTTGGGATTTAGCGGAACAAATGATAGTCTTTTTAAATCTAACTCTTTTTCGATAGTGGTTTTTGATAAAATTGAAACACCTATGCCAATCTCAACAGCTCCTTTGACTGATTCTGAATTGTTCCATACATATATTCATACTACTTTTTTCTATGTTGTGCTTTGCTAAATAATCAAATATTACTGATTTCGTTCCAGAACCTTCTTCTCTTGTTATAAAAGGTAGGTTTAAAATATCTCTTGGATCTACTGATTTTTCTTTGGCTAATTCGTGCTCTGGATGAGTTATTAATACAAGTTCATCTGATCTAAAAATATCAACGTCTAAATCATGATTTAAAACAGGCGCCTCAACTATACCAAGATCAATAATGGAACTCTCAACTTTTGCAACTATGCCTTCTGTGTTCGCCTCGCATATTTTGATGCTTAAATCAGGATATTTTTCTCTAAATCCTTTTAAAAGAGAAGGCAATGTGTATTGAGCAATAGTGGTACTACCGCCAATCGATAAAGTACCTGAAGTATCCTCTGATAAAGCTATTAAAGAATGTTCCATTTCAGTCTTAAGCTCAAAAATTTTTTCTGCGTAAAAAAAAACTTTTTGCCCGGCATCTGTAAGTAATATTTTATTATGAGTTCTATCAAACAGCCTAGTATTAAAATGGTCTTCTAACTGTCTAATTTGGAAAGTTACGGCTGGTTGAGTCATGTGTAGGGTTTCAGCAGCTTTTGTAAAACTTAATAATTTTGCGACAGTATAAAATACTTGTAATCTTCTATCAGACATATTTCCTCACATCAAAAAAACACGTTCCTCTTATATTATTAAGTTATATCATATATTATGTAATCATTATAAGATAAAATAGATAATAAAAATGAAATACTCTAAATCAGGCATTATTACAACTAAAAATACACCAAACGACGCTGAAGTTATTAGCCATAAACTAATGATTAGATCAGGAATGATAAAAAAATTAGCTTCGGGACTATATACTTGGATGCCTCTAGGTTTGAAAGTTTTAAAAAAAATTGAAAATATTATTAGAAATGAGATGGATAGTATTGGAGCTCTAGAGATACTAATGCCTGCTATTCAACCAGCAGAGTTATGGATTGAATCGGGAAGATGGGAGAAATATGGACCTGAGCTTTTAAGATTATCAGACAGACATGAAAGAGAATTTTGTTTTGGCCCAACTCATGAAGAAATAATTACAGATATAGCAAGAAAAGATATAAAAAGCTACAAACAACTACCAATAATATATTATCAGATTCAAACAAAGTTTAGAGATGAAATAAGACCAAGGTTTGGAATAATGCGTGCAAGAGAATTTTTAATGAAAGATGCATATTCATTCCATGAAAATGAAAAATGCCTTAATAAAACTTACGAAATAATGTTTGAATCTTATAAAAATTGTTTTAATAAAATAGGATTTGATTTTAAAGTAGTTAATGCCGATAACGGACAAATCGGAGGAAGTGAGTCACACGAGTTTCACGTCATTGCAGAAAATGGAGAAGATGAATTAATTTTTTCCGATACTTCAGATTATGCAATAAATGCAGAACTTTTTTCAAGGCCTCCAAAGGAAGGAGATAAATCACCAGATGGTTCAGGAAAAGTAAGAATCAAAAGAGGAATAGAAGTCGGTCATATTTTTAAACTAGGAAAAAATTATACAGAATCCATGAACGCATATGTTTCAAATGAAAAAAACACTAATACTAAAATGATAATGGGCTGCTATGGTATTGGTATTTCAAGAATTGCTGCTGCTGCTATAGAACAATCAAATGACGATAAAGGTATCATATGGCCAAAAGCAATTGCGCCATTTTCTATATCAATTATATCTATTGGCTATTCCAAAAATGAAACTATAAGCAGATATTCAAAAAAGCTTTATGAAGTATTAAAAGAAAAAAAATTAGATGTTTTGTTGGATGATAGAGATATTAGTCCTGGAATAATGTTTTCAGATTCAGATCTAATTGGTATTCCATACAAAATAATAATTGGGAAGCAATTTATAGAAAAAAAATCTATTGAATTTAAGAATAGAAAATTAGACAAAACTACTACAATTAAAGAAAATTCAGCTAATAATCCCTCGGATAATGTAATTGAAGAAATCATCTCTTATATAAATTAGCTTGTGAATGTATTATTTAACCTGAATGAAACAAGGATATATCAATTATATTTAATATCATAATATAATCAGATACTTATAATAATATAAATACTTGACGACTAGCTTATTTCAAGTAAATTAGTAGGTCCCCCTAATGAAATATTTTTTCTAATGTGGGGCTCAGGTAATCAGGAGAATCAGAGAAAAACTGTGTTTTGAAATAGGCCTGAGTATTAGTAAGTAGGATGACAACAATAATAAAAAATTGTTCATTCTGCAGTTAACTGCAACATGAACCTCTTAAGGAGGAGTATAAATGAAAATAAAAGCAATAATTACTAGTATAGCGCTTTTAACTTCAATGGCTTTTACAGCACCTGCTGTACAAGCAGCTGATACATTATACGTACCAATCCCTAGTTATCGTGTAGGCCCATATGCTGTGGGTGGTACCGGTTACTTTGGTGGTATATTAGACTACTACAATCTATTAAACATGCGTGATGGTGGTGTTAATGGAATGAAGTTAGTTTGGTCAGAATGTGAAACAGAATACTCTGTTGAACGTGGCGTTGAATGTTATAAACGTTTAAAAGATAAAGAAGGTGGAGCTGTTTTCTTTGACCCATTAAGTGTGGGTATCTCAACTGCTTTGATTGAAACTGGTCGTAAAGACAAAATGCCAATCATTGCTGTAAACCACGGAAAAACAGCTGGACAACGTGGTGACGTTTTCCCTTATTACTTTATGCCTGGTATCAACACATATGATGAGCACTCAATTATGATGCACTTTATAGGTGATGTATTAGAAGGTGATAGAGCAAAATTAAAAGGTAAAAAAATCGCTATGTTATTCCACGGTTCACCATATGGTCGTGAAGCTATAATGTTTATGGACATGATGTGTAAAAAGCATGGTTGTGAACATACTGCTATCGAAGTACCACATCCTGGTAACGAACAACAATCACAATGGTTAAAAATTCGTAAGATGAAACCTGATTACGTTCTATTAAGAGGATGGGGTGTAATGAATCCTGTAGCTATGCAAACAGCTGTTAGAACTGGTTTCTCAGTTGGAAGATTAATTGGAAACATCTGGAGTAACTCTGATGGTGACGTGATTCCTGCTGGTGACGCTGCTGAAGGATATTATGCTATTACAACTCACCCTGCGGGAAGAGTTGCTAAAGTAATTGATGATATCGTTGATACAGTTTATAAAGCTGGTAAAGGTGACTTAGCTGATAAAAGCCGTATCGGTTCTGTATATTGGAACCTAGGTGTATTAGCTGGAGTATTCCACACAGAGGCTGTAAAAAAAGCTCAAGAACGTTTTGGAGCAAAAGTTAACAGCGCTCAAGTACGCTGGGGCTTTGAGAACTTACGTTTAGGTAAAGCTGAACTTGATGCACTTGGTGCAACAGGCTTAGTACCTGAAATTAATATCACTTGTATGGACCACGTTGGTGGACATCTAGCTAAATTCCAACAATGGGATGCTGGAAAACGTCAGTGGAAAGTTGCTAGTGACTGGATTGAAGGTGATGTAGCTTTATCACAAGCTATTATTGATGAAGGTGCTGAAAAGTATGCTGCAGATAATGGTATTAAAAAACGTGATTGTAATAATGCCGAAGATAGAGATAACTTCGACTTATAATACATTTCGTTATTTAAGATTAAAGGCGGTACTTCTACCGCCTTTTTTTTAACTAATCCATACAAAAGTACCAAACCTCATAATATCTTTTGATTTTCTATATGAATAAAAAAGATCATTATTAGCTACAGTACAGTACTCAGAACTATATATATTTCTTACATTATTAGAATTTAATTGATAACAAGCTATACCCTTAATGTCCATATTAAATTTATTATCGAAAAACTGTTGGTAATTGCTATCAATACTTATAAATTTTTCATATATATCTTTATCAACCTGATAATAATCCTTAGATATTGAAGGACCAATCCAGGCTTCATAAGTATAATTATATGCCCCAAGAATCTTTATAGCTTCTTCAATAATATTATACATTAATCCTTTTCTGCCAACGTGTAGAATGCATATTATACTTCCACACACACTGGAGATTACAATTGGCATACAATCAGCTGTTAAGACAGATATAACATTATTTTTTCTTGAAGTAATTAAACCATCAGCCGTATAAGAATTAATTTTTTTATTATCTAAATTTATAATTTTATTCCCATGAATTTGCTTAATAAAATTGGGATTATTCGGAAGCATTATCTCAATCAATTTTTTCCTATTTAAAAATATTTCATTATAGTTATCATTAAAATATGAAATATTAAAATCTTTTTTTGAAAAAAAATTTCTTGTTGTAAATAATACTTTTACAGATTTTGAAACATTCCAACCTATATCAACGTATTTTTTTTCATACATCAAGTGCTTCCTCTAATTCTTTTAAATCATTGGGAACCTCTGATCTTAAGTTTATATCTTTTCCATCACAAGGATGAACAAACTGAAGTTCCTCCGCGTGCAGGGCTTGTCTAGGGAAATTTTTCAATATGTCTATTTTATTATTATCTATTTTTAATCCATAAGTTTTATCACCTATAATCGGATAGCCTAGAAATTGCATATGCACTCTTATTTGATGGGTACGTCCTGTAAGAAGTTTTAATCTAACTTTAGTTGCATATTTGTAATTTTTTATAACCTCATAATCAGTTATTGAATCTTTGCCTAATGGATTTACTGCCATTTTCTTTCTATCAATTCTATGTCTTGATATTGGTTGGTTAATTTGCCCATTTTTCATTAATCTTCCATTTACAAAAGCTATGTACCTTCTTTTTATTTCTTTATTTTGCATTTTTTTTATAAGTATAATATAGCTTTCAATACTTCTTGCTACAATTAATAATCCTGAAGTATCTTTATCAAGCCTATGAATCAAACCTGATCTAGGCAAATTAACTAATTCAGGGTATTTGTAAGCCAAGCCATTTGCTAAAGTTCCGCTTATATTTCCAGCCCCGGGATGTGATACTACATTAATATCTTTATTTACTATAATGATATCTTTATCTTCATATATAACTTTAATAGGAATTGCTTCAGGTTTAATAAAGCTGGAATTTATATTTTCTTCAGGAATTATTGTAACTTTATCATTTTGACTTAATATATCTTTAGGTTTAATGATTTTATTATTAACTGTAATATTGCCTTTTTTTATCCACTTTTGAACTAGACTCCTAGAAAATTGAATATTTTCATTAGCTATGGCTTGATCTGCCCTCAAACCTTTACATTCTTCTGATATTATATACTCTATAATATCGACATTGTTAATTTCATCATTCATAATAGATTATATGCATAAGAATATGATAAAAATAAGTATTTATATACTTTTAATTATAACATTAAATGGCTGCGCAAGCTTTAAAGGTAAAGATGAAAATACCCAAATTGATAGACGTGGCAATATAATATATGAAGATGGTGCAGAAGTATTATCAGCAAAAGAACTTTACTACAAAGCTAATGCTGCACTAAAAAGAAAAGAATATCAAAATGCTATAGATGAATATAGAAAAATTGAATCAAATCACCCATTCTCAGAATTTGCCGAACAAAGTCATATTGAATTGGCATTTGCCGAATACAAGCTTGGCCGCTGGGATAGTGCTGTCGCAATTATTGATAGATTTATCTCAATGAATAATACAAGCAAATTATTACCATATTCGTATTATTTAAGAGGTCTGGCAAATTTTAATCGCGGTAAAGGGTTTTTTAATTTTATATTACCACACGTTCAAATAGATAAAGATCCTGTAAATATAAGAAATGCATACGAGGACTTTAATTATGTCTATAAATATTATAAAGATTCAGAGTATTCTAAAGACTCTCTAAGAAGAATGATCTACTTAAGAAATACACTAGCATCATATGAACTTCATGTGGCTAATTTTTATTTTAAGAGGAAAGCTTATGTTGCTGTTATAAATAGATGTAATTTTCTAATCGAAAATTATCCAAATGCGCCAGCTAATAAAGATGCATTACTTTTCTTAAAAAAATCTTATGAATTACTTCTTATGACCGATAACGCAAGAAATATAGATAAAATTATAAATAAAAATTACCCTAATTATAAGTCGGTATATTTTGAGGATGTTCTTGAAAATAGAGTAAGAAGAAATATAGTAGCTTTAAGTGATGCAGCGGATGATATTGCTATTGGTCTTGGGTTTGACATTGATGATCAACCGTTAGATGATTTTTCAGGAATTTACAAAGTTGAATATTTTACAAATAACGATTTGATTCAAATAAGAAAAGATAGTAAACCTGAAAAATACTCTATTATTCATAAAATTAATAATGAAAAACGAAAAGTTATAAATAATGAAGATTTGAATATTTTAAATTATTTCTTTTCAGAAGATAAATCTGATTTACAGGTTAAAGATATTTTAGTTGTTAAAGAAAATAAAATAATTGAAAAAAATAAAGTAAATATAGACGACAAAAATAGCACAGAAAAGTTAGAAGAAACAAATAAAATAAAATATGATGATTCAAATGTTAATATAATAGAAGACTAATATTTATATCCAGAAACAATCGGAAATCTCCTATCTCGACCAAATGACTCAGAAGTTACTTTAACACCCGGTGCATACTGTCTTCTTTTATATTCACTTCTAATAACCATATTTATTATATTTGTAATTAGGTTTTTATCATAACCCTCCTGACATATTTCTAATAATGATTTTTTTTCTTCAATAAATAAATTTAAAATATTATCTAAAACATCATAAGGAGGCAAAGTATCAATATCATATTGATCATAAGATAATTCCGCAGTAGGCATTCGCTCTATAACAGCTTCTGGTATTGCCAAAGATTTTTTATTTCTAAACTTTGATAATGCATAAACCTCACTTTTATATAAATCTTTTAATGGTGCAAAACTACCGCACGTATCTCCATATAATGTAGAGTATCCAACTGCAAGCTCACTTTTATTTCCAGTTGTCAACAATATTTTTCTAGTTTTATTTGATAATGACATTAAAATTAAGCCCCTTGCTCGTGCTTGTATATTTTCCTCAGTGATATCTTCTGGCAAACCAGAAAATCTATTTTTTAAAGTATCAATTATTATATTATAAATCTCTTTTATACTAATTAACGAATACCTTATATTTAAAATCTCACATTGTTCTTTAGCTAATTGAATACTTAGATCAGATGTGTATTGAGACGGCATCAAAACAGCTTCGATTCTATCACTTTCAAATATATCGCTAGCTACTGCTAAGGTTAAAGCAGAATCTATGCCGCCAGATAAACCTATTATTACGCCATCAAGTTTACTTTTTGTTATATAGTCATATGTTCCAATTTTTATAGCTTCATATAATGCATTTGTTTCAGACAATATATTAAATTTATCATTAAAACTCCCTTCATCAAAAAATTCATTATTTTTTATTCTAAAATTATAAATTTCTTCTGAAAAAGACATACATGAATGAATCAAAACTCCATTTCTATTTATTAAAAAAGAAGAACCATCAAATACTATTTCATCTTGACCACCAACTGTATTTAGATAAATCAAATTTAAGTTATATTTTTTAGCTACTTCTTTGAAATAATCTCTTCTTTTTTTATCTTTTCCTTTTTCGTAAGGTGATGCATTAATACTTACTAAAAAATCAATATTATCTTTTATTTTATCTTGCAATTTTGCAAATTCCCAAGTATCTTCGCAAATTAAAATACATATTTTATTTCCAGATATATCTAAAATTAAGTTCTCATTCCCTTGCTCAAAATATCTCTTCTCATCAAAAACACCATAATTTGGAAGAATTTGTTTTTTATATATACTAACAATATCTTTATTATTGATAACATAGGCACTATTCCAAATTTTAGCTGTATCACTAGAATAAGAAGGGGATCCGAATATTACATATTCATTATTTTCAATATTTTTTTTAATTTTATCAATAGCTTCATTAATTGATTTCACAAAATCATGTCGAAATAATAAATCCTCAGGTGAATACCCGCATAAAGCAAGCTCAGGAAAAACAAAAATTTTAGATGTATTTAGTTCTCTATTTTTTATAATAATATCTATTATTCTTTCAGTATTTCCACTAATGTCTCCAACTACTGGATTAATCTGAGCAATAATAAAGTTTATTTTATCGTTCATAGTATAATTTTCAAATAATAAGTTTTTAATATATGATATATATCATATATTAGAACATAAATGTTAAGGTATTTATATTGAACAAATACATAGTAACTGGACCAATAGGAGCGGGCAAATCAGAGGCAAAGATTATTTTTGAGGATAATGAATATAAATGTTTTTGTGCAGATGAAGAAGTAAAAAAATTATACAAAGTTAAATCAATTATTAAAAAATTACATAATCTAGTTCCAACCGCATTCAATAATAATGATATAGACTTAAATATCTTAAGAAAAGAACTTTTCAATAATCTTGAATTAATGGAAAAAGTGGAAAATTATATTCAACCAATTGTCTATAACAATTTTGCTAATATTGAAAAAAAAAATATTAATAATATTATTTTTGTTTTCCCTATAGTCAAAAATAATAAATTTATTCTTAAAAATAAAATTATATATATTGATTCTGATGTTGAAATAAGAAAAAAAAGGCTAAAAAAAAGACTTAATTACAATAATTTGTTAATATCTAAGATAATAAATTATCAGGAATCAATAGACATCTACAAAAAAGATTGCGATTATCTTATAAGAAATAATGGTTCTATAAATGAATTAAGAAATTCAATAAATAAAATAATAAAATGAATGATGAAAAATATATAATTTATGAACAGCCTGTAGCTGAAAATATTAGAAACTTTCTTAAATGTGAATATATATATGAAAAATATTATTCGAGCCTTTTAAAAAAAGACTTATGGGATATAAAATCTTGCTTATCATCTATAATTGAAATATCAGACTTTACTCTTAGAATAAACTTAAAAGTTGAATTATTAAAAGAACTTGATAAAACTATTTTATTTTTAAAATTTTTAAAAGAATCAGATCAAATCACTTTATCATCATTTGATGAAAATATAACAAATGTTAAAAACTCAATTAATGAATTAAATGAAATACAAACTAATCCATCTAAGACAGTTATAGATAATGATTTTTTAATGCTTGTAAAAAGTAAAATACAATTGCCAGCTGGAGATAATTTTTTTGATATTCCATCTTATTTAAATTTTTTATCATCAAAAAAGTCTTTTATAATAAGTTCTATAGAAAAATGGTTTGCTCCATTTAACTCACTATGCAATGCATCTAAACTTATATTAAAAATTAAAAGAAAATATGCAAATTTTGAGTCTTATGTAAGTCATAAATCTTACTTTGAACTGAAGCTAGAAAAAAATGATAAAATTGATTTATTAAGAATTAAATTAAATAACAATATTAATATATACCCTGATTCAAGTGTTAACAGCCATAATATTAATATAATTTTCAAGACCGCATATGGAAACAACAGATTGTCAAAAGCTATAGATGAAAATTTAGAATTTGAATTAGCTTTTTCAAAGATAATATAATTCAAAAAAATATGATGAGGCTGCTACTCCACTACCACCATTTTTTTTTACTTTCTTAATATCCTTTTCATAATTAAGACCTCCTAATGCCATAACTTTTTTATGTGATAAATTTGCTAAATTATTAAATTCCTTCCATCCTATTCCCTTTTTATGATTAGTATTATTAATTGGTGATATTAATATCATTTTAATTAAATCTGAATTGTTACAAATATTTATTTCCTGTGAATTGTGACATGATCCAAAATAATAATAATTTTTTTTTAAATTTAGTGTTTTTAGATTAAGAAGATTTTTCGCTGTTAGTTGTATCCCATGACAAAATTCATTATGCTTAATATTGCAATAATCATTTATAATATATATTGCATTATATTTTTCACAGATTTTGAAGATTTTTTTCGAAATTTTTGAATATTCATTGCTTGAAATATTTTTTGATCTAAATTGTAAAAGCTTTATATCATTATCTAAAATATTCTCAATAACATAAAAATACTTTCTAGAATTATAAAAAGAATAGTCAGGAGTAATAAAATATTTATCAATTTCAGTTATATCATGTTCTGTAGTTAGCATTAATTTTTATATACTCATATGATAAATCTGATGTCCAAACAGTAACATTTTGGTTTCCGCTATTATAATCAATAATAATATTAATATTTTTATTTTTTAGATATTTTTTTGCTGCAGATTCATTATATTTAGGAAATAATTTATCATTTTTATATACAAGTATTTTACCTAAGTATATTTTAATTGCTGGTAGCAATTTATTGGTAGTATCTGCTTTGCCTATAGCAGCTAAAATTCTTCCCCAATTTGGGTCTTCAGCAAATATTGCTGTCTTAACCAATGGGGAGTTAGCTATTGCCATTGCAATTTTTTTTGCATCTGAAGTTGTTTTAGCGTTTTTTACATCTATCTGAATAAGTTTTGTCGCCCCTTCACCATCCTCAATAATCTTTATTGCTAAGCCCTGATATATTTTTTTTAAGTTATCAAAAAATATTTTTTTTTCTTTTAGACTTAAACTACTATAATTTATTTTAGACTTTCCTGTTGCTATCAATATACTTGAATCGTTAGTTGATGTATCACTGTCTACGGTAATCATATTGTATGAAATATCAGTAATTTTTTTTAATAATGAATTTAGAGTTTTTTTATTTATTATCAAATCTGTTGCCACAAAAGAAAGCATTGTTGCCATATCTGGCATAATCATTCCTGAGCCTTTAGCAACTCCAGTTATAGAAATAATTTTATCTTTTAGCAAAAATTTATTAGATAAGATTTTATTTTTTTTATCTGTAGTTAATATAGATTTTGAGAAATTTACCCAATTATTTGAATTTAAATTTAATAATAATTCTGGAATAGATTTACAAATATTATCACTTTTTATTCTTTCCCCAATCACTCCAGTTGAACATACTAAAATTTCATTAATACTGCATGATGCTAAGTCAGCTAAAACTTTACAGTATTTAATCATATCTCGATATCCGACCTCTCCAGTCCCTGCATTCGCATTACCTGCATTGACTATTAAATATTTAGGTTTTGAATAGATTAAATTCTTTTGACTAAAATATACAGCTGCAGATTTTACTTTATTTTTAGTAAATACTCCTGCTACTGATGATTTTTCGTCAAATTTCATTAAAGATAAATCAAATCTTTCCTTTTTATACATTCCAGAATATGCCGAAGATATTTCTATTCCATTAATATTATTAATTTTTGGGTTTGCTATTTTTTTCATTTTTTATTTTTTTTTCTTTTTTTCAATTTTCTTATTCTTTTTTGCGAATTTTTATTTTTATTTTCATTATTTTTCACTTTTTTAGAAATATTTTCAGATTCATCTTGTATTAAATTCAAATCTTTTCTTATTACTTTTTTTTCATATGATGCTTTATAATCTAATCTAAATAATAAACTTATAAAACTATAATGAATATTATTCTGCATTATTGAAAACATTTCAAATGCTTCTCTTTTGTATTCTTGTTTTGGATTTTTCTGTGCATAACTTCTTAAACCTATTCCCTGTCTTAAATAATCCATTGATTGTATATGTTCTATCCAACTTTTATCTACAATATTAATATATATTTCTTTTATTATTTCTAAATAAATTTCGTCAGGTAATGCGCTCCTATTTTTATTAAAAATGACTTTAATATCGCTTAATAAATTTTCTATTGCTTCATTTTTTTTATTATATTTATTAATAATTTTACTTGCATTAATTTGTATATTAAAATCCCTTTGCAATATTTCATCTATATTATTTTTATTTCCAGAATTTATACTATCTTCAATTAAATTTGCAAAAACTTCTTCAATTATTTCATTAGTTATTTTGATTCTATTTATATCTATTAGAAAAGCATTTCTTTTATCATATATGTATTTTCTTTGCTCGTTAGCCACATCATCATAATCTAATAAATGCTTTCTAATATCAAAATTATGACCTTCTACTTTTTTTTGAGCGTTACTAATTGCTTTTGTGACCCATTTATGCTCAATGGCTTCTCCCTCTTCCATTCCAATTTTTTTCATGAACATACTAACTTTATCTGATGCGAATATTCGCATTAGATTATCCTCTAGAGATAAGTAAAATCTTGAAGAACCAGG
This sequence comes from Thiothrix sp., assembly GCA_038154165.1. Taxonomy (GTDB): domain Bacteria; phylum Pseudomonadota; class Gammaproteobacteria; order Poriferisulfidales. The sequence goes on from JAYOZO010000008.1 coordinate 22,188, forward strand.
ATCTCCTTGCCTTCCTGATCTTCCTCTTAATTGGTTATCAACTCTTCTTGATTCATGTCTTTCAGTCCCAATTTCGTGCAAACCGCCGGATTGTTTTACTTTTTCATTAGAGGTTTCCCACCCAAGATTATTCTCATCCTTTTTTCCACCTAAAACAATATCGGTGCCCCTACCCGCCATATTAGTTGCTATAGTAACTGCTCCTTCTGAGCCTGCATTTTCAATAATCATTGATTCTTTTTCATGTTGTTTTGCATTTAACACATTATGAAAAATATTTTGTTTTCTTAATAATCTTGATAAATATTCAGAAGATTCTATTGAAGCGGTACCAATTAAAACTGGTTGATTTCTTTTTTGACAATTTTTTACATCCTCAATTATTGCGTCATACTTTTCTTTCATTGTTAGATAAACAAGATCACTATAATCTTCTCTAATCATTTTCTTATGAGGTGGTATAATAACAACTTCTAATTTGTAAATTTCCTGAAATTCTTGAGCCTCAGTATCTGCTGTACCTGTCATTCCTGCTAATTTTTTATATAAGCGAAAATAATTTTGAAACGTTATAGAAGCCAAAGTTTGATTTTCATTCTCAATTATCAAATTTTCTTTTGCTTCAATTGCCTGATGTAATCCATCACCCCATCTTCTTCCCGGCATTTTTCTTCCTGTGAACTCATCAATAATTATTACTTTTGATTCTTCAACAATATAGTCTACGTCTTTTAAAAATAAATGATGCGCTCTTAATGCAGTTCCAATGTAGTGAAGTAAATTAATATTATTTGGATCATATAGACTTTCACTAGAGTTTATTATTTTATTTTCCACCAATAATTTCTCATAAGTTTCATGGCCATTCTCCGTTAGATATGCTTGTTTGGACTTTTCATCTAAGAAGAAATCACTTTGTAAATCATCTTCTTTGCCTTTTTTTAAATTCTTAACTAACGAATTTATTTTTTTATAGAATTTTGAACTTTCACTTGTAGCTCCAGATATTATTAATGGAGTTCTTGCTTCATCAATTAAAATAGAATCAACTTCATCTACTATTGCATACCCAAGATAATTTTGATTTTTTTCTTTAAGAGAATAAACCATATTATCTCTTAAGTAATCAAACCCAAATTCATTATTTGTTCCATATATTATATCAGCCATATATGCATTTTTTTTGTCTTCTATATTTTGACCTGAGAAAATCACGCCGGTACTAAGCCCAAGAAAATTGTATAATTTCGACATCCAGTTACAGTCTCTTTTAGCTAGATAATCATTAACAGTTATTATATGGACACCATTACCAGTTAAGGAATTTAAATATGCAGGTAAAGTTGCTACAAGAGTTTTACCTTCGCCTGTTTTCATTTCTGCAATCTTACCTTTGTGAAGTGCAATACCACCTAAGATTTGTTCGTCAAAATGTCTCATTTTTAACGATCGTTCTGATGCTTCTCTTACTAAAGCAAAGGCATAGGGTAAAATATCTTCTAAATTTCTTCCTTCTATATATTCTGATTTTAGCTTTTTAGTTATATCTTTAAATTCTTCATTTTTAATACTTCTAACTTCAGATGAAATTGCATTAACTTCTTTTAAGATTTTTTGATAATCATTTAAAATTCTATCGTTTCTACTGCCAACAATTTTTTTTAAAAAATTCATCCTGATGACTTAATAAAGCTCCTAGTTTTCTGAAAATATATCTTTGTAATATATATATTTATCTGGATTAATATTCTTATTATTTTTCAAAACTTCTAAATGAACGTGCGGACCTGTTGAGTGTCCAGTTGATCCCATCTTTGCAATTATTTGTCCCTTTTTAACATATTCCCCTAGCTTAACTAGATTTCTATTATTGTGACCATATCTTGTCACGTATCCATTTGCATGACTTATCTCAACCAAATTTCCATACCCATATTTTTTACCTGAAAATATTACTTGACCTGCAGCTAACGACTTTATATCTGATTCGGTTTTGTAAGCTATATCAACTCCTTTATGAAAATTTTTTTTATTTGTTATCGGATTTATTCTTTTTCCATACTCTGAAGAAATATACCCTTTATTAGACGGTAGGCCTGAGGGAAAGAACTGTTCCTTCATCTCAAGATTATTAATAATTTTATAAATTTCAATTAGATCCTCTTGTTTTGAATCTAAATCAGCCAGCATATTATCTAAATAATTTTCAAAATTGGAATCATATTCGAATTTAATATTCACTTTATTTTTACCACCTATATATTTTGGCTTTCTAAAATTAAAATCATTTTTATTTAGTTTTGCTAATTTTGATAATTTATTACCTAAAGAATTTATATTTTCTATTTTAGATGAAATTAATATTAATTTTTCTGAAAAAAACTCCATATTTTTAAAATTTTCTTGTTTAATATGATTTATTTCTTTTTCATAAAAAGTTAAATCTTGCAGTCTATCTTCGTATAATTCTTTATAACCTTTAGTGTAACCATAAATATATGATGAGGATGCAAACGTTAGCACTATAAAAGAACACAAGAATAAGATAAATAAGATAAAAAATAATATATTTATCTTATATAATTTTGACTTATTCTTAATTGGTCGAAAAATTATTATTTGCATTTCATCTAAATTTTATTAAAGATAAACATTATACAACTTATTTTTAGTAAAAAATTATATATTATGAAAAAAATTTCTGGGCAAATTGATATTAGTATATTAGAGAAAGCTAAAATACTAGAATCTATTAATAGATATCTTTCAAAATATAAATCTATCAAAGACAAATGCTTTGCCTGCAATATTATCGATAATACACTTATTTTAGGCACAATCGATAGTTCAGTGCTTAATTTATTAAGAAATTATCATAGGGAAATACTAAAAGATATAAATGCTGAAATGAGTGAATTGCTAAACATTAAACTAAACAAAGTTAAATTTAAAATTATTAAAAACCCTAAAATAGATTAAAAATCTGCCGTATTATATGCATCCATATAATTTATTGGCAATTCTTCTGAAGTTTTATACCCTACTTCTTCCCACGCATCTTGATTTTCTATTAACTTTCTCAATAATTTATTATTTAAATCATGTCCTGATTTATATCCTTCAAAAGATCCAATCAAGCTTTTTCCAAGTAAATATAGATCGCCTACTGCATCAAGTATTTTATGTTTAACAAATTCATCTTCATATCTCAAACCATCCACATTTAATACTCTATGATCATCAACAACAACTGCATTATCTAAACTACCTCCAAGTGCAAGATTCTTAGATCTCAATAATTCAACATCTCTCATAAAACCAAAAGTTCTTGCTCTGCTTACTTCTTTTACATAAGAAACAGTAGAAAAATCTAAAACAGCTTTATGAGTTTTATTTTTAAAAACAGGATGGTCAAATCCAATTGTGAAAGCAACTTTAAAACCATCAAATGGTGCAAATTTTACCCATTTCTCAGTTTCTTCATCTTTAACTTCAATTGGTTTTAAAATTCTAATAAATTTTTTCGGTGTTTTAAGTTCTTTAATACCAGCTGACTGAAGAAGGAATACAAATGGTCCAGCACTACCATCCATGATTGGAACTTCAGGCCCATCTAAATTTACATATAAATTATCAATACCAAGTCCTGCAACTGCTGATAATAAATGCTCTACTGTAGAAACTTTAATATTATTAGAAATTAAAGTTGTTGATAATGTTGTGTCCCCAACATTCTCTGGGCATGCTTTTATATGAATTTTATTATCTAAATCTGTACGAGTAAAAATAATACCAGTTTCTGCAGGCGCAGAATTTAAAGTTAAAGTAATCTTCTTACCCGTATGCAGTCCAATTCCTGTAGCTTTTATTGAATTTCTAATTGTTCTTTGATTTATCATTTATATTTATTCTTTTTTTATACCGTAATTATATTACACTTTCTTCTTTTTTTATACGAATAAGCTTATATAATACAACCTGCTCTTAATACTATATAATGCATTTTCCGTGCCAATTTTATTGAAAAAATTGATTTTTTTCAATTAATTATAAAATAATTTCTTAAAAAACTTTTTTATAACAAAAATGAAATCCTCATTAAGTTGCTTGCTTTGAGTATTATTTTTACTTTGAGCATATAGCAAAAGACCAACGCAAGTTGAATATTCTGGATTTTTTACAACTTCTTCAGAACCACCGTAAATAAATTGCGGCACACCTATTCTAGCTTGTCTATGAAATACCTCTTCAGCAAGATCTACTAATCCTGCTGCTTTAGAACTACCACCTGTTAATACAATACCTGCGGGGATAACTTCTTCAAAACCACTTTGTTGAATTTTTTCATTTATAAAATTAAAAATTTCTCTATATCTTAAACTCATAACTTCAACTAAGGTATATCTTTGAACGGATCGCACTGGCCTATCT
>JAYOZO010000008.1:26628-31619 GCA_038154165.1 Thiothrix sp.
CCTGCGTTATTTTTAAATCTTCAGCATTGTATGTTGAAGTTTTTAATGCTTGAGCAAGATCGTTTGTTACCTGATCTCCTCCTAAAGATAATGAAGCTGTATATTCAATTGCCCCATTTCTAAATATTGCAATATCTGTAGTTCCTCCGCCTAGATCAACTAAACATACACCTAAATCTTTTTCATCATTTGTAAGTACTGACAAACTTGAAGCTAATTGCTCTAAAACTACACCTAAAGACTCTTTGCCACATTTTTTTATACATTTTTCGATATTATCTCTAGCATTTTTAGCTCCCGTAACTAAATGATACCTTCCATCAATAGCAATCCCAGACATCCCTAATGGAACTTTTATTCCATCTTGCCCATCAATCTCATAATCTTTTGGCAATACGTGAAGTATTTCCTGATCACTTGATAAAGTTATAGCTTTTGCAGATTCTTCTACAGACTTTAAATCTTGATCTGAAACTTCTTTATGATCTGAAATTGCTGCTCTTCCAGTGGCATTAAAACTTTGAATATGATTACCTGATATACTCACATATATAGATTTTATTTCATGACCACATAATAATTCAGCATCTTCAATAGCTTTTTCAATTGATTGTACAGTAGCGTTAATATCAATTACTACACCACGTTTCATTCCTAGTGATTTTGATCTTCCTACGCCAAGAAAGTCAATCTCATTTTCCTCGTTAACCTGTCCAACTATTGTTTTAACATAAGAAGTACCTATATCTAAGCCAACAATTATATTTTTATCATTTTTAACCATAATTTTATTTTACTTCCATCCTACTGAAAATCCATTTGAATATCTCATATCAATATACCCGATTTTGTCCAAATCGCTACTATTTAGTTGATTATATACTTTAAAAAACATATTGATTTTCTCATCTATATTTTGGGATCCAAGCTTAATAGTAATTCCAGAAGAAAGTATAATTTTTAAAGATCTGATATCATTTTCAGAAACAACTAAAACTTTACTTTCAATTTTATTTTTAAGTAAATTTAAATTAAAAAGATTATAGTACTCATAAACGGCATAATGCCTATGATCTTCTGCAAATAATTGAGGTAAAATCTTGTCAATTTTATCTACAAAGAATTTATCTCCATTTACATCAAGATAGCTATTATTATTAAATATAGTTTTAGGAATATACTCTTCTAAATAAATTTTTATTTCATCAGGATATACTCTTCTCACATTAGCATTTTTAACCCATTCGATTTTTTCAAGCTGTTCTTTTATAGTATCAATATTAAAATTAAAAAATTATTTATTTGACAAAAAATCTTTTGATAAGTTGAATATTTTACTTTTATTAGAATTTATAAATTAAAATTTTTTTTTTTAAAAAAAAAAATAAATTAATAATTTTTTTTTTTTATAAATTATTAAAATTATTTTTTTTTTTCATAGCACTCAATTTACAAGTGATGTGTCCAGTATATTTAGTACCAAACTATTAAAGTCTATATTAATATGTTGAGCAGCCATTGGTACTAAACTTTTTTTAGTCATACCAGGTACTGTATTTAATTCTATTACCCAAGATTTTCCACTCTTATCGATAATTAAGTCTACCCTTCCCCATCCACTACAATTTAAAACTTTAAAGCATTGTAAAGATTGAGCTTTAACTATATTTTCTAAATTTTTTTCAAGCCCTGACGGACACAAATATTGTGTCTCTGACGATTTATATTTTGCATTAAAATCGTAGAACTTTCCTGGAGGTATTAACTTTATTACAGGAAGTGCTCTATCATGGAGAATACCTACTGTATATTCACTTCCATCTATATATTCTTCTATGAGAATATCGTTACTAATTACTTTATTGTCTTTAATTGCTTGATAAAAATCTTGTCTATTTTCTACAATATTTACACCTATACTTGATCCTTCCGAGGAAGGCTTAACAATAAAAGGGTAGTTAAATATTTTTTCAAGTTCTTTTATATCATCATTATTATTAAATTTTTTGTAAAATGGCGTTGATATATTATTATTTAACAATATATCTTTTGAAACTCTTTTATTCATACATATTTTTGATGCATTGCTCCCACTTCCTGTATACGGAATATTTAAATTATCTAAAAATAATTGAATTTCTCCATCTTCCCCACCTTTGCCGTGTAAAATAATAAAAACCCTGTCAGGATTTATTTTTTTTATTTCAAGAAGATTATCTTTTTTCAAATCAAAACTTATGGCATCGACACCAGACGATATTAAAGACTCCAAAACATATTTACCTGATATTAAGGATATTTCACGTTCGTTTGACCAACCGCCCATTAAAACGAGAACTTTTCCATACTTTTTTTTCATTTCTTATTGCCAATAAATTTTACTTCAGTTTCTAAAAAAATATTTTTCTCTTGATAGACTTTTCTTTGAATAAAATCTATCAATTCCTCAATATCATCCGACTTAGTATTTTTTTCTGATATTATAAAATTTGCATGTTTTTCTGAAATATATGCTCCACCAATTTTATAACCTTTTAAATCAAGTGAGTCTATTAAATTTGCAGCATATGCGTTATCTGGGTTTTTAAAAACTGAGCCGCAACTCGGTAGTCCAGTAGGTTGCTTAGCTCTTCTATCCTCTAAATACTCTTTAATTATTTCCATTGAATTTGATAACTTATTCTTTTGTAAAATAAATTTTGCACTTATAAAATAATTATTATCTTTAATATTTACATTTCTGTAGCCAATATTAAACTCTTTTTTATTTCTACAACTAATATTTCCCTGCTTATCGATAATATTTACTGTGGAAATATTTTCCCATATGTTTCCACCATAACATCCTGCATTCATTAAAAGCGCACCACCTAATGACCCTGGTATTCCACAGAGAAATTCTAATCCAGTAAAATTTTCGTTAGCGGTAATTTGAGCAATTTTCATGCAAGATAATCCTGCTTCGAAAATAAATTCACCATTTTTTAATACTTTATATCCTTTCAAAGTATTTTTTAAGCATATTACGCAACCTTTGACTCCACCGTCTCGTATCAACACATTACTTCCATTACCCAAAAAAGTAATATCTAAATCATTATTTAAAGATAAAAAAATTTGAAGATCATCAATGTCAAGCGGTTCAAAAAATAATTCAGCATTTCCTCCAATTTTCCAGGTATTATAATCTTTCAATGATATATTTTTTCTAAGTTTTCCTTTTACTTTTTTTTCAATTAATTCGATATCTTTCATGATTTTATTTGATGAAAATTTTTATAATAATTAACAAATTTTGAAATATCTCCAGCACCCATTGTTAAAAGAATGCTGTCTGAAGATATAACCTTATTAATATACTGCATTAAATCCTCATTTTCATTCAGTAACATAAATTCATTATTATATTTTTTTAACTCAGTAACTAAAGCTTCTGATGTAATATTTTCAATAGGTTCTTCATTTGCAGGATAAATATCCATTATAGCCAAGCTATCAACATTCTTCAAAATTTCTATAAATTGAGCAAAGTGTTCGGCTGTTCTAGAATATCTATGCGGCTGAAAAATCATAACAATTTTTTTATCTTTCCAAACAGTTTTTATAGTGTTAAGAACTTCTTTCATTTCTGATGGATGATGTCCATAATCATCTACCCAAGAAAAAAATTTATTATTTATTTGTATATTTTTCATAATTTCAAATCTTCTATTTATTCCAGGAAAACTTTTGAGAGATTTTTGAATAGTTTTAATTGGAATATTTATTTCTCTTGCTACTGCCAAAGCTGCTAAAGAATTTAAAATATTATGTGCACCTGGCATATTTAATTGCATCTCATACTCTTTTTTGTTTTCAGTATAGATATACTTTGCTGAAATATTTTCGAGAACAATTGATGATGCAATATAATCAGCTTCTACATCTATACCAAAAGTCTTAATAGGCCTAGATATTTTATTTATTACTGATAATGTATTTATGTCACCTTTGTTTAATAAACATAATCCATAAAATGGTAAATTATTTATAAATTCTATAAAATTTTTTTTAAGTATATCAAAACTATTATCATGATTTTCTAAATGATCTTTATCAATATTTGTTACGATGGATATCATTGGCTGAAGATGTAAAAATGATGCATCGCTTTCATCAGCCTCTGCTATTAAATAATCACCTGAACCCAATTTCGCATTACTTAAATTTATTATTTTTCCACCTATAATATAGGTAGGATCATAATTTGCTTCACTTAAAATATGTGAAAGAATTGAAGTTGTAGTTGTCTTGCCATGTGTGCCAGCAACAGCAATACCGTAACTAAATTTCATCAGTTCTGCTAACATTTCAGCTCTTTTCAATACTGGTATATTTAATTTTTTTGCATATAAATACTCGATGTTGTCTTTTTTTATTGCGCTAGATATTACTACCACATCTTTTAATAAAATATTATCTTTATTATGCCCGATTGAAATTTTTATATTTTTTTTTAACAACGCGTCAGTGGTCTTTGAAGAATGCATATCAGAACCTGAAATAATATAACCCATATCATTTAATATTGATGCAATACCAGACATCCCACTTCCGCCTATTCCAATAAAATGAATATTTTTTACTCGCATCATTAACTTATTTTTTAGATTATTTTTCATATTATGATTAATTTATTCCTTTAATAATAACTTCACATATATTTTTTGTTGCATCACATTTATTAAGCTTAGATATATTTTGTGAAAGTTTTTCTTTTAATTCATTATTACTGATCAAAGATTTTAACGTATTAGCTAAATGCATATCTGTAAAAAATTTCTGATTAATAACTATAGCAGCATTATTTTCCTCTAAATACTTACTATTTTTCATTTGATGATCATCAACAGCATAAGGATATGGTATTATTATTGAGGGAATACCAAAATTCATTATTTCCGTAATTGTTAATGCCCCGCCTCTACATATTATAATATCGCACCAATTAT
>JAYOZO010000009.1:0-4448 GCA_038154165.1 Thiothrix sp.
TTTAATTTTTTTATTTGAGAAAAGACTATGTAAATCACTAGATCTTTTTTTATCATAACCTAATTTAATTTTAGATTTTATTAATAGACTTATAATATTTGCTCTTAATGATACTTGCATAATAAAAAGAATATCAAATTTAATACCACATAATTTTTTTGCAATTTCAATGTATGATTTCCAAGTATTACCTTTATCAAATATTATAAACTCTATACCATTTATTTTACCTAAAAAATCTGCTTCACTTTTTCCAATTATCCAAGTTATTTTAGCATTTGAATAATTTTCCTTAAGTGTATTTATAAATGGTAGCATATGACAGATATCACCTAAGGAAGATATTCTCAAAATACATATATTTTCTATTTTTTGGCTCATATTATGCATATAATAAATAATGGACAAAATTTATAACAAAGAGAATTCATATATTCAGTATAATCAAGATATATTTGACCAGTTTCCAATTAATTTATTTGATTATAATTATATCGCTAATAAAGGACTAATCAAATCTGAAGCTCAAGGTAGGGGCAAAACCATAGAATTTGAATATCAAAAAAAAAGATATTTTTTAAAAAATTATGTAAGAGGCGGATTGCCATCTAACTTTATCTATAACAAATATTGGTTTACTACAATCGCTTCGACGCGTGCAGTATTAGAGTACAATTTTCTACTTAATCTTTTAAAATTTAATTTACCAGTTCCAAAGCCTGTTGCTATACAAGTTATTCGAAGTAAATTTTTTTATAAAGCAAATATAATAACTTGTAAAATTGAAAATGATGGCACTTTATACGAATTTATAAAAAATAAAAAGATGAATAAAAAACTTTGGAAAAATTTATACAAAACTCTCAACGATTTTTATTTACAAAATGTATATCATTCTGATTTGAATTCAAAAAATATAATCATTGATAAAAAAAATAATATTTATTTAATTGATTTTGATAAATCATATTTTTTTCAAAATAAAGAGTTATTTTTTAAAAGTTTAAAGAGGTTAGATAGATCTTTAAAAAAAATAAAAATTTATAGTAATGAGTTTTCAGAGTTTATACTAATAAATAATTTTTTTTTCTTTTAGTATTTTTAAATAGTTATCAAGAACATTATTAAATTTTAATGTATGTTTTTTTGCAATATCGCCTATTTGATCTAGCACTTTATCATCTAATTTATAAATATCATTAACTTGTTTGGCAATATTCTGTTGCGGAGTTGTCTGCTTATCATCCTCTATAATTATGATTCCCTTTTCTTCTTTTAAATTCACTATTTCTTCATAAAAGTTATCAATATTAGGTCCTACAATAATTGGTCTACCATATTTAGAAGGCTCTATTATATTCTGAACCCCGCGTCCAGAGTATCCTCCACCAACATAAATCAATCGTGCACCATAATAGAATTTTGGCAAATCTCCAAATGTATCTATTATTAAAACTCCTGAAAATTTTTCATCTAAATATTGTTTATTTTTTTTTAATTCACTAAAATTACAGGCTTTAATATTATTTAACTTAAAAAGTTTATAAATTTCATTTGCTCTTTTGATGTGTCTTGGAGCAATAACAGTTATAAAGCCTAAACTTAATAGACCTGCTATTAAATTTAAAAAATATTTTTCATCCGGATAATGAGTTGAAGCCATTAATAAATATTTACCAATTTGATTTGGTTGGATTCTAGTTTTTTCTATAAATTTTATCTTATTTATTTTTGCATATTCATCTAATGCATCAGGTGTTTTTATATTTTTTTCATTATTATTTTCATTTTTTACAGGGAACATATTATCACTGTGATCAGAAATATATGAATATTTCAAATTTCCGATTGTTAATAATTTTTTTTCTTCTACTCCTATACTCTCATACTTTTCTTTCTCATATCCTGATTTACATAATATAATCGTGCAACAAGCTAACGCTCTTTTATAGTTTTCTTTTACAAAACCTGAGTGTGATATAATATGTTTAGAAATCCTAGCATTTATAATTGCTAAATTTATATCATTTTCATAGCAGATCTGAAAAAAATTAGGCCAAATCTCAGTCTCATATATCAGAACAGTTTTCACATTTAAATTCTTTATCCATAAACCAACTATAAATCTATAATCAAATGGAAAAAAAACTATATCTAAATCAGGAAATAATTCTTTGGCTCTTTTTTTTCCAGAAATTGTATTTGTAGATATCACAATATTATTTGATTTACTTGACTCAATGATGAAATTTCTTGCGCCATTCACCTCTCCTAATGATGCGCAGTGAATACATAAATTATTTATTTTTTTTGTTTTTAAAATAAATCCAAATTTATTTTTAAAAAAGTTCCAATCTTTTAGTCTCTTTGATTCAAATATTGCATATATAAAAATTAATGGAAAAATTAATAACAGTATAGTTTTATAAAGCAATTTATATATCATTTAATTTAACCAACTGTTTATAATCTCAATATCTACATCAGACAATGTGCCTATTGATTTTTTTAATTTTAATTTACTAATTAAATATTCGTATTTTGATTTTGAAAAATCTCTTTTTGCTTTGAACAAATCTTTCAAAGCAAGCAAAACATCTATTGTTGATCGAGTACCTACTTCAAAACCTGCCTGATTGTACTCAACTGAAAGTTGATTTGAATCCAATGCTTTTTTAGAAGCATTGACTTTACTAATGGTTGATTTAAGATTTAAAAAAGCTTGTCTTGTATCTCGAATTATTTCTCTTTTCTTTTTTAAAAGATCATATCTTGATTTTTCTGCTAAATATGATGCTTGCTTACTATTATAATAAGTATTACCTCCAATAAATATCGGAATTTTCAATTCTAAACCTATATAGTCGTTATTTGATTCGAATGCTCCAGATGTGCCCCCGCCCTTGTCCGTTTCTTTTATTGTCCCATATATATCAAGTGTGGGAAAATGTTTAGATCTTTCATACTTTTGATTTAAAACGGCTACATCATACTCTTTTTGGGCTGCAAGTAATTCTAAATTTTGTGTTTTGGCAAAATCTTCCCAGTATTTTATATTATTTGGATCTGGATTTTTTGCATTAATATCAATTTTTAAAATTGCAAAATTATTAAATTGTTTTCCAGTTAAAACATAAAGCTCTTCTTTTTTAATATCACTTTTATTCTGTTCCTCTATAAGTTTTGTTTCTATCAAATCATATGAAGCTTGAGCTTCGGCATAATCAGTCATAGCAATTAATCCAACTTCTAGCCTTTTTTTAGATTCTTCAAGTTGAGATCTTATAGCCTCTTTTTCAGATTTTACGAAATTAATATTATCAATTGAATCTAAAATATTAAAATATGCTTCTGCCACTCTAATAATTAATTCTTGCCTTGCTGAATCTCTTTCCGCCATAGATTTTGCTACAACATATTCTGATTTTTCTAAAAGAGTAAATAAATCTCTTCTGTATAAAGGCTGTTTTAAATTTATACTGAATTCATCTGTTGTATATTGTGATGTTGCTGAAGACCTTCCATATACTGATCCTTCAATAGATTCTCTTGTTCTTTGGCTGCTAGCAGTAAAAGTTAAATTAGGTAACAAAAAGGATCTTGCTATTGGATACTCTTGCATATTTGCATTGTGTTTTGCTTCTGATGCTAATAATTCAGGATCATTTTTAATTGCAACTTTATAAACTTCGATCAAATCTGCTGCTTTAGAAACAGTAAATGAAAAAGCATATAAATTGAACGAGATTAGAATGTATAAAAAATATTTCATTATTTTTCCTAGTAAATAACCATTTTTTTATCGACAGTTTTTGCCCAAGAATCAATGCCGCCTCTTAAATTAATGATATTTTTAAAATCATTTTGTTCAAAATAAATCCCCACCATTCTACTTCTAACACCATGATGACATATAAAAGCAATTGTCTGGTTTTCGTCAAAGTCTGACATTTTATTTTGAATTTCAGATATAGGTATATGAATAGAATCTTTAATTGAAACAACACTGTATTCCCAATTTTCTCTAACATCTACTAATATAGTTTTTGGATTTTCAATAATAAATTGGTTTAGCTCAATCGCTGTCATTTCAATCATAAATGATATTATACTAAAAAATTAAATCTTTTTTTTCGTTTATATTTTCTAATGGCTCTATTAATGTTTCAAATAATTTATAAACACCTTAAAACCACTTCTAATAAATCACAAATTTAATTGAGAAAACGACACAAGAGGTAATAGATGCTTCCATTCAAACAGTCGAATCCAAAACCGACACTATTATTACCGAAGGTAAAGCTATAATAGATGAAACAACCAAGTTAGTGGAAGAGACGATGCAATCGGTAGAAAATGTTGCCAATATCATTTCTGAAGAGGAAAAGCGCATCACAGAAACTATTACACGTTTAAGTGTCGACATAGAACAACAAACAGAGAAAGCC
>JAYOZO010000009.1:4458-7100 GCA_038154165.1 Thiothrix sp.
AATAATTGGCTACATATTACTTTGTCTGACGACATTCGACTAATTATATTTGCAATCATTACGGGGTTTTTTCCTATTACCGCAAACATTCTTCCACCAATATTTAATAAGTTTTCTAGTTTTTTTATTCTTTTAGGAATCGAGCCAGTAATAACAATTACATCATAATTTTTTTTTGGTATCCAATTTGAATAAATATCTTTTTTTATGTAATTAATATTATGGATATTATAATAACTATGGATTTTTTTTGCCCTTTGTATCATATCCTTGCTTATATCTAAAGTATCTACTGAACTGCCCAAGATTGATAAACAACAAGTTAGGTAACCACTTCCTGTTCCTACCTCTAAAATTGTATCAGTTTTTTTTATTTTTAAAGATTGTAATATCTTTCCAATCATTACTGGTCTAAGCATTGAATAATTATCATATAAGGGAATATCATATTCTGAGTAAGATAAATTTATGTATTTTTCAGGTATAAAATCTTCTCTATTAATTTGCAAAATACAATCAATTGTTTTTTCACAATTTATTCCTTCTGGTTTTAATTGGCTTTCAATCATATTAGTTTTTGCTATTTGCATATTTTTCTCTTTTTTTGCTTTATTTAGTATTAAATCAAATACACTTGCAAACTGCTTGTAGGTCAGATAAGTTTATTGTGTTAAAAGTTTTTTGCAACAATTAACGTTTAAATTATATTAAAACTTTTTTATAAATATATTGTACCATAGAGGTATTATGACCATTAGAAATAACGTAAAAAATGAAGAAAAGAGCATTAAGCTTAGCAAAAACTCTTATGAAGCATTAAAAATTCAAAATCCCTGCCATAGAAAAGTCTATATTCCTATGCATACTGATTCTGATATTAAAGTTGGTATGAAAGAGATACTTCAACACCCAACAAAAAATCCTGATGGCACATTGACAGATAACCCTCCGATTCCAATATATGATACCTCTGGGCCATACTCAGATGATAATTATGATATAGATCTAAAAAAAGGAATAAATAAAATCAGAAGAAAATGGATTAATGAAAGATCAGAAAAATTTAAAAATAACTGCACGCAAATGCATTTAGCAAAAAAAGGAATAATTACACCTGAAATGGAATACGTTGCAATTCGAGAAAACATCCTACTAGATAGGATAGCAAACGATGACGAATACAAAAGCTTAATTAAACAGAAAGATGGTGATTATTTTAAAGATAAAACTCTTATTACAGCAGAGTTTGTAAGAAAAGAGATAGCTGAGGGAAGAGCTGTAATTCCTGTAAATAAAAATCACCCGGAATCAGAACCGATGATTATTGGAAGAAATTTTTTGGTAAAGGTTAATACAAATATAGGAAATTCAACAATTTCATCTTCAATTGAAGAAGAGGTTGAAAAAATGATTTGGTCAACAAGATGGGGTGGGGATACGTTAATGGACTTATCTACTGGCAAAAATATTCATGAAACTAGAGAATGGATAATAAGAAATTCACCGGTTCCAGTTGGGACTGTCCCCATTTATCAAGCACTTGAAAAAGTAAAAGGTAGAGCTGAAAAACTTACTTGGGAAATATATAAAGAAACTCTTATAGAACAGGCTGAGCAAGGGGTAGATTATTTTACTATTCATGCTGGTGTATTAAAAGATTATATTTCACTTACAAAAAATAGAACAACAGGAATTGTATCTCGGGGTGGTTCAATAATGGCGAAATGGTGTTTAACATACGATAAAGAAAATTTTACGTATACACATTTTGAAGAAATTTGCGAAATTATGAAACAATATGATATTACCTTTTCTTTAGGTGATGGTTTAAGACCGGGATCTATTGCTGATGCAAATGATGCAGCTCAGTTTGCCGAATTAAAAACTCTTGGAGAATTAACAAAAATTGCTTGGAAACATGATGTGCAAGTAATGATTGAAGGACCAGGTCACATTCCTATGCATCTAATTGAAGAAAATGTAAAAAAAGAAATGAAAGAGTGTTCAGAAGCACCATTTTATACATTAGGACCACTAACAACAGATATTGCCCCTGGTTATGATCATATAACTTCTGCTATTGGAGCAGCCATGATTGGTTGGTATGGCACTGCTATGCTATGCTATGTCACGCCAAAGGAGCATCTTGGGTTACCCAATAAAGAAGATGTAAGAGATGGTATAATTTCATACAAAATTGCTGCTCACGCCGCAGATTTAGCAAAAGGAAAATATGCTGCCCAGCTTAGAGATAATGCTCTTTCAAAAGCTAGATTTGAATTCAGATGGGAAGATCAATTTAACCTAGCTTTAGACCCTGAAAAAGCAAAAAATTATCACGACGAAACTCTTCCGCAAGAGCCTGCAAAAGATGCTCATTTCTGCTCCATGTGTGGGCCAAATTTTTGCTCTATGAAAATAACTCAAGATATAAGAGACTACTCAAAAAAAAATAGTGTTATAGAAATCAAAGATGTCTCAAAAACAAAAGGTTAAAATTAGCTATAACTAAGTTAGAAACTAGGTAAGGTTTTTACCTATTTCTTTTTTTATAAATGATTAAAATATCTGAAATATATGAAAAATAAAAATTTTAATTTGATATCTGAAATTGAAAAAATTATTAGAAAATTCAATTTATG
>JAYOZO010000009.1:7110-8149 GCA_038154165.1 Thiothrix sp.
TGTAATTCCTGGAATAAAAATATCATCAATGATATTAAAAAATTTAAAAATAATAAATTTAATAAAAAATCATTTAAAAGAAAAAATCTTAAAAAACTATTTTTTATTACTATAGATGGTGAAGATGCAAAAGATTTTGACGATGCTGTTTATTGTGAAAGATTAGATAAAAATTGGAAATTATTTGTCTCAATTGCTGATGTATCTCATTATGTTGAGGATGGTTCTCATATAGACAAAGAAGCAAAAAGTAGGGGCACATCTGTTTATTTTCCAAATTATGTAATACCAATGTTACCTGAAATCTTATCAAATAACTTATGCTCATTAAGACAAGGGGAAGATAAGTATACGATAACAGCTGAAATGATAATTGACAGTAATGGAAAAATAAAATCGTACAAATTCTATAACTCAATTATTAATTCCTATGCAAGACTGACTTATAATCAGATTGATATTTTTTTAAAAAATAAAAAAATAATAACAAACAGAAATATTATAAAAAATATTAATAACTTATACTCGTTATATAAAGTTTTAAAAAAATCAAGAGAAAAAAGAAATGCAATTGAGTTCGAGACTCAAGAATTTTCTTTTATAGTTGGGAAAAACGATGAAATAAGAGGTATTAAAAATAATAAGAGACTGGAATCACAAAAAATAATTGAAGAATGTATGATTACTGCCAACGTTGCAAGTAGTTTATTTATTAAAAAAAATAAATTTAATTCTTTATATAGAGTTCACGATGAACCATCATTAGAGAAAATTGAAGAATCTGCAATCATTTTAAAAAATTTAGGTTATAAATTGAGTAGCACACAAATACCTAGTACGCTAGAAATTAATAACATTTTAAATACATCTAAGAAAAAGTTAGATCATCATTTAGTTTCAAATATATTATTAAGAACAATGTCTAGAGCAGAATATACTCCAAAAAATATTGGTCACTATGGATTATCATTAAAATCATATAATCATTTTACATCGCCAATAAGGAGATATCCTGACTTAATTGTGCACAGAATTATTA
>JAYOZO010000009.1:8159-31303 GCA_038154165.1 Thiothrix sp.
TGAAAAATTAGAACAAATTGGTCAAATCTCCTCCGAAAACGAGAGAAATGCTGAGTCTGCAGAAAGAGAGCTTCAGTCAATTTTATTATGCAATTATGCAAAAAATTTTATTGGAAAAAAATTTACAGCTTATATAAATTCTATAGTTAACTTTGGTTTATTTATTTCGATAAAAGAAGAACCAATTCAAGGATTAGTCCATATATCATCACTAGGTCAAGAATACTTTGTGTATAATGAGAAAAAAAATATTTTAGTTGGTGATAAGTCGAAGAAAATTTATAAAGTAGGTGATATTATCAAAGTTAAACTCACAAGTGCATATCCATTAGAAAAAAAGATTGATTTTGTTTTAATAAAATAATGAAAAAAATAGAAAAAGAAAATATCGTAGGGATTCATGCAGTAAGAATACTTTTAAAAATTCGTCCATTTGATATTTATGAAATATATGTTTCCAATAAAGATGCTAAACAGTTTAAAGATTTAGTAAAAGAAGCAAAAAAAAATAATTTAGTTATTCAAAAAATAACAAATGATAAAATATTTGAAATTACAAAAGTAAAAAGTCATCAAGGAGTGCTAGCTATATGCAAAAAGAAAAATGAAATTTACGAAAATAATTTAATAAAATTTCTTCAAGAAAAAAATAAAAATCAAATTTTATTAATTATTGATGAGGTAGCAGACCCAAGAAATCTTGGGGCTTGTTTAAGAATTTGTGATGCATATAATATTTCAGCTATTATTATCAAAGATCATGATTCAGTTGATTTAAATATTACAGCTAAAAAGGTTGCTGCTGGAGCAGCAGAAACTATTCCAATAATTAAGGTAAAAAATATATCAAGAATAATTGAACTCCTAAAAAAAAATCACTTTTGGATTTATGGAGCAACAGATAAAGCAACTGATAGCATAAACGATATAAACTATAAAACCCCTTTGGCTCTAATAATTGGTGGCGAATCATCTGGTTTGCGAGCTAAAACCTTGGAAAAATGCGACTTTAAGATAAAAATCAATATGTGTGGTGCAGTTGAAAGTCTAAATATGGCAGTTGCTACTGGAATTATAATTAATACTATATCTTCAAAAATAAATTAATTGCAGACTTAGGATGCATTATGTAAAATGCACTTTCCTTGTTCTACCTAGATAATCTAGGAGACATAAACCATAAGGAAAAAAGATGAGACATTATGAAATAGTTTTTTTAGTTCACCCTGATCAAAGTGATCAAGTACCAGCAATGATAAAAAAATACTCTGGTATTATTAAAAATTCTGGAGGATTAATTCACAGAGAAGAAGATTGGGGTAGAAGGCAACTTGCATATCCAATTAATAAAATTCATAAAGCACACTATATTCTTTTAAATATTGAATGCAATAAAGAAACAATTGAAGAACTTTCTTCTAATTTTAAATTTAATGATGCCGTAATAAGAAATATGATTTTGCAAAGAAAAACTGCTATAACTGAGAAATCTTCTATCATAACAGATAGTGATGAACAGAAATCAGAGTCTCTTGAATCATATGATGAAGAAATAATCTTAGATAATGATGAAATAAATGTCGAAGACGGAGATGATAATGTCTAAAAATTTTAAAAAACAAAAATTATGCAAATTTACAAAAGAAGGTATATCTGAAATCGATTATAAAGATTTAACACTTCTAAAAGAGTATATTTCAGAAACAGGAAAAATATTGCCAAGTAGGATTACGGGTACAAAAGCTAAGTTTCAAAGACAAATAGCATCTGCAGTAAAAAGAGCAAGATTTTTAGCATTAATCCCATACTCCGATAATCATTAATTTTGTGAGAAAATTTTATGGATATAATATTACTAGAAAAAGTTGAAAATTTAGGTGATTTAGGTGATAAAGTAAGTGTTAAGCCAGGTTATGCTAGAAATTATCTTATACCAAAAGCAAAAGCAAAATATGCAACTGCCGAAAATTTAAAAGAATTTGAAGAAAAAAAGAAAGAATTAGAGAAAGCTGCTAAAGAAAATTTAGAAAAGGCATTAGTAAGAAAAGAAAAACTGGATGGCATAGTCATCAGAATTACTGCAGAAGCAAATAATGAAGGTCAATTATTTGGTTCTATTAACCCATATGAAATTGAAAAACAAATGTTAGAAGATGGTCTTGAAATCTCGCGAAGTGAAATAAGAATGCCAGATGGCGCCATAAAAAATATTGGTGAATACGCTATAACTATACACCTAGGCGCAGAAATTGATGCAATAATAAATCTAATTGTCGAAACAAATAATTAAAGCTGATAATATTAAATTATATTAATAAGCGAAGTTATTTGTTATGAGTAAAAATCTTACATTTAAGAATCTAAGTAAATCTCCCAGTTCACTAGAAGCAGAGATAGCTGTTTTAGGTGGATTAATCCTTGATAACTCATCTTGGTTTCAAATAGGAGACATTCTGCAAGAAAATGATTTTTTTAATGAGCAACATAGAACTTTATTTGCTTGCATATCAGAACTAGCTGCCAATAATATTCCTTTTGATGAATTAACTGTAAATGAAAAAATAAATAAAAATAATGATATATCTATTACAGCTTATATTTCAGAAATAATAACACAAACTCCTTCAGCAGCTAATATAAAAGCATATGCTAATATAGTTAGAGAACAATCAATTTTAAGGCAATTAATTAATATAAGTAATAGCTTAATTGAAAAATCATATAATGGTGGAATAGACAGTAAGACATTATTGGATGAAGCTGAACAAAAAATATTTAATATATCAGATGAATCAGCAAGAGTTTCAAGTGGTTTTAAAAAAATCAGCGATCTAACAAATCAATCAATAAAAGATATTGAAGAATTAGCAAAAAATAGCAATAGTGTCACTGGAGTACCAACAGGATTCTTAGATTTTGATAACAAGACTACTGGCCTTCAGCCAGGTGATCTCATAATTGTGGCTGGAAGACCATCTATGGGAAAAACAAGTTTTGCATTAAATTTAGCTGAATATGCCGCACTAAAGAATAAATCTGTCGCAGCAATATTTAGTATGGAAATGGCAGCCGAGCAGTTGTCTTCAAGGCTTATATCCTCAATTGGGAGAGTAAATGCTCAAAAAGTTAGAACTGGTCAACTCACTGATGATGATTGGCCAAGAATTACAAATGCTGTGGCTTTATTATCTAAAGCTGACATTTATATAGATGACACACCAGCATTAACACCAATAGATGTCAGAGCAAGGGCAAGAAGACTAAAAAGGGAAAAAGGCCTTGATTTGATTGTTATAGATTATATGCAATTAATGCGATTGACCAATAATGTTGAAAATAGAGCTACAGAATTATCTGAAATTTCAAGATCACTCAAAGCCCTTGCAAGAGAGTTAAAAATTCCAGTTGTGGCTTTATCACAATTAAATAGAAGTTTAGAAAATAGAACAGATAAAAGGCCAATAATGTCAGATTTAAGAGAATCTGGGGCCATTGAACAAGATGCGGACCTTATTGCCTTTATTTATAGAGATGAAGTGTATAATGAAGATTCTCCTGATAAAGGCAAGGCTGAAATTATTGTTGCAAAACAAAGAAATGGTCCAATTTTCAAAACTAATTTAACGTTTCTTGGTGAATGCACTCGTTTTGAAAATTACACACCTGAAATTTTCTCTTCACCTGAGGGATTTAAATGAATGGAAGAATATTAATTAATAAAAATAATTTGTTAAATAACTTTTTAGAAGTAAAAAAAATTTCCCCAAACGCAAAGATAATGTCAGTCATAAAGTCAGATGCATATGGACATGGAATTATTGAAACTGCTAAAATTTTAAAAGAATCTGATGCATATGCTGTTGCCACTATTAAAGAAGCAAAACTCCTCAAAGAAAATAAAATTAATACGGAAATAGTTTGCCTTCAAGGTTTTTCTAATACTGAAGAATATATGTATTGTGCTGAAAATAATATTAGACCTGTAATTCATAATTTTTTTCAATTAGATATTATAAAAAATACACAAATAAAAAACCCAATTAAAATATGGATAAAAGTTGATACTGGAATGAATAGATTAGGATTCAATGAATCATTCACATATGATGTCTTAAATACTTGTATTAAAATAAAGGAAATACAAAAACCACTAGGTTTAATGACACACCTGGCTAACGCAGATGAGGATGCCGATAATTTTTCAAGTCTACAAATTTCAAGATTTGAAAAAATATGTGAAGAAAGAGATTTAGAATTAAGTATTTTCAACTCAGCTGGAATTATTAAATATTCAAATCATTTTAATAAATATTCAAATTGGATAAGACCTGGATTAATGTTATATGGAGTAAACCCTTGTAAAAATTTAAATAAAATAAAACTTGAGCCTGTAATGTCTTTAATAGCTCCAATAATTTCTATTAAAAATTGCAAAAAAGGTCAATCTATTGGATATGGACAATCATATATAGTAAAAAAAGACACAAGAATAGCTGCTGTTGGTATTGGCTATGGTGATGGACTATCAAGACAGTTAGGTAATATTGGTAAAGTTTATTTTGAAAATAAGTATTACAATATTGTTGGAAGAATTTCTATGGATATTACAATGATTGATATAAATGACTGTAAAATTGAAATAGGCTCAAATGTTGAAGTGTGGGGGACAAATATTAATATTGAGTCAGTATCAAATTCTATTGATACTATCCCCTATGAACTAATGTGCAATCTTGGCAATAGATTAGATAAAGAATATGTTTAATTTTCAGCAATTTCCTGTAATTTCTTAAAATTGATTTTCCCGCTACCTAGAATTGGAAATTCATCAATAATTTTTATTTTTTTTGGGTAATACAATGAAGAAAACCCAGAGTTTTTCATTATATCTATAATCGTTTCAAGTTTTGCCATTTTATTATCTGTTATTAAAATTAATGCTTCTCCTTTTGCAGAATCTTTAATAGCGCAAACTACACTTCTGTTATCAGGCCACTCCTTCTTAGGAATATCTTCAACTTGAGCTAATGAAATCATTTCACCTGCTATTTTTGCAAACCTTTTTAATCTTCCAAGAATAAATAAATATCCCTCATCATCAATTTTTGCTACATCTCCTGTATTATACCATCCATCAATCACTCCAGAGAGCTTTTGACTATCATCAAGCTGATAACCTAGCATTATATTTTTGCCTTTTAAAAATAATAAGCCACCCTCTTCATACCCGTCAATTTTCTCTATTTTATAATTAATTCCAGGGAGTAATTTTCCAACAGAACCAAGTTTAAAGCTTTCATATGTATTTACTGAAACTGCAGGAGATGCTTCAGTAACTCCATATCCCTCTAAAATTTTAATATTAAAGTTTTTTAAATAAAAATCATATGTTGAAGAATCAAGTTTTTCAGCTCCAGCAATTAAAAATTTTACATTTTGAAAATAGTTTGAATTCATAAATGATGCATATTTTTTTAAAAATGTATCGGTAGAAAAAAAAACTGTAGCAGATTTTAGCTTAAGTAAAGCTGGAATAGTTTTATAGTGTAATGGAGTTGGGTAAAGAAAAAGTTTTAAATTATTTAAAATAGGAAGTAAAATACCAATGCCTAAGCCAAAAGAATGAAAAAATGGTAAACAAGTAAAAAACTTTTCTCCTTTATTTATATTTAAATGCTGCATCACCTGCTTTCTGTTCTCAAATAAATTTTTATGTGAAAGCATTACACCTTTTGGAGAACTTTCCGTGCCAGATGTATACAAAATTACCGCTACCGAGTTTATATTTCTAATAATTTTTTCTTTAAAAAAAAATTTTACTAGTGCTTTAAGTTTTTCTTTAATGCTTAGGTCTTTTTTTACGTCTTCAATATAAATAACTTTAATATTGTCATTAAATGATGAGACAATATCTTGCATTTCAGCTTGCTCTATAAATGTTCTTGAGGTTATGATTTTTTTTACTTTTGAAATACTTAATGAAGATTTAATGTTTTTTATACCTGAAGTAAAATTTATTATTGATACTGCTTTATTTAAATACTGTAATGCAAAAAAAATAATAACTGTTGTGACAGCATTTGGAAGCATAATTGCTACAACTTCTTCATTATTTATTTTTTTTTTTAGTAAAATTGATAATAGAATAGATTTATAAATTAGACCTATATTACTTGTTTTATTATAAAAACTATCTTCTATTAAATTTGGTATATAACCAAATTTTTTCAAGCCATTATATAATTCATCATATAAATGCATAGACTATAGTTTTGTTGGATTTGGAGCATCTCCGTATACATCCTTTGGGTCAAAAGTTTTTTTGTCTTCTCTAAAAATCAATTTAATTTTTTCTTTTATTTTTCCAGTCGGTATACTTCTATAAAAGCAAGATTTAAAACCTACATGGCAACTTGCTTCCAAGCCTTGTAACTTTACTTTTAGCCAAATCGCATCTTGATCGTCATCAATTCTTATATCAATAATTTTTTGAATTAATCCACTAGTTGAACCCTTATGCCACAGGCATTCCCTACTTCGACTCCAATAATAAGCTTCACCTGTCTCCATTGTTAATTTTAAAGCTTCTGCATTTTGATAACCTAGCATCAATACATCACCTGATAATGCGTCAGTAGTTACTACTGGTATTAGACCATTTTCATCAAACTTTGGAGCAAGTTCATTTCCTTCTTCAACTTGTTCAACGGATATTCTTTCTTTAAACATATCTGTCATTATTATTTAGCTCGCCAAATTGTTTTACCATCTTTATCTTCTAATATTACATTATTTTGATCTAATTGTTTCCTAATTTCATCTGCTCTTTCAAAGTTTTTTGACCTACGTGCGTCATCTCTCTCTTTAATAAGTAATTCTATATCATTTTCAGATAAAATAAGATTCCTATCTAAATTAAACCATTCTTCAGGCGATTTATATAATAAACCAAGTAGATTTGCACTTTTTTTCAATGTTTTTGAACAATTAATTTTTAATAAATTTGAAATCGCTAGAGGTGTATTTAGGTCATCTAATAAAGGAAAAAAAACTTTTTCAGAAATCATATTTTCCATAGAATTCATTTCTAAATTTTTGTATAACTTATTTAAAATATTTTTTGATTGTTCAAGCAGACTTTCTCCAAAATTGATTGGTTTTCTATAATGAGTACTTAATAGTGCCAACCTTATAACCTCTCCATCATATTGTTTTAATAGTTGATTAACTGTAACAATATTTCCTAAAGATTTTGACATCTTTTCACCTTCCATATTTAAGTATCCGTTATGAATCCAATATCTAACATATTTTACAGAATTATGCGCACTACAACTTTGTGCAATTTCATTTTCATGATGTGGAAATATTAGATCTTGACCACCTCCGTGAATATCTATTTCTTCACCCAAATAAGTCTCTACCATAGAAGAACATTCTATATGCCATCCAGGTCTTCCATAACCCCAAGGGCTTTCCCATCCTGGCTCATTTTCTTTTGATGGTTTCCATAAAATAAAATCTCCAGGATGTTTTTTATATTCTGCTACTTCAATTCTTGCCCCAGAAAGCATTTCATCTTTATTTCTATTTGATAAAGCACCATAATTTTCAAAAGATGTAATATCAAACAAAACATGATGATCTTCTACATAAGCATTCTTATTTTTAATGATTTTTTTTATCATATTGATAATTTCTTGAATATTTTCTGTGACACGTGGTTCATGGCTAGGTTTTAATACATTTAAATTTTGCATGTCTTGGTGATATATATCAGTATATTTTTTTGTAATTACTGATATTGGCTTATTTATTTCTTTAGCAGCTTCATTTATTTTATCGTCTACATCTGTGATATTTCTAACATATGTAACTTTTGGATAAATTTCTTTTAATATTCGGTACAACAAGTCAAATACAACTGCTGGTCTTGCATTACCTATATGTGCAAAGTTATATACAGTTGGTCCGCAAACATACATTTTTACAGAATTTGGATTAAGAGGTTCAAATAGCTCTTTTTTCTTTGATAGAGTATTATATATTTTTAAATTCATATTAAACTTTATAATTATATACTTAAACAACTAGAGTAAACACAATGAAATCTATATTAATTACAAATGCTACAATCATCAATGAAAACTCACAAAAGGTAGGGGATATTTTTGTTAAAAATGGAAGAATTGACCAGATATCTGAAAACTTATCCCATATTAAGGCAGATATTTGTATTGATGCGTCTGGAAAATATGTCATTCCAGGAATGATTGATGACCAAGTTCACTTTAGAGAGCCTGGCCTCACAGACAAAGCAGATATTAAGTCTGAGTCACTTGCTGCTGTTATAGGTGGTACAACGACCTATATGGATATGCCAAATAATAAACCCCCAATTATTACAAACGAAGGTTTAGATAAAAAATTCAAAGTTGCAGAAAATAGATCTTTTGCAAACTATTCATTCTATTTGGGCGCTACAAATGAAAACATCAGCGAAATCAAAAACACGTCTTCAAGAGCTTGTGGCGTTAAAGTCTTTATGGGTGCCTCTACAGGAAATATGCTCGTTGATAATTTAGATTCATTAGAAAAAATATTTATTCATTCACCCAAATTAATCGCTACACATTGTGAGAGCTCTCCTATTATTGATAAAAATTTTAAAATTGCTAAGGAAAAATATGGAGATGATATACCTATTGAAATGCATGCTGAAATTAGAAGTAGAGAATGCTGCATAGAATCTTCAAGTCTTGCTATTGGTTTAGCAAAAGATTTTGGATCGAGACTACATGTTTTACACTTAACAACAAAAGATGAACTTGCTTTTTTTTCCAACAATCATGTTCAAAATAAATCTATAACTGCCGAAGTATGCATTCATCATATGCTCTACTCGAAGAAAGATTATGCAACTAAAGCAGGTTTTATAAAATGTAACCCATCTATTAAAGATGAAAGTGATAGGCTAGCACTTATAGAAGCTGTAAAAAACAATAATATAGATGTAATAGCAACAGATCATGCGCCACATCTTATTTCTGAGAAAACTGGCAAGTATGAAAACATACCTGCGGGTTTACCGGTTATACAACATTCTCTTAGAGCTATTTTAGAAAAAATTATTGAAAAAATCTGTCATAACCCTGCAATTTGTTACAATCTTAAAGATAGAGGTTATATTAGAGAGGGTTACTGGGCAGATTTGGTTATATTAGAATTCTTAAATCAAGGAGAGAGAGATGAAACCCCTGTATTACACAAATGTGGCTGGTCAGCTTTTTCAGATGTACCTTTTAAAACTAGAATTGTTACCACATTAGTGTCTGGAAACATTGCATTTGAAAATGGTAAAATTCCAGAAATACCATATGGTATGGAACTGGAATTTAACGGTTAATTACATTTTAATGCTTTCTAAAGCTTTTTGATTTTTATCTAACTCAACTACAATATCACTTTTAAGAGACGATTGACACGCTAATATATAACCTTCTTTTAACATATCACCATCTAAAGTATAGGCAAAATCAGTTAGTTCTTTTACTTTTCCTTCTTTCAATATAGCTCTACAAGTTCCGCAACTGCCAACTTTACAATCACATGGCCAATCAATACCTGCATTTTTTGCAGCTTGTAATAAATTAATCTTACCAGTAACTTCAAAAGTTTCTCCAGTATTTGCTATTGTAACTTTATGCACCTTATTTTTATCACCAAACCCAAACATAATAATCTCCTTAAATTTTTAAAAAAAGCAGCCGGTTTCCCGGCTGCAAGTATTGGAGCATTGTGCTCCAGGGGATGTATAAACAAACTAATTTATGTTAGCACTATTTTTACAAATGTACAGATAAATCTATACAAATAATAAATTTTTTTTATTAAAATATAATAAATATATGAAATATACATATATTGTATAAATAAATATAAATAAAACTTGATTTATAACCTTTCATATTTTATTATCATTTTATTGTAACTACTAAAAATAACATTTATGAATGATTTAGAGCAAAATTACAGGATTGGATTAACGACTCAGTTAACAGGTATAAGACCTGAAACCTTAAGGGCTTGGGAAAGAAGGTATGAGGTTGTAAAACCATTAAGAACTGAAGCTGGTGACAGATTATATTCCCAAGCTGATATCGACAGATTATTGTTAATTAAAAAATTAGTTGATAATGGTGATGCCATAAGTGCCGTGGCAAATCTAAACATAGAAAATCTTGAAAAGAGAATTTCAAGTTGTAGAACTGCTATTAGTGCTACTGGGAGAAACGATTTAAATTTTATTTTACTAGGTAGAACAATATTAGATAAAAAAAGTTTAGATAGTATGAGACTTAACATGATTGATGTAGTTCAAGATCCTAAAAATATTAAGTCTAGTTACCATTGTAAAATTGACTTTGTTATTGCTGAGATTTCAACAATCAACCAAGGCACTTTTAAGTTTCTTCAACAAATTTTAAAATACTCAAAAGCATCTAAAATTTTATGCGCATATGATTTTGGAAAAGAGAGTGATATTGCTTTATTAAACTCTCAAGATACTGGAATTATTAAATTACCACTAATTCATTCTGAAATTACAAATTGGTGCTCTCAAAATTTTTCGAATTATATGAAATCAACTTCAACAGCAAGACTACTAACAGATAATGATATAACTAAAATAATTAATTTTGGGAACACAGTAAATTGTGAATGCCCTCGTCATCTTGGTGACCTTATCTTTAAACTTGTTGCTTTTGAAAAATACTCTTCAGAATGCGAAGTAAGAAATTCAAAAGATGCTGAGATCCATAAAGATCTTCAAGAAACTTCTGCTAGAGCACGATATTTAATTGAAGAAGCATTAATCAGACTTACAAAAATCGAAGGTATTAAGTATTAAAAAATGCGATCACTTGTATTATTTTCTAATGATTTAAGATTAAATGATAATGATGCAATTAATAATGCTGTAGAAAATCATAAAGAGTTATCTTTTCTATTTATATTCGATAAGAATCTTTATCAAAGTACTCATGGCTCAGCAAATCTATGGTGGCTAAAAGAAAGCCTTAAAGAGTTGAGTTCTAGATTAAAAGAAAAAGATTATAAACTACATATGATTGAAGGCGACTACACTAAAAAAATAATACAACTTGTTGTTAAATATAAATTTAATGCTGTTTATCTCAATCAAAATAAGCATCCTGAATTCATTAAAAAAGAAAATGAGCTATCTAAAGAGCTATCTAAAATAAATGTTAGCTTCTATAGTTATAATAAAACAAATTTACAAGATCCTAAAACAATTTTAAATAAAAGCCTTGAGCCATACAAAGTTTATACGCCTTTCTATAAACATTGTAAGTCAATTTACCATCAAAAAAATGTATTAATGTTTCCAAGAAAAAAAATAAATAACTATAATATTAATGAAAAAAATATTGAATTAAGTTGTATATTTAACGATAAAAATAATAAATGGGTAAATAAATTTAACAAATACTGGAAACCAGGAGAGATATCAGCACATAAGAAAATAAAGCTATTTTATGAGAAATCTTTATCCAATTATAAAGAAATTAGAGATTTTCCAGCTACAGATGGTACCTCAAAAATATCCCCTCATCTTCGCTTTGGAGAGATTACTACAAATCAAATAATTAGTAATTTTAATTTCCACGAAAATCATATTTTAAATAAACATGAAGAACATTATATAAAAGAATTATATTGGAGAGAGTTTTCATATTATATTCTTTGCCATTTTCCTTATGTCATAAATAAACCTTTTAATAAAAAATATGAAAAATTTCAATGGGAAAAAAATTATAGCGATAATCTTGAAAGGTGGAAAAATGGTCATACAGGAATCAGAATAGTTGATGCCGCTATGAAGGAGTTATGGGAAACAGGTTGGATGCATAATAGAACAAGAATGATTACCGCATCTTTTTTAACTAAAAATTTATTAATACCTTGGCAAGAGGGTGAAAAATGGTTTAGAGATACCTTACTAGATGCAGACATTGCTAATAATGTTATGGGTTGGCAATGGGTTTCAGGATGCGGAACTGATGCCGCGCCTTATTTCAGAATATTTAATCCACTGCTTCAAGAAAAAAAATTTGACCCAGTTAATGAATACACTAAAAAGTGGTTAAAAAATTTTGAAATGTACGATAATGGCGAAGATCATAATTTATTCTGTAACCCAGACAAGATTAAACCTATTGTTGATTTGAGTATCTCGAGAAATAAAGCTCTAGAAAGATTTTCTAAAATCAAATAAAGCTTGTTAATTATATTTTTTTTCAATATAGTCATTTAAAATTTTTTTAAAATCTCCAGAGATATCATGGCCTTCAAGTGTTATTTCTTTTTTCCCATCGATATACACTGGTGCAATAGGATTTTCTCCTCTTCCAGGCAAACTTATTCCTATATCAGCGTGTTTACTCTCACCTGGACCATTAACAACACATCCCATAACTGAAATTTTTAAATTTTCAACACCAGGATAAATCTTTTTCCAGATTGGCATATTATCTTTAATATAGTTGTCTATATCAAATGCTAACTTTTGAAAATAATCGCTACTTGTTCTTCCGCAGCCTGGACAGGATGTAACGTCGGGTAAAAAATATCTTATTCCTAAACTTTGTAAAATTAATTTAGCTACATCTACTTCTCTTGATCTTCTTCCATTTATGTCGGTTGTTAAAGAAACTCTTATCGTATCTCCTATACCATTTAACAATAATGGTCCAAGCGCACAAGCAGAATATACTATCCCTCTTTCATTGCTGCCTGCTTCTGTTAAACCTAAATGAAGCGGATAATCGCATAATTTTGATATTTTTTGATAAACATCAATTAATAAATTTACTTTACTTAATTTACAAGAAATTATTATTTTATTTTTTTTTAGTCCAATTGATTCAGCTAATTTTGCACTTGTTAATGCAGAATCAATTACTGTCTCACAAATAACCTCATTTAAGAGTTTAGGAGTTTTCATTAAATTATTTGCATCAAGCTTTTCAGCTAATAATTCTTGATCTAAACTACCCCAATTTACACCTATTCTTAAAGGTTTATCTAAATTACAGGCTACTTCAATCATTGATAAAAAATTTTTATCTTTTTTATTCTTTTTTCCAACATTTCCTGGGTTTATTCTAAATTTATCTAAATATTTGGCATCATTAGAATACTTTTTTAATAGGATGTGTCCATTAAAATGAAAATCACCAACTATAGGAACATTTATATCTAATTTATTTAGCTTTTCTTTAATATGCGGTACCGCCTTTATTGCTTCCGAGTCATTTACAGTCACCCTAATAATTTCTGAACCCGCATTAAAAAGCTCAATGATTTGATTAGTTGTATTATCAATTTCTGACGTATTGGTATCAGTCATCGATTGAATTACAATTGGATTATTTCCACCAACTTTAACATTGCCTACGCATACTTCATTTGATTTTCTTCTATTTATATTGTTATCACTCATGTGTATTATTATCACACGATCATTTAATAATTGGGAGTATTTATGAATGGTTTCTTTATAACTGGAACAGATACTGATGTAGGAAAAACTTGGTTTATGCTCAAATTTGGTGAACTATTAATCGATAATAATATTAAATTTCACTATTTAAAGCCAGTAGAATCAGGCTGCGAGGTAGTCAACAACCAACTTATGCCAAATGATGCATTACAATTCTCAAAATTAGAAAATACTCCACTTGATAAAATATGTAAATACAAGTTTAAAACTTATGCATCTCCACCCAAAGCCGCAGAATTAGAGAGCAAGGAAATTAAGCTTGAAAATATTATAAAATTCATAGAATCAAATAAACTGACAAATTCAGAACACTATAATTTAATTGAGGGATGTGGTGGATTTTTTTCTCCTATAGCAAAAGGTAAATTATCCTCAGACCTCGCAGTTGCACTAAATTTACCTATTATATTAGTTGTAAAGAATATTTTAGGATGTATAAATCATACTCTAATGTCTTTAAAATCTATAGAAAACTTAAATTTGAAGACTAAATTTATTATTCTTAATGATACTAAAGAAAATACCGTACTTGATAATTTTCAAGAATTATCATCGTTTACAAATATTCCCATTATTAAATTAGGTTATAATAAAAAAATTAAACCAGTAGTACTTAAATATCTTAAATAAATGCCAGAATTACCAGAAGTACAAACCACGCTGAATGGTATAAAAAAATTTATTCTAAATAAAAGAATAAATAAGTGTAATGTTTATGTAAAAAAACTAAGATGGGAATTACAAAAGGACTTACATACTAGAATAAATAATATTAAAATTACAGATATAAAAAGAAAAGCAAAATATATTATTTTATGTGGAGAAAATTTTTACTTGCTCTTTCATTTAGGTATGACCGGAACATTAAGAATCGCAAAAAAAAACAACGAATTAAAAAAGCATGATCATTTTGAAATTGAAATTAATAACAACTGCTTTTTGAGATATAATGACCCTAGAAAATTTGGCATGATTTATTGTTCATCTAATTTGAAATCTCTTTCTGAAAGATTTTTTTTAAATATAGGACCTGAACCTTTAACTAATAGTTTTTCTTCAGAATACCTTTTTTCTATTTCACGAAACAAGAATGTAGCTATTAAAAATTTATTGATGAATGCAAAAAATGTTGCTGGTATTGGTAATATTTATGCATCCGAAGCATTGTTTGCAGCCAATATTCGTCCTCAGAAAAAATCAAATAAATTATCTAAAAATAATTGCAAAAATTTAGTTAGAGCTATAAAAAGTATTCTTAAAGAAGCAATTAAAAAAGGTGGTTCATCAATAAATGATTATATAAATGTGGATGGTAGAAGTGGGTATTTTCAGTACGACTTTAAAGTATATGGCAGAGCATCTCAACCCTGCCATATTTGTCAAAGTAACATTCTACAAATAAAAATAAATCAAAGATCTAGTTTCTATTGCAGAAATTGTCAAAAATAATTAACTATTTCTTTTGCTGCTCATAGAACATTTGATTTATTCTATGAGAGTTTGCATCAGCAGCAGATATAGCTTGTTTTGCTGTTTCCTCAACTAACTCTAATCTATCTAATAAAGCTTGATCAACTCCACATCCTGAAAGAAGTAGTGCTGCAGATAGCCCTAGAAATGTTTTTATTTTTCTCATTGAAGCCTCCTTTATTATATTTAAGCTTAAATCCCATTTGGGATTTTTCACTATATCAAAAATCAAAGGTAAAACAACTTATTCATCAATAAAAACTGGTCTAGAATTAAAATATTTCTTCTAGACGCAGGATTTATTTATAAATAGGAGGACTTAACTAAAATTTAATTAAAGAGAAAGCCATCCTTGGCTTTCAATTCTTTATAAAAAACAATTACTTACCTAAACACTGTCTAATTAGACACATTGAGGCTACTGCCCAAACAACTAACATCAAAATAATTTCAAACATAACCTATCCTTGTAAATAATAATAATAATATATTATAATATATTAATATATTATTATTACTTGTCAATTATTTTTTTTTAATATTTTGACTGCAAGGCTTCTTTTACTTCTTTGCTAACAAAAGCTGAAATATCACCGCCAAACCTAGCAATTTCCTTTACAAGTGATGATGATAAAAAAGCGTATGATTCAGAAGGCGTTAAAAATACAGATTCTATTTTACTATTAAGTTTTTTATTCATACTGGACATTTGGAACTCGTATTCAAAGTCAGATACGACTCTTAACCCTCTTAGAATTGCTTTAGCTTGCAATTTTTCAGCAAAATCAACTAATAAACCATTAAACCCAATAACTTCTACATTTTGTATCTCTTTTAAAGAGTTTTTTGCTAAATAAATCCTTTCAGATGCTGTAAAAATAGTTTTCTTATTAGATTTTTCAACTACACAAACATATACTTTCTCAAATATATTTGATGCAGCTCTTTGAACTAAATCTCTATGCCCATTTGTAAATGGATCAAATGTTCCAGGATAAACAGCTATTGCCATACTAAAGTTCCTAATATTTAAAACTCATATTATATCATACGTTTATTATGCTCATAAAGTAAGTAAGAAACATCTCCTGATTTACAATTTTTTATCAAATTCCAATTAGCCGGAACAGTGATATTATATTTTTCATTTTTAGAAAAAGGTAGCTCAATATATATTTTACACCTATCTTGCATAACATTTGAATCATCAACTTTTTTTATAATATTATCAATTGATTTATCGCTAAATGGTGGATCTAAAAATACAATATTACATTTTTCTTCTATTTTTTCTAAAAATTTAAATGCATCAATTTTATAAGTATATATATTTTTAGCTTTAAAATTTACGATACAATTTTTAATACAGTTAATAACATCAGTATTCTTATCAACCATATATACCTTACGAGCACCCCTTGATGCAGCTTCAAAACCTAATGATCCACTACCGGCATATAAGTCAAAACAAACAGATTGAGCAATATCATCTTTTAACCAATTAAATAATGTTTCTTTAACTATATTTTTTGTTGGACGAACATCTTTGTCTTCAAAAAAATTTATTATTCTTCCTTTCCAAGATCCAGCAATTATTTTAACGCTAGGATTCTTTTTTTTATTTTTCTGCTTTTTCATTACCAACTACCAAAGTAGTCATTTTATTTATATCAATTTCTTTTTGAAGTGCGCTAATAATATCTTTTTTTGAAATACTTGATATTTTTTTTACAAAAGTATTTAAGTAATCTATTGGTAAGTTATAATAATTTATCATTGATAAATAATTCAATATATCCTTATTACTATTAATTCTTAACGGAAATCCGTTGATAATAGATTCTTTAGCGTGATTGATTTCTTTATCAGTTGGTCCTTTTTCAAGAAAATCCTTTAACATTTTTTTAATTATCTCAATAGACTTTTGTGCTTGTTCAGCTTTTGTTTCAATACCAATAACAAATGGGCCTAGCTCTTTCAAAGGATAAATATAACTGTAAACACCATAAGTCAAACCTCTTTTTACTCTTAGTTCCTGCATCAATCTTGCATTAAAGCCACTTCCACCAAGGATATAATTTCCAACGTATAATGGTAATTGATTTTCTGAACCTTGTTTGATTGATAAACCTCCTATATAAATATGTGCTTGATGAGAATTAAATTTTTTGAAAACATATTTTTCTATTGTTTTTTCTTTTGAGATTGTTTTGGTTTTATTAATTTCAGTTTTTTTATTTAGAGACTGTGATATTTTCTCTGATAACTTTATAACGTCATCATCTTTTAAGGATGAGACTATAACAATCGAAGCATTTCCTGCATTTATAAAATTTTTGTAAAATTCAATAATAGCTTTTCTATTAATTTTCTTTATATCTTTTTCATAACCAATAGTTGGTGAGGAATATGGATGACTATTATAAATTTCTTGAAAAAAAATATTTATAGATAATTCTCCAGGGTCTGTCTTATCTTCTATTATAGAAGATATTGTTCTTTGCTTATGTAAATTGATTTCTTTTTTTGGAAAATTGCTATCAGATAAAATGCTTAAAAACATCTTGATTGCTGGATTATAATATTTTTTTTCTGTTAAAGATCTTAATGAGATTGAAGATTGATCTTTGTTTACAGATGTAGAAAATATTGCCCCAGTAGATTCAAAAATTGAAGCTATATCCTCAGAGCTCATTCTTGTTGTTCCCTCATCTAACAAATTATGAGTGATCATTGATAATCCTTTAAGGTCACCATCTCTATTTGAGCCAGCATCAAAGGTTATCTTAATGTCAATCATTGGTATATTTTCTGATTTTGCGTATAAAACCTTTACACCATTTTTTGTTTGATAATAATTTACTTCAACGTTAGCCTGTGTAATGTTTGTGATTGTCATAATTATTATTATATTTAAAATTTTTTTTATATTATTCATTTATTTAATCGTTTACCGAGACAGATGTTTTTAAACCTGAGATTAAATATTTTTTTGCAACTGCGCGGACTTGTTCTGCAGTTACAGAATTAATGTTTGCAGTATAATCGTCAATTATCTTTATGTCTCCGGTTGATGTCTTGGCCATACCTAAAATTCTCGCTTGGTAGTCTATTGAATCCTGCTGATAAACCTCATAAGCAAGGACCTGTGCTTTAATTCTATCAAGTTCTTTACTTGTTACTAAATTTCTTTGAAGGTCAACAATTATTTTATCTAGTTCATTTTTTATAGAGTTAATTTTTTTTCCGACTATTGGATTCACATCTATTATAAATAACGGATCATATCTCGCAAATAAAGAGTATCCAGAGTCAGCGTAGCTGGCAAGTTTTTTATCTCTTACTAATATTTTTTGTAATCTTGAATTTTGTCCGCTGCTAAGTATTCCAGATAAAACAGATAAAGCATAACACTCCCAAGAATCAATTTTTTTGTTATTTATACTTGGTACTTTATAACCAAGTATTAAATAAGATGGCTTGTCCATAATTTTAATAGAAATATCTTTTTCACCAAATTGAAATGGCTCATCTCTATTAAATCTTGTAGTGATATTTTTGTTTTTTTTATTACCATAATATTTATCTAATAATTTAAATGTATTTTCAAAATCTATATCTCCAACAATAACTGCTGTAGCATTATTTGGCGCATACCAATTTTGATACCAATCAGATATATCTTTTTCCGTCATATTATTTAAATCTTCCATCCAGCCTATTATCGGATCATGATAAGAACTATTATTATATGCACTAGCATATAACTGCTCATAAGCTATACCTTCTGGCTGATCATCTGTTCTTAACCTACGTTCCTCTTTTATTACCTCAATTTCTTTATTAAAATCACTTTTATTAATTACTAAATTTGACATTCTGTCAGATTCTAACCTAATTGCGTCTTCTAAATATTCTGAAGGTAATGTCTGATAATATGCTGTGTAATCTTTACTGGTAAAAGCATTTTCTCTCCCACCCAACTTTGAAATAATCTCAGAAAATGTGCCACCAGGATTTTTTTTGGTTCCTTTAAACATCATATGTTCCAAAGCATGAGATAACCCAGTTTTACCAGAAAATTCATCCGCAGAACCAATTTTATACCACACGTGGCTTGTAACAACTGGCGCTCTAGAATCTTTTTTTAAAATAATATGCATACCATTATCAAGTGTTCTTTCCATGATTTCAGACCTCGCAGAAAAAGGAATTATTAAGAAAAACAAAAAAATAGTTTTTACAAGAAAATTATATTTTAAATTTTTAAAAATAAAAAAAAAGTTCATGCAAAATTCCTTTTAGATTTACAAAAAATTAATACTAGATGACAATATATCACAAAATAATACAAAAATAGTAATATATTATAAATTAATTATATATTAAGTAATTGATTTTATTAATTTTTATTAAAGTTATTGAAAATAATTAGCACTCTTGTATAATGAGTGCTAATTAAATATTTATAGAAGATATGGTTAAAGCACTAAAGTACCAAAATTACTCACTCCCTTCTTGCGCAGGGAGCATTGATATATATATAAATCACGTTATGTCTATTCCTGTGTTATCTACGGAAGAAGAGGTTGCGCTTGCTAAAAAACTAAAAGAAACAAATGATTTAGAGTCAGCTAAAAAATTAATTATGCATAATTTAAGATACGTTGTGTATATAGCAAAAACCTACACCGGGTACGGTTTAAACCTAAGTGATTTAATTCAAGAAGGAAATGTTGGTTTAATGAAAGCTGTTAAAAAATATAATCCTGAGAAAAATCTTAAACTTATTACGTTTGCTGTTTACTGGATAAAATCTGAGATTCATGAGTTTGTAGTAAAAAATTGGAAAATAGTTAAAATTGCAACTACTAAGGCTCAGAGAAAACTTTTTTTTAATTTAAGATCAAAAAAATCATCTCTCTCTAATTTGACTGTTAAAGAAGCTTCTTCAATTGCAAAAGATCTTTCAGTTACGGTTAAAGATGTAATAGAAATGGAAAAAAGAATGGGCAATCACGATATTACTATGGACGATAATGATGATGAAAAAATTGCTCCATCTGATTTCTTAAAAAGTTCAGAACTTGAGCCTGACGAAATTTTAGAGAATACCGAAAAAGACTTAGTTACTAAAAAACTTTATAAAATTATTAATACCTTAGATCAAAGAAGTAAAGACATCATAGAAAGTAGATGGCTAGCTGAAGAAAAAACTACCTTAGAAGATTTGTCAAAAAAATATGGAATTTCTAAAGAAAGAGTTAGACAAATTGAAAATGAGTCAATCCTTAAACTTAAAAATAATTTTTAGATTGTTAATAAAATTAAGTATCTATCTGAAATTAAAAAACCAAATAATGCTGATAAATATATAATTGAATAATTAAATATTTTATTAGCTAAATCATTATTATTTGATAATTGCATTTTAATGACATAGTAAAGAAATATTATATTTAGAATAAAGGCACCTACTAAATAAAATACACCTGAAAACTTTATAATAAAAGGCATAAAACTTACAATAGTTAACATTAGTGTGTATAAAGTTATGTGTAATCTAGTATATTGCTCACCGTGAGTGACTGGCAACATTGGAATTTTAGCTGCAGAGTATTCCTTTTTTCTATGTAATGCTAATGCCCAAAAATGCGGTGGCGTCCACATAAAAATAATTAAAAACAAAATAATTGAAATTAAGTCAATTTGGCCAGTCACAGCAGTCCATCCCAGAAGAGGTGGTGTTGCTCCTGCTGCTCCTCCTATAACAATATTTTGCGGAGTAGTCCTTTTTAAATAGAGTGTATAAATAAAAGCATACCCAACAAGAGATAAAAAAGTTAGCCAGGCTGTTAGCTTATTAATATAAAAATACAAAACAACAAATCCAATGATTGCCATTAAAGTCGCATAAATTGCAACATTTTTTGGCTCGAGTACACCGGACACTAAAGGCCTGCCTTTTGTTCTAGACATTATTTTATCTATTTTTTGATCTAACAACTGATTTATAGAACCAGCGGAAAGCGACATTAATGCAATTCCAAGATTTCCTAAAATTAATATTTTAAAATTAAGATTTAATGGATTTGCTAAAAGCATTCCAATAAAAGAAGTAAAAATCATTAATAGTACAACTCTTGGTTTCGATGATTCTAGATAAGCTCTACATATACGATAACTAAACATAAAAGATTACCTTAAATAATTTTTTTAGTTATGTGAATAGAATATAACTGTGTAACTAAACATATCAAAAGTAATGCTGCATTACCATTATGTGAGACGGCAATATAAATAGGTAAACTCATTTTTACATTCAATATACCTAATAATACTTGAAAAAATAATAACAAAACTAATGTTAAAGACAGAAATTTTTGATAGGGATCTTTTAATAATTTGTAAGATTTGAAAGCCAAAATTATAATTACTAAAGTAGTGAATATAGCCCATATTCTATGTGTAAAGTGAATAGCAACTCTTGCTGGGCTATCAAGTCTTCCAAATTCGTAATTAAGATTAGTAGCTAATTCTACAAAAAAAGCATTATAAAAATCCATTTGCGGCCACCAAGATGTATTACATTTTGGGAAATCTACACAAGCTAAAGCTGCATAGTTAGTACTTGTCCATCCACCAAGCACGATTTGCATAGTTAAAAAAAACAGAGCTACATAAGATAGTATAGACAAACCCTTAATTTCTTTTTTTGATATTTTTGTCTTACTATATGAACTATTTTTTTCAAAAAAACTATTGTTGTTATATCTTAAGAATAAAAGCCATAGTAAAGATATGATTGTTAATCCACCAACTAGGTGTAACAAAACAATTCCAAGAATAGCTTGAAAAATTACAAGTAAAGTTATGAAAAAAGAAAACTTGAATAAATTATACGAACTTTTTTTATAAAAGATGAAAGATATAATAAAAATAAATACTCCTAACGATCCAGCAAGATATCTATGAATCATCTCTTTCCAGGCTTTCATAATATCTACTATTGAGCCTTCATAAATTGATTCTGCGGCTGTAATTTCTAATGAGCTATCTGGAACTCCTACTAAATAACCATAACATCCAGGCCAATCTGGGCATCCTAGTCCGGCATGAGATAATCTTACATAAGCTCCCAATGTAATAACACATAAAGTTATTGTAATAACAAATAATAAATAATAGTTAATTTTATCCATACGCTACCCTATCCTTGAAATTTTTAAGATTTTTTTTATATCTTTTTTTAGCCCTTTAGCATCAAAATCTTTGTCATAATACATAAAAATATTTCCCAATGGATCAATAATATATAAATGATTTTTTTTAATCTTTTTAAAAAAATCTTTTTCAATAATTTCTAAAAATTTTATTTTATTATATTTTTCTAAAATCTCTTTATTGTCACTTCCATTAAAATCTTTTTTAACAATAAGTAAATTAGAGACTCGTTGTTTTTCACTACCAAGTGACTCTCTAACCTGCTGCATCATATACAATGTTGCTTCGCAAATTAAATCACAAGATTCATTGTCGTAAATATACATAAAAGTCCATTTTTTATTTTTAAGGATATTATTAAAATCATCAGATTTTGTAATTGTTATAACAGGATTTATCAAATTACCAGATGATTTTGGAGGTGCAATTGGCATTAAATCACTATATTTATACATAATTGTTGCAATCAGTAAAGGGCCAACAAATGATAAAACTATTAATAAAAAATATAATCTAGTTTTAATTAATGAAAAATAATCTGTTTTATCACTCATCTTTTTTTCTCACACAAAAAATTATTCCTAATATAAATAATGCTATAGCCATACTAAACCACTGAAATGCGTAACCTATGTGCTTACTACTATTCATAAAAATAATTTGCCAATCTCTTGAAAATCCAAATGTATTTTCCTTACTTAATCTAAAAGTAACTCCAGCTACAAAAGAATCCGTATTTGAAAGGGTCTTTTTTATTTCATTAAAATTAATAGCTTGAATAACTCTCGGCCATTTATCATTAGTATATATTTGACCGATAGTATAACTCTCTTCCTTTGGAAAAATATACCCGTTAATATCC
>JAYOZO010000010.1:0-4540 GCA_038154165.1 Thiothrix sp.
GGTATATGTCGCCTGAGGAGTTTTTAGAGCATTTAGGAAATTTGAAAAAATATTGATTTTGACGAAATTA
The DNA here is from genome assembly GCA_038154165.1 of Thiothrix sp. Taxonomy (GTDB): domain Bacteria; phylum Pseudomonadota; class Gammaproteobacteria; order Poriferisulfidales. Next base: position 71 of record JAYOZO010000010.1, read on the forward strand.
AGTGCTATTTTGGTGACATTCAAAGATTATTGAAGATTTTAAAGAAAAAATATGAATAAAATTCTTATACTTAATGGGCCAAATTTGAATCTTTTAGGTGAAAGAGAGCCTGAGATTTATGGTTATGAGTCTCTTGAGGATATTTCTGCAGGTTTAGACGAGGTAGTAAGAGAAATTAATGTAGAACTTAGTCATCAACAGTTTAATTCTGAAGCTGAATTAATTGATGAAATCCATAATGCAAAAAAAGAAAAAATGAATTTTATAATTTTTAATCCTGGTGCATTTACTCATACGAGTATTGCTTTAAGAGACGCTTTGCTAGGTGTTTCTATTCCATTTATAGAAATACATATATCAAATGTTTTTGCTAGAGAAGATTTTCGAAAGAAATCTTTTCTTTCAGATATTGCTGTAGGAGTGATATCAGGGCATGGTGTTTTTGGTTATGAGCTAGCTTTAATGTCAGCTTTAAATATTATTAACAAAGGAAAATAATGTGGACATAAGAAAAGTAAAAAAGTTAATGGAGATGTTAGAGGAATCTTCACTTTCTGAGATGGAAATAATTGAGGGAGAAGAGTCAATTAGACTTAGCAAATCTTCATCTGTAATGTTTGAAAATAATGTGGCTTTGCCATCAAATAATGTAAAAAATATTGTAAATCAAGAAAAAATAACTAATGTTGCGTACGAAGATTATAACAATGATGCTTCTCCTAATATTACGGGTTATGAGATTAAATCACCAATGGTTGGAACATTTTACGAGGCTCCATCTCCAGGAGCAAAACCTTTTGTTACTGTTGGTGATACTGTAAAGGTTGGTGATACGCTTTGTATTATTGAAGCTATGAAAATGTTAAATCAAATTGAATCTGATAAGTCTGGTATTGTTAAGGCTATTCTTGTCGAAAACGAACAACCTGTAGAATTTGATCAAGTTTTATTCATAGTAGAGTAGAAAATGATTAAAAAGTTATTGATAGCAAATAGAGGAGAAATTGCATTACGTATTTTAAGAGCTTGCAAAGACTTAGGAATAAAAACGGTTGCAGTTCATTCAGTTGTTGATAGGGATTTAATGCATGTTAGATTAGCTGACGAATCTGTATGCATAGGTCCTGCTGATTCAAGAGAAAGTTATTTAATGCCATCCTCTATAATTAGTGCGGCAGAAATAACAAACGCAGACGCAATACACCCTGGATTTGGTTTTTTGTCAGAAAATGCTGATTTTGCAGAGCAAGTCACAAAATCTGACTTTATTTTTGTAGGGCCCAAATCTGAAACGATTAGATTAATGGGCGATAAAATTCTTGCAAAAAAAGCAATGAACGATGTTGGTATTATGGGTATTCCAGGTTCTAAGGGTGAGGTTTCTAAAGATATTTTAGAAAACAAAAAAATCGTAAAAGATATTGGATATCCAGTATTAGTTAAAGCTGCACATGGAGGCGGCGGCAGGGGTATGCGAATTGTTGAAAAAGAAGAAGATCTAGAAGAATCAATAAATTTAACTAAAAATGAGGCTAAGCTTGCATTTGGAAATGATACAGTTTTTATTGAAAAATTTCTTCAACGCCCTAGACACATCGAATTTCAAGTCTTATGTGATAATTTTGGAAATGCAATCTGTTTGGGAGAAAGAGATTGCTCTATGCAAAGAAAGCACCAAAAGGTTATAGAAGAAGCACCTGCTATTGGTATCTCAGATGAAACTAGAAAAAAAATGAGTGAACTTGTTATTAATGCTTGTAAAAAAATAAACTATATTGGTGCTGGAACATTTGAATTTTTATATCAAGATAATGAATTTTATTTTATTGAAATGAATACAAGAATTCAGGTAGAGCATCCGGTAACAGAAATGATTACAGGTATAGATATTGTGCGGCAACAATTGTTAATAGCTTCAGGTGAAAAAGTTGGTTATACACAAGACCAAGTAAAAATTACTGGACATGCTATAGAATGTAGAATAAATGCCGAGAATTCTGAAACTTTTATTCCGTGCCCAGGAACTATTAAACAATTTCATGCACCAGGTGGCCCTGGTGTTAGAATGGATACACATATATATAATGGGTATAAAGTACCACCAAATTATGATTCAATGATTGGAAAATTAATTTCTTTTGGAAATAATAGAAATGCTGCAATTAGAAGAATGAGTAATGCTCTTAACGAGTTAGTAATAGATGGTATACAAACTAATATAAATCTTCAAAAAAAGCTAATATTAGATAATGAATTTCAAAAAGGTGAGTTTAGTATAAATTATTTAGAAAATAAGTTTAAAAATGAGAGACAATAATAATAAGTCTAAAAAGCTTCTAAAAGAATTTGTTAGAAAAACAGTTCAAGAATATTTTAATAAAATTGACGGCTACCCAATAGATAATGTTTACAATTTGGTAATTGGTGAAGTAGAAAAGCCCCTAATTGAGGAAACAATTGCTTATTGCAAGGGTAACCAAACAAAAGCAGCTGAAATGTTAGGCTTAAGCAGAGGTACTTTAAGAAAAAAAATGAAACAATACAATATTGAATGACATAGGTCTAAATTTTGAGCGGAAATAAAAAAATTGCTTTAATTAGTGTTTCTAATAAAAAAAATTTATTAGATATTTCAAGCTTTCTAATAAAAAATAATTTTCAGATTATCTCCACTGGAGGTACATACAATGCGCTTAAAGCAGAAAAAATTCCTGTAATAGCTGTCTCAGAAATAACGCAATTTCCTGAAATAATGGATGGTAGAGTAAAGACACTTCATCCAACTATTCATTCTGGTTTGTTGGCAAGAAAACAAGATGATAAAGTGCTTTCAGATCTTAAAATTAATAGAATAAATTTATTAGTTGTTAATTTTTATCCTTTTGAAGAAACAATAAATAAGAAAGATGTAAATTATGATGAAGCTATTGAAAATATCGATATTGGTGGTCCTGCTATGGTTAGAGCAGCAGCAAAAAATTACTTGAATTGTTGTGTTTTGACTTCTCCAGAGGATTATAGTGAGTATATTAAAAACTTCAATTTAAATAAAAAATCTCGTGACTTTTTTTATAAAAAAATGTCATTAAAAGCTTTTCAGGCTGTAGCTCATTATGATATATGTATAGCAAATTATTTAGATATGACAATAAATAATGAAAAATTTTCTAGATTTATCTCATTAAATAAAATAAATGATTTGAGATACGGAGAAAATCCGCATCAAAGCGCTACTTTATATCAAGAGTCAAATACAAAAAGAGCAGGTTTAATTAATTCAAAAAAAATACAAGGAAAAGATTTATCATATAATAATATTGTGGACGGCGATTCTGCATTATCTTGTGCTTTAAGTTTTAACGATCCAACTTGTGTGATAGTAAAGCATGCTAATCCCTGCGGTGTTGCTTCAAATAAAAATATTATTCAAGCATATATAAATGCTTATAATACAGATCCAATTTCTGCATTCGGTGGTGTTATAGCTTTTAATAGAAAAGTTGACGAGTTTTTAATGAAAGAAATTTTAAATAAACAATTTGTAGAGTTAATAATTGCACCATCATTTTCAAAAAAATCTATTGAGTTGTCAAAAATAAAAGAAAATATTCGTGTGATTCAATATAAAAAATTTGAAAATGAAAACCATAAGTATCAAATAAAGAGCATCAACGATGGATTTTTAATTCAAGACGAAGATTATTCAAATTTAGATCACGCTAATAATTTTAAAGCTGTAACAAAAAAGATACCTACCAAGAGAGAATTTGTTGATTTGTATTTTTCATGGGTTGTCGCGAAATATGTAAAATCAAATGCTATTGTTTTTGCTAGAAATAAGACAACATTTGGAATTGGTGCTGGTCAGATGAGCCGAATTGATTCTACATTGATCGCTGCCATTAAAGCCGAACAGCAAAATTTAAATTTACAAGGAGCTGTTATGGCCTCAGATGCTTTTTTCCCTTTTTCAGATAATGTAAAGAAAGCCTATGAGCTTGGAATATCCTGCATCATTCAACCTGGTGGCTCACAAAGAGATAATGAAGTTATAAAGACAGCTGACGAGTTAGGTATAAGTATGGTTTTTACTGGCATTAGGCACTTTAGGCATTAAATATGAATTTACTTATTATTGGTGGTGGTGGTAGAGAGCATGCTATAGCATGGAAAGCTTCACAATCAAAAAAAATAAAAAATATTTTTGTGGCACCAGGAAATCCTGGTATCGCAAAAGAAAATAAAGTTATAATTATTGATGTAAAAGATCACGATATAAAAGATTATATAAAAATAGCGAAAAATAAAAAAATTGATCTTACTATTGTTGGTCCAGAAGCGCCTTTAGTTGATGGTATTGTTGATGAATTTAAAAAACATAAATTATTAATTTTTGGACCTAATAAATTAGCTTCCCAGCTCGAAGGTTCTAAAGATTTTTGTAAAAGAATATTGAATTCTGGTAATGTT
>JAYOZO010000010.1:4550-11822 GCA_038154165.1 Thiothrix sp.
TGTTTTAACAGCAAAGCATGAATCTTTTTCAGACCCAAAAGATGCAATTTCTTATATAGATAAACAGAAAATGCCATTGGTTATAAAATTAGATGGTCTTGCGGCTGGAAAAGGTGTTTTTATTGTTGAAAATCATCACGAAGCTAAAGTCTTAATCAAGGATTTATTTTCTAAAGCAGTTCATCATAAGAAACCATTATTAGTTATTGTTGAAGATTTTATAAAAGGCGAGGAAGCTAGTTTTATTTGCTTAGTCTCAGGTGATCAAGTAGTGCCTCTTGCTTCATCAAAAGATCATAAAAAACTTAATAATGGAGATACAGGCCCAAATACTGGTGGAATGGGTGCTTATTCGCCAACAAAATTAATAAATGATAATTTATCTAAAAATGTAATTAATGAGATAATAAAGCCGACGTTAAATGAATTGAAAAAACATGGCATTGAATACCAAGGATTTTTATATGCGGGATTAATGATTGATGAAAATAAAAAAGCATATGTACTAGAGTATAATTGTAGATTAGGTGATCCAGAAGCACAGGCCATTTTAATGAGGTTAGATAGTGATATTATTGAAATCTTTCTAGCCACAATAAATAATAATTTAGATAATATTAAAATTAAATGGAAAAAAGAGAGTGCTTGCACTATTGTTTTGGCATCTCAAGGGTATCCGGGGAAATATGAAAAAAATAAAATTATCACTGGTCTAGATCATGATATAGATAATATAAAAATTTTTCACTCTGGAACAAAAATCATTAATGATAATTTCGTAACAAACGGCGGAAGAGTTTTAGCAGTAACTGCACTCGGAGTAAATTTACAAGTTGCTCAAGCAAAAGCATATGATAGATGTAATCAGATTTCTTGGGAAGGGAAAATTAAAAGACACGACATTGCTGAAAAGGAAATTAATAATAAATTTATCTTTTCATAGATTCAAAAAATTCATTATTTGTTTTAGTTGTCTTTAATTTATCAAGTAAAAATTCAACTGCTTCAATTTCATCCATCGAATGCATAAATTTTCTTAATATCCACATTCTTTGGAGTTCTTCAGGAGTTGTGAGTAATTCTTCTCTTCTTGTGCCAGATTTATTAATACCAATTGCTGGATATACTCTTTTTTCTGCTATTCTTCTATCTAAATGTATTTCGCTATTACCCGTTCCTTTAAATTCTTCAAAAATTACTTCATCCATTTTTGATCCTGTATCAACTAATGCTGTTGCAAGTATTGTAAGAGAACCACCTTCCTCAATATTTCTTGCAGCACCAAAGAATCTTTTTGGTCTATGCAAAGCATTTGCATCGACTCCACCTGTTAGAACTTTTCCTGAGGAAGGAGAAACAGTGTTATATGCTCTAGCAAGCCTTGTAATTGAATCAAGTAGGATAACTACATCTTGTTTGTGTTCTACAAGTCTTTTAGCTTTTTCTATTTCTGCAACTTGAACATGTCTAGTTGCTGGTTCATCAAATGTGCTTGAAACTACTTCCCCATCTACCATTCTTGCCATTTCAGTAACTTCCTCTGGTCTTTCATCAATCAATAGAACTATTAAATGACATTCAGGATTATTAGTTGTAATGCTCTGTGCAATATTTTGAAGCATTATTGTTTTACCAGCCTTCGGAGGTGATACAACTAATCCCCTTTGGCCTTTTCCTATTGGAGAGCATATATCGATAATTCTAGCTGTAATATCTTCACTACTGCCATTACCTCTTTCAAGTTTTATTCTTTTTTCTGCATGCAAAGGCGTTAAGTTTTCAAATAATATTTTCCGTTTGGCATTTTCTGGTGATTCAAAATTAATCTGATCAACTTTTAACAAAGCAAAATATCTTTCAGTATCTTTTGGGGGTCTTATTTTACCTGAAACCGTATCACCCGTTCTTAAACCAAATTTTCTAATTTGACTTGGTGAAACATATATATCGTCAGGTCCCGCTAAATATGAGCTATTTGATGATCTAAGAAAACCGAATCCATCTTGTAGTATTTCTAACACTCCATCGCCAAAAATATCTTCTCCATTTTTTGCATGAGATTTTAAAATAGAAAAAATTACCTCTTGCTTTCTTGCTCTTGCAATATTCTCAATACCCATATCAGAAGCCATTGTCATTAAATCTGAAGGGCTTTTTGTTTTTAACTCTGTTAAATTCATAATATATTTTACCTGTGGATTTTTGCAGACTAGGAAATGCTTTCACATTTTCTTTAAGCTTGAAATTTTAAATTTTGAGATGCTAAATCTGCTTTGAGATTTAAAGTTACCATTAATTTTAACTTGCGTCTACTTTTTTATATATTATCTGCTATAAATTTTTCTAAATCATTTTTGCTTAATGCACCAACTTGCGTTCCAGCAGTCTCGCCATTTTTAAATAGCATTAATGTAGGTATACCTCTAATACCAAATTTTGTAGCAGTCTGAGAGTTTTCGTCAACATTAATCTTTCCAATTGTTATTATATCTGACTTCTCTTCGGCAATTTGTTCTAAAACTGGAGCAATCATTTTACAAGGGCCGCACCATTCTGCCCAAAAATCAACTAAAAATGGTTTTTCTGATTTCAAAACAAGGTTTTCAAATTCTGAATCTGTAACTTTTACTACTATGTTTGACATAATTAATCCTTAAACTATTTTTAGTTTTTTTATTATACAGATAATTTCATGAAATCAAGTAATTTTATTAAAATAGTAAAATTTCTATGTATCTTCGTGCAAAATTCTCCATTTCCCGTCTTTTTCTTTTGCCCAAAATAATTTTTTATTTGTTGTGTTTTCAAAGTTATTACTTTTATATTGTTGTTTAAAATCAGCATAAATTAAATTTTTTGTATGTGGGTAATAAAATAAATTCAAATTTTTAATATTTATTTCAATAAATTCTTTGTTTTCTATTATCCTCAAAATATGTGTAACCCTTTGTTCAAAATTATGTTTTTTACTTTTAAAATTAATGGAATGCTGAGATATGAAGTCTTGCGGATTAAGTCCCTCCCAAGTTTCTTCCCAGGTTTTTATAATATTTATTGCTTCGCGATTATTTTCATGCCAAGTATTTCTTTTTATCCAATCAACTTTTTCGACTAAAACAACTGGTGTATTGCCAATAGATGTATATTTTTTTAGCTTCCTTAAGGTATGATTGCTTGTGACAATACAACCCTCGCTTGTTAAAGGAGGGCGACTATATACGTCTCTAGGAACTCCATGAATCCATATTCCATAACCAGTTTTGTTATTTCTTATATCCCACGCGTTTGGATAATTAATAGGGTATGCTCCATCACCGTAAAGTTCTGGAAGATCTTCATCAATTAAATAGGAGGTTATTTTGTATACACCCACAGGGGTTTTATTGTCTCCAGACGTATTTTTATTAAATCCTGCTTTGCCTATTGAAACATAAAAATCAGCAATAATTTCAGGTTTATCATTATTATTTTTAACGACGTATAAACGAGATTTAGATAATTCTATTAAAAATGCAAATTCTACATTTTCAGCAAGTTTTATTATTGATCTTGGTAATAAGTCTTGTTTTTTATATATAGAATTAAAGTTAATTCTAGCTTTAGCTTCACTTTTTAAGTCATTTAGCTCTTTGTCCTTTGAGTTACTGCCTAAAAGAGGTTTTTTTTGTAAATAGGATGACATTAAGTCAGCATATATTATCTTAGCTAATTTAAAATTTGGGTAATTTTTACTTAATTGTTCAGCTATAATTAATGCATTTTCATTATTTCCATTTCTCATATAATCAAGAACTTGCAGAAGTTGAATTTCTGCTTGTTCATTAGGCAAAGAATTCTCTTCAGAGTGAGAAATGTTACTTCCTAATAAAAATATTGAAAATATTATTACACTAAAAAAAATATGCATTATTCAATTACGTATTCTTCAGTTATTTTGAAACTGTTTTCTTCAACTCTAAGAGCTATGTGTTTCTTAACGACATCAGAGAATGAGTCTGAATTATAAGCTTGAATAAACTTTACGAGTATATTTTTTTTATCATTTGTAATAATTTTTACATCAGAAATTTTAATATTTATGTTCTTTTTATTTTGAATTTTTTCTTTCCTATCTTTTTGCCAAGATTCTCGTGATATGAATTTTTCAGGGAAATAGTTTAAAGCATAACTATTAAAGTATTCCTCAAATTGTTTATTTTGCCAGAAACTTGCCCATTCGTTTATGAAATATTTTATATTATTTTCATTAACATTAAATAATAGTTCTTCTTTAATATCGAGATTTTTTTCACTTTTAACGACATTTACGTCTGATGATTTAAACGAAGAATCTGTAATTAAGGATAAGTTTATTTCATTATTCTTATTTTCTTTAATTGATAGTGCTTCTTCATATAAAATATTTGCTTGATACGCATACAGATTTGTTAAGTTTTTATAAATTGTATCTATATTTTTATTTTTTGAAAGAGAGTCTCTAAGTATTTTAATAGCCTCATCTATATTACCATTTTTTGCTTCGATAAAAGCAAGATTATTTATAATCTCAATATTATCTGGTTTTTTTGTAAGCAGTATTTCTAAAATTTTTCTGGCTTTAGAATATTCTTTCAATAAAATCAACCTATTGGCCTCATTAAACTTTTCAGACAAATTATCTGCCAGGGTTGGGCTACTTAAAAGACTTAGTATGTAAAAAATTATTAGTGTTTTTATGCGCATTTAATATTTAGTATAGTTAATGTATTATAACAATTATATAAGTTAACATTATATGTAATAGATTTCATATTACAATAAATCTTGGATGTAGGGTATTTTTATGAATATAACCATACTTGGAGGAACAGGTTTTGTAGGCTCAAATCTTATTAATTCCTTTTCCAAAACTGATAACAATATAACTATAATAACTCGTAACAAAGAAAAAAATAAAAAATTATTAGTTTATCCAAACATAAAATTAATTCAGGCAGATGTTTATAATAATGATGATTTAATTCAGCATACAAAAAAAACGGATGTGATTATTAATCTTATCGGTATTTTAAACGAGCGAGGTCATTCTGGAAAAGGCTTTAGAAAAGCTCATAGTGATTTAGCAAGAGTAGTTTTAAATATATCAAAAGAAAATGGTATTAATAGAATTTTACATATGAGTGCATTAAATGCTGATTCAAAAGGACCTAGTCATTATCTAAGAACAAAAGGTGAGGCAGAAAGTTACTTAATGACATATGGTAAAAGATTTGCAAATGTTACAATTTTCAAACCGTCAGTTATCTTTGGAGAAAATGATAGTTTCATTTTAAGATTTAGTAAATTACTTGATTTTATTCCTTATTTTTTTCCTTTACCTTGCCACGATTCAAAATTTGCTCCAGTATATGTAGATGAATTAACGGATTTTATTATAAACTCAATATCCGATACAAAAAGTTTTAATAAGCAATATAATTTATGCGGGCCAAAAGTGTATTCTTTAAAAGATATTGTTGAATTAATTATAAAAATAAAAAGTATAAATACAAAAGTTATTCCTTTATCAAAAAGTCTTTCAAGAGCCCAAGCCAGTTTAATGGAATTTATTCCCGGAAAACCTTTTTCAATTGATAATTTTAATTCATGTCAAATTAATAGTATTTGTGATTCAGATTATGAATTCTACTCTGATTTGGAAACTATAATACCGACATATATTCATTCTAAATAATATGAAAATATATCTTGTAGGTGGGGCAGTACGTGACAAAATTTTAGGCATTGTTCCCAAGGAAAGAGATTGGGTTGTTGTAAATGGTAGTTCTCAAGAACTAATAAAGTTAGGCTATAAACAAGTTGGCAAAAAATTTCCTGTTTTTTTACACCCAGCGACATCAGAGGAGTACGCTTTAGCAAGAATCGAAAAGAAAATAAAAAAAGGACATAAGGGTTTTGAATTCAATACTAGTAGCGAAGTAACTCTTGAAGAGGATCTTTCAAGAAGAGATTTGACTATAAATGCAATTGCAGAAGACGAAGAAGGAAATATAATAGATCCATTTAATGGGATAAAAGATTTAAAAGGTAGAACTCTTCGGCATGTATCTAAAGCTTTCATTGAGGATCCATTAAGAGTTTTTAGAGTGGCTAAATTTTATGCGAGATTTTACGAGTATGACTTTAAAATTCATGAGTCAACTTATAAAGTTATGCAAGAAATTTCTAAATCTGGAGAAATTGAAACTCTTTCAAAAGAAAGACTCTGGGCAGAGTTATCAAGTGCACTTAATACAAAAAATCCTTGGGGTTTTTTTGATGTTCTAATAAAGTCAAAAGTTGCTGAAAAATATTTTCCAGAAATTTTGGAAAACAATTTAATTAAGGAAAAACTAATATATTTTTCAAAATTAAATATAAATAAAGATATATATTTATCTATATGCGGGCTATCATTAAACATTGTTGATTTTTTTGGTTTTCCGAAAAAGATATTAAATTTATATTTTATTTTTAATGAATTTGGGAAAAAATTTTTACTATTAAGTGTAAATAAAGATTCCATATTATTATTTTTAAATTCTCTTGATGCTTTCAGAAGACCGTCAAGATTAAAAATTTTTTTAGAACAAATAAAATTATTTGTAAAATATAGCAAAATTAATGAAGAAAAAAAAATTGGTATTTTTTATGATATTTTAAATCAAATAGAAAATAAAATTGATTATGGTGATATGGTAGGTTTAAGTGTTGATCAAATAAAAGATAAAATTTCAAGAATTAACTTAAATATTATTCATTCTATTTTAAATAAAAAACAATAATAATAATGAGCCAAGAATGATACGGTATATCATAAATGGATAAAATCCTATCTTACTAATATAAATTATAAAATATTTAATTAATATATATGAAGTAATTGCAGTCACAATTATTGAAATAATTATTTGAAAAATTAATTGTATACTGAAATTATCAAAGTTAATAAAAATAATTTCATGAATCATTGCCGCTAAAATAACAGGAAATGAAAGCATAATTGCTAAAATTATTGAACTTTTTTTATCGTAGCCAAGTAATAAACTGCTAATAATAACTATGGCCGATCTTGAAGTTCCTGGAATAAGAGCTATTGACTGGAATAGGCCAATTATTATTATGTCTAAATATGTTATATCTTTTAAAATTTTTATTTTTTTTGAATTATATTCAATCAGTATCATTAAAATTGCAAAAAAAATTGTTGTTATCCCAATTATTTCAACAGACCTTAAATTAATTTTTATATAA
>JAYOZO010000010.1:11832-30585 GCA_038154165.1 Thiothrix sp.
TTATTTCTTCTACTAAATTATAATAAGACCTATTTATATAATCATAAAAAATAAAGCCAAATAATCGGACCGGAAGAGACCCAATAATGAGTTTATTAATATTCAAATAGCTCTTTGATGTATGAGAATCGATGAAGTTTTTTTTATGTTTTATATAATAAAAAAAAATTGCAAGCAATGAACCGAAATGCATAGCTATATCAAATAAAATTCCTTGGTCATTCCAATTCAATATTTTTGGAATAAAAATTAAATGGGCTGAACTTGATATTGGTAAAAATTCTGTAATACCCTGTATAATAGATAAAAAAATAATTTGCTGAAATTCAATCATAATTTGTGTCTGTAATCTTTAAATGGAATATTAAATTTACTATTCATATTGTCACACAATAACATTATTTTGAAATTTTCTCCCATATCAGTAGGAAAAAGAAGTGTTTTTAAGGCATTAATTTCATTAAAATCGTTACTATACTTTATATAATTTTCTACAATTTTTGAGTTAATTAAAAATTCAGTTTGAGTGGTATAGGACAATAAAGAAATACTATATTTTTCTGCTATTCTAGATATGTTAGAAAAATCTACACTTATAGAAATATCAAATGAGCCTGGATTATTAAAACAATTTTTTATTTTTTTGTGATTTTTATAAAATTGCAAAGTACCAGTATCTCTATCTTTGTGAAATAATTCTTTCTCTCCGTATCCATAATCGGTAATAAAAAAAATAAAATTATGAACCTTTTTAAAAATATCCTTTAAAAATTTTTCATACTTAAAATTAATTTCAAATGTGTAATTATTTGGAAATTTCATATCAATTCTTTCTTCAATTTTTTGGATAAGATTTTTTATGTTTTTATTGCAATCTATTTTTGAAAAATAAAGTTTATTATTTGTAATTTTAATTACTTTTTCGTAAAAATTATTATTTTTTTTTATAAAAATTTTTGAAGGCATTGCGTCAAAAACTTCATTGGCTATAATAAATACATCATCTATATTTGTAATATTATTTATCCACTCTACGACGTTACTTTTTTTTTTTAGTATTTTATTTATCTTTTCTTTTTGTTTTTTACGAAGGTGTGAGCTTTTCTCAATAATATAATATTTTTTTGGTAAAAAATTTTCATCAATATTTTTTAAAAAGTTACAAGCTAGTTCTCCGCTACCAGCTCCAAACTCAATTACATTATTAACATTTTTGAATTTTTTACAATTCAAATAAAATTCTATTATTGATTCTGCATATAATGGTGATAATTCTGGGGCGGTTATAAAGTCTGATTTATTTTTGTCAAATGATATTTTTTTATTGCTATAATACCCATGATTTGGATTATATAGGCAAAGGTCCATATAATGATCAAACGTTATGAATCCATCTTGTTCAGCTTTTGCATGTATTTTTTTTAATAAACTCACGTAGTATCCTTTTATACTCTAATTATATTTATATATTAATATCTAGTATAATGATTTTATGGAACAAAATAATGAAAAAGTAAGAAAAATTGTATTTATCACAGGTGCAGCTAGAAGATTAGGTAATGCTATTGCTTCAAAGCTACACTCTTGTGATATGGATATTATAGTTCATTGTAACAATTCTTCACAAGAGGCTGATGAGCTTGTTTTAGAAATGAATAACAAAAGAAAAAAATCAGCAATATCATTGAAATATAACTTAAGAGATTTTCATGATTATAGTGATATTAAAACAAAACTTGGAGAAAAATGGTCAAATATTGATGTACTTATTAATAATGCCTCAACTTTTTATCCTACTGAAATACCTAATGCTACACAAGAAGAATGGAATGATTTACTTGATGTTAATTTAAAATCTCCATTTTTTCTTTCCAAGCTATTCTATGAGGAATTAAAAAAAAATAATGGAAGTATAATAAATATCATTGATATTCATGCTGATAAACCGCTAGAAGGATTCTCTATTTATACTGTTGCTAAAGCCGGTTTAAAGATGCTGACTAAATCTCTTGCCGTTGAGTTTGGTCCAGAAATTAGAGTGAATGGAATCTCGCCAGGATCAATATTGTGGCCTGAAATTAAAGAGTATGAAAGAGAACATCAATCTATAATAAATAGCACCTTACTTAAAAGACAAGGGGAAACGGATGATATTGCAGATTCTTGTATTTTCTTAATAAACAAAGCAAATTATATAACAGGTCAAATAATTAAAGTTGATGGCGGGAGAAGCTTAGGAAATTAAGTTTTATTTCTAGTAATAATAATACCAACATCTTGTGAATCTCTTATTGCGCCTGGTTTGCTAATTGATATAGTTACATATTCAATTTTGAATTCTAATAAAATCATTTCAGCTAAGTTTTCAATTAGAGTTTCTATTAGATCATGATGATTATTTGCAACATATTCTTTTACTTTATTTGATAGTGCTTTGTAGTCTAATGAATACTTAATTTCTTCGGTTTTAGCTGCTTTTTTGATATCTGTTCCAACTTCTATATTAATATTAATAATTTGATCTATTTGTTTTTCCCAGTCAAATATACCAATTTTTGTTTTTAGCTTTAGATCTTTTAAGAATATTTTGTCCATAATAATAGCAATTATAGAGCATTATTTAATTTTATGTTGTATAGATGCTTAATTTTTGCTATCTTTTCTTCGAATAACTTTTGGATGTAAATATGTCAAGAATATGCGAAGTAACTGGTAAAAAGCCTATGTCAGGAAATAATGTTTCCCATGCTAAAAATAGAACTAGAAGACGTTTTTTGCCAAATATACAAATACATAGATTTTGGTTAGAAGCTCAAAATCGCTGGGTATCATTAAGAGTCTCGAGAAAGGGCTTACGAATTATTGAAAAAAAGGGCATTGAGGCCGTATTAAAGGATATTAAAAGAATATGAGAGATAAAATAAAATTAGTTTCTTCTGCTAAAACGGGGCACTACTATACAACAACAAAGAACAAAAAGAATACTCCTGATAAAATCGAAATGAAAAAATTCGATCCAGTAATTAGGAAACATGTAATATATAAAGAATCAAAAATTAAATAAGTAAATAATTCTTAGAGTTATTCAGGTGCTGGACAAAAACATTGGCCTTTTGCATTCCAAGCACATCTTCCACTTTCCCCATTTTTACTTTTCCACATAGCACATCCTACTCCAGTAGATCTCGGCCCTAATGGGTCAGCAACTTTTACAGCGATTTTATCTTTGATATTTACAGTAACATATTCAAATTGAGATTTATTTTCATCAGTAATAACAGTTTCTACCTTGTCCTCTTTATCAAAAGCCCAGTCATATACTTCGCTTACAGTTGAGCAGCCAGCAACCAATAAAAATAACATTAATGAAAAAATAACTTTAATCTTCATGACAAGTGACTCCCAGTTAATAAATTTTTACTATTATAACTTTTTTTAATTTATAATGTTGATTAAATTTTATATTTAAAAAAAGTGAAATTAAATTCTAAACATTACCTTTAAACTATAGAAAGAGATCATCTGTGTCAATAAACGTTTTTTTATCAAATAGAATTCCTGAGGATAAAAGTAATATTTTGACTATAATTTCTTTTCAAGATGAGGTTAATTATAATAATAATATTATTAATTCAGGTTTATTGTCTCTAAATAGTAAAAATTTATATGAGATATGGAAGGTAAACGAAAAAGTAAATCTTGAAAAATTTAATGAAATTCAAATATCGCAAAGTGATAATTATATGTTTGGTTTTTCAGTAATTAAAAAAATAGGTTCGTACGAAGAAATAAAAACTAATATTGCAAAACAGTATAATGATTTCTTCGAAGCCTCTAAACAAAGAAAAATGAAAGTGTTAAAGATTTGGCATTATTTTCCAAAATTACTTGATGAATATGATAATAAAAAAACAAATTATTCATTACTTTGTGAAGCTAGGGAATCTGTATACAAATCAATATATACAAACTGTAATTACCCCGCAGCGACTGTAATAGGTATAAAAGGCGAAAATATTTTGATCTATTTTTTTTCAGCAGCATGTGAAAATTATAAAGCTATAGAAAATACAAGACAAGTGAGTTCATATAATTACCCAATGAATATTTTTTTAGAAAAACCAATGTTTTCAAGAGCAGTGAGCTTTACACCAAAAGATTCAATGAAAAATAATATTTTGATTTCTGGTACAGCAAGTATTAAAGGTTATGAGTCAATGCATAGTAAAAATATTCTTCGACAACTTGATGAAACTTTAGAAAATTATAATACTTTTTTTGACTATAAAAAAAATTTATCAAATATTGCAAGGGTATATATGCCAGATACTAATGATAATAATGTTCAATTAGTTTTAAGTTTATTAAACAAAAAATTTGGAAAAAATAATTATGCTTTACTTGAAGGCGATATATGTAGACCAGAATTATTGATAGAAATTGAGGGTATGATTAGTGTCTAATTTTAAGTATAAATTGAAAACAGATATTGCAGTCTTTGAGATTAAAAAAGAACCCCACGGACTTTGGGATCTTTGGGTAAATTCAATGCCAACTTTAACTTTTGAATCACCCGAAGATGCTGCAAATGCAGTAATAAAAAAAGAGACGGGATTCTTTACCTGGGATTCGCAAGAAAATTTAAATTATGATCAATTAAAAATAGAAAATTGGATAAAAATATATGTTTAAGCGAATTAGTTATTTTCTAATTCTGAACTATACTTACCGCAAGCGGCTAGACTATTCAGATAAGCTCTCTTTGCAATAATTTTTTGTGCTTCAAAGTTATTATTATTATTTCCACCCCATTTTTTCATAGCTTCAAGCTGTAGGGCTCTACCATATGAGAATGTTACTTTCCACGGGTTACTATTTATTTTATTTATTGAATTAAGATTATTAGATGCATTTTCATCAGATTGACCTCCAGAAAGAAATGCTATTCCTGGTACTTCTTTTGGAACATTATTTGCTAAGCACTTTAATGTTAATTCGGCTATTTGTTCTGTTGGGGCCTGATCTTCACAATTTGAGCCAGAGGTAATCATATTTGGCTTTAAAATAATTCCTGAAAAATTAATATTTAATTTGTCAAATGTTTCGAATACTATTGATTGTGTTTTATTTGTAACATCAAAACATTTTAAAATATCATGATTCCCATCCATTAAAACTTCAGGTTCCACAATTGGAACAATGTCAGCTTCTTGGCAAATACTAGCGTATCTAGCTAAAGCGTGTGCATTTGCAATAATACAAGCATCAGATGGAATTGAATTATCAATTGTGATTACAGCTCTCCATTTAGCAAATCTAGCGCCTAATTCTTTGTATTTTAATATTCTTTCTGCAAGACCATCTAAACCTTCCGTAATTTTTTCATTTGGATGACAAGAAAAATTTTTTGCTCCAGCATCAACTTTAATCCCTGGAATAATGCCTATTTTTTTCATATGCTCCGGAAAAGATATATTATCTGATGTTTTTTGTTTTATTGTTTCATCAAATAATATGGCTCCGGAAATAAAATTTGATAAGGATTCTGTAGTGATAAGCATATCTCTATATGCACGTCTGTTTTCTTCATTCACAGGAATATTTAAACTTTCAAATCTTTTTTTACAGGTCCCATGGCTTTCATCAATTGCTAAAATTCCTTTACAGTTTGCAACCATTTCTTTTGCAGTTTCATTAAGTATTTTTATATTCATCTTAATATCATTTATCCTCAGCTAAATGCCCAACTTTTACAACCTTCATAGCATTTGTGCCGCCTGCTATACCAGCTAAATCACCTTTTGTTATTATTACTAAATCATTTTCTTTTGCAATACCTAGCTCAGTAAGTACATTAATTGCATCCTTATTAACAGTTTCATGTGTGGTTTCTATTGTTTTAATTCTTGCCGGGTATACTCCTCTATATAAAGTAACCTTTCTAAGAGTGCCTGTATGAGTTGTTAATGCAAATATCGGCACACTATGATTTATTCTAGACATCCATAACGCTGTTGATCCTGATTCTGTGAGCGCTGCTATAGCAACAGCATTTAAATTATCGGCAGTTAACATACAAGCCATTGCTATCGCTCTATCAACTTTAATATTTTCTATAGAATAATTAATTCCTTTAATAGAAATTGGGCTATGCCCTTCTGAACCGATACATATTCTGCTCATTGCCTCAATTGCTTCAACTGGGTGGTCTCCCATTGCTGTTTCACTTGACAACATAACCGCGTCAGTACCATCAATTACAGCATTTGCAACATCAAATACTTCTGCTCTAGTTGGTATAGAATTTGTAATCATAGATTCCATCATTTGTGTAGCCGTAATTACAACTTTATCTTTTTTTCTTGCTTTTTTGATAAGATTTTTTTGCACAGCAGGTAATTGAGCATCGCCAATTTCTACTCCTAAATCACCTCTTGCTATCATAATTGCATCAGCTGCATCAATAATTTCATCAATATTTTCTAAGGCTTCAGACCTTTCAATTTTTGCTATTATCCCACCATTATTTCCAGTTTCTCGTAATAATTCTCTTGCTCGAATAATATCTTTTGCTTCTCTAACAAAAGAAACAGCAAGATAGTCGACACCTATCTCTGCAGCAACTTCAATATCATTTAAATCTTTATCGCTTATTGCAGACGCGGATAGACCACCACCTTTTTTATTTACCCCTTTAGAGCTATAAAGTAGTCCTCCGTGAATAACTTTTGTAATAATTTGAGTATTTACTATTTTTTCTACTTTAAGTTCAATTCTTCCATCGTCTAATAATAATAAATCATCTAATTTAACTTCTTGTGATAAGTTTTTATATGTAGTTCCAATTATTTCTTCATTACCTTCATTCTCAGGATGTGATTCGTCAATTGTAAAGGTTGAGCCGTTTTTTAAAATAATTTTTGAGTCCTTAAATCTTGTAATTCTAATTTTTGGCCCTTGTAAATCTCCAACAATACCAACGTGGTAGTGTTTCTCTTCAGCTATTTGTCTAACTAATTTTGCTCTCTCAATATGAGATTTTCTATCACCATGTGAAAAGTTTAATCTTACTAAATCTACTCCGGCATCAATTAAACCCTCAATTATTTTCCTGGATGATGTAGATGGTCCAAGAGTTGCAATAATTTTTGTTTGTCTATATGTATGTTCGTTAATTACAGTCATTTTTTTATAATTTTAATACCCGGAAGTTCTTTCCCTTCAATAAACTCTAAAAAAGCACCACCACCAGTAGATACATAATCAATTTCTTCAATATTTATAAATTTTTCAATTGCAGAAATTGTATCTCCTCCGCCAGCAACAGAAAACGCATTTGATTTACTTATGGATTTTGCAATATGTTTAGTTCCATTTGCAAATAAAGTATCTTCAAATATACCAACTGGACCATTCCATAGTATTGTACCAGCTTCTTTGATAAATTTTTCATATAATATGCAAGTTTTTTCACCTATGTCTTTTATTACATCCTCTTCCGATATGTTTATTATATCTTTTCTTAAAACTTCTCTAGAGTTATCACAAATAGCATCAATTGGTAATGGGATTTGAACCCCCCTTTTTTTTGCTAATTTCATAATTTCTTTTGCATCATTAATCATATTTTTTTCTGATAGAGATTTTCCTATGAAATAATTTTGGCTTTGAAGAAAAGTATTTGATATACCTCCGCCAATTATTATTGAATCAACTTTATTAATTAATTCATTTAATATATTTAATTTAGTTGATATTTTGGAACCACCTATTATTGCTAATAGAGGTTTTCTTGGCTGTTTAAATATTTTTTCAATATTTGAAATTTCATTCATCATTAAAAACCCAGCACACGACATTGGAGCATATTTTGCTACGGTATATGTTGAGCAATGTTTCCTATGAGATGCGCCAAATGCATCCATAACAAAAATATCGCAGTTTTTTGCAATTTTTTTTGCAAGAACTTCGTCACCAGATTTTTCTCCAATTAAAAATCTAGTATTTTCGTAAAGAGTTATTCTGTTTTTGTATTCTGGAGATTTTTCGTTAAGAGGTGTTTTTTCAAAAAATACCTTTTGACCAATAAGTTCAGATAGTCTGAAAGCAACAACAGACAAACTAAGTTCCTTACTAAAAACTCCTTCAGTAGGTCTCCCAAGATGAGAAAGTAGCGCAATTTTACCGCCTTTTGATAGAATGTAATTGATAGTAGGTAAAGCAGCTTTTATTCGCGCATCGTTTTTTATCTCATTATTTTCAACTGGAACATTAAAGTCTTCACGCAATAATATATTTTTATTGTTAACATTTATGTCTTTAAGGTCGTAATAAGGCATTTTTTATTTTGCGTTCATCAAAGACAAGGTGACATCAAGCATTCTGTTTGAAAACCCCCATTCATTATCGTACCAGACATAGATTTTTAGCATTTTATGATCCATAACTTTTGTAAGATTGCAGTCGTATATAGAAGAAGCAGGATTATGATTAAAATCTATTGATACAAGCGGAATATTATTATACTCAATGATATTTTTCATTTCATTATGAGATGCATCTAGAATTATTTTATTTATCTCTTCTATAGAAGTATTTTTATTTGTCCTAACAACTAGATCGACTACAGAAACATTTACTGTTGGGATCCTTACAGCAAGACCATCAAGTTTTCCATTTAATTCAGGAATGACAAGCCCAACATTTTTAGCAGCCCCAGTTTTTGTTGGTATCATAGACATTGATGCAGCTCGAGCTCTTCTTATATCCTTATGATTGGCATCTGTAAGTCTTTGATCGTTAGTAAATGAATGAATAGTAGTTATTAGGCCATGCTCAATTCCCACGCTATCATTTATAACTTTAATAACTGGTGCAATACAATTAGTTGTACAAGATGCATTTGAAATAATTGTATGATCTTTTGATAATGATTTTTCATTTACTCCATAAACTATGGTAGCGTCAACATTTTTTCCAGGTGCAGAGATAATTACTTTTTTTGCTCCGTTTTTTAAATGAACTTCAGTTTCTTCTCTAGAATTAAATTTACCCGTGCATTCATAAACGACATCAACATTGTATTTTGCCCAATTTATATTATTAGGGTCTCTTTCTGATGTGATATTAATTTTATCATTATTAATATACATATAGTTTTCGTCAGCTGATACATCGAAATTAAACTTACCATGAGCAGAGTCATATTTTGTTAGGTGTGCACTTACTGAATTATCACCAACATCATTTATAGCGACAATTCTTAGATCTTTATGTTTTTCTGATTCGTATAGAGCTCTGAGAATATTTCTACCAATCCTTCCGTAGCCATTTATTCCAATATTAATTGTCATTTTTTCTTCCTATATTATTTCAATGTTTAAGCATTATTTCGGCATGTTTAACAATATTTTCAGGAGTGAAGCCAAAATATTTTAATAACTCGTCACCAGGGGCTGATTCTCCAAAAGAGTTTATGCCAATAGTTTTTCCATTAATGCCAACGTATTTATACCAATTTGATGTAGATCCAGCCTCAATTGATATTCTTTTTAAAATATTAGAAGGTAATATTGCATCTTTATACTCTTTATTCTGCTGGTCAAAAATTTCTGTTGAGGGCATTGAGACAACTCTTACACCAATATTTTTTGATTCTAAAATTTCAGCTGCTTCCATAGCTATTCCAACCTCACTTCCTGTTGCTATTAATATTATATCTAAATTATTAGAATCTTTTAAGATATATGCCCCTTTATTTATTAATGCAATTTGTTCATTTGTTCGATTTTGAAAATTGCAATTTTGCCTTGATAAGATTAAGCAAGTAGGGCCTTTATTATTTTCAATAGCATATTTCCACGCAAATGCTGTTTCAAGAGAATCGCAAGGTCTAATTACAGTATTGTTTGGAATATCTCTTAAAGCGTTTATATGTTCAATTGCTTGATGAGTTGGTCCATCTTCTCCCAATCCTATAGAGTCATGTGTGAAAATAAATATGTTTTTTAATTTCATAATCGCACTCATACGGATGGCATTTTTTGAATAATCTGAGAAAGTTAAAAATGTTCCTCCATAAGCAATAAAACCTTTGTATTTGCTTATACCATTCATTATTGCAGACATGCCAAATTCTCTAACACCATAATTTATATAATTACCATCGTGTGTATTTTTAATTTCTTTCGATCCCGACCACATTGTTAAATTAGATGCAGCAAGATCTGCACTACCTCCTATAAATTCTGGAAGTACTTTTGCATATGCTTCTATAGCGTTTTGTGAGGCTTTTCTTGTTGCAATATTTTCTTTCTTTTCGTTACATAGTTTTATGTATGCTAAGACAGTTTCGTTCCATACTTCAGGCATTTTTGAATTTATACGTCTTATAAATTCTTCTGCTTCAATTGGATACTTATCTTTGTATTTTTGAAAAGTAATGTTCCAATTATTTTCCAATTTTTCTCCTTTTTGAATATGATTCCAAGAATCATATATTTCTATTGGAATTTCAAATGAATCGTGGGTCCATCCTATATTTTTTTTTGTTAGATTCGTTTCTTCTTTTCCAAGCGGAGCTCCGTGGGAACTCTCTTTTCCCTCATTATTTGGAGAACCAAAACCTATCTTTGTTTTACAGCAAATTAAAGTTGGTTTTTCTTTAGAGCTTTTTGCACTATCAATAGATTTCATAATTTCTTGTGGCGAATGACCGTTTACATCTTTAATCACATTCCAATTATACGATTCAAATCTCTTTGCAGTATCGTCTGTAAACCATCCATCTACTTTTCCATCAATTGAAATTCCATTATCATCATAAAAAACTATTAATTTGTTCAAATTTAAAGTGCCTGCTAAAGAGCAAACTTCATGTGAAATTCCTTCCATTAAGCAGCCATCTCCTGCGAAAACATAGGTAAAATGATCAATTATTTTTATATCTGTCTTGTTGTATTGAGAACCAAGAGTCTTTTCTGAGATAGCCATTCCGATAGCATTAGCTAAACCTTGGCCTAAGGGACCGGTAGTTGTTTCAACTCCATCAGTAAGGTGTGATTCTGGATGCCCAGGTGTTTTTGAGTGAAGTTGCCTAAAATTTTTGATTTCCTCAAGACTAAGATCATAACCAGTTAAATGAAGTAGGCTGTATAAAAGCATAGAACCATGTCCATTTGACAAGATAAAACGATCTCTATTTATCCAATTAGGATTTTTTGGATTATGTTCAAAGTAGTCATTCCATAAAACTTCAGCAATATCTGCCATCCCAAGAGGCATACCAGGATGCCCAGAATTTGCTTTATCTATAGCATCTATCGACAAAGCTCTTATAGCATTCGCCAAATCTTTTTTTGAAATATTTTTAGTTTTTTTCGCCAATCTTTGTTTCTTCGTTATTTAATAAATTTTTAATATTATTTTTATGCTTATATATTATTAAAATTGTTAAAGCTAGATATATAGATGTTATAGTCCAACTTTCAAAACTAAACCATGTATATATGGGTAAAAATATAAATGTGACTATAGCAGATAAAGCAGAGTACTTAAACAATAATGCAGTCATTAGCCAGGTGATTAAACAAATTAATCCTAGAAATAAATTAAAACCAAGAATAGCTCCAAGAGCTGTTGCAACACCTTTACCTCCTTTAAATTTATAAAAAAGAGGGTACATATGGCCAAAAACGGTAATGCAACCTATTATTTGAGCATAAATTATGTCTTTTAACCAATATATAGCTACAGCAGTTGTTATAAAGCCCTTTAGCATATCGAGAACTAAGGTTATAAAAGCAATTATTTTGCTACCTGATCTTAGAATATTAGTTGCACCTGGATTTCTTGAGCCATATTCCCTAGGATCCGGTAATTTAAAAAATTTTGATAACAATATAGAGTTATTAATTGAGCCGAAGATATAACTTAATATACTTAGTATAAGAAAAGAAAAGAAAATACTCATCAATTTTTGTCCTCTACAACATATATTAAAGTTATAATTTGTTATGACCAATTATAAAGATAAAATTGAAGAAAAATATAAAAAAATTCTATTTATTCATGGTTGGGGATTCACGAATCAAGTTTGGGTTGATTTTATAGAAAATAATATACCAATGTGTAATTGCATATGTATAGATCTATACAAATATATTGATAATTCTAATGGAGATTTGACTGTTGCTGCAAAAAAAATAGTTAATGAACACGATGATATCGATCTTGTAGTTTCATGGTCACTTGGTTGTTTTTTAGGTAAGGAAATTGAGAGGTTAAGAAAGAATAGATTTTTTCAAATGATATATGTTTCTTACAACCCAAAATTTAAAAAAACAAAAGATTGGAAAAATGGTTTTAATGAAAATACAATAAATCAATTAAGAATTGATTTAAAAAATGACATAAAAAAAGCTTTTAAAAATTTTTATTTGCTAATTCTTGGAAAATATAAAACGAAAAAAAATTTATATAAAGAGATAATAAAAAATTTAAATCCAATTATGCAAATTAATATAACTAGCTTGTTAAATGCATTAGACATTTTAGAGAAGAAAAATTTTTTAAATTGTAAATTTATTGGATCAAAAAATTTGTATATATATGGTGAAAATGATGAAATTTCACCACCAATAATTAAAGAAAAAATAAGATACTTAGAGCTAGATGCTTCTATAGTAATAATACCTAATGGTTCACATATACCTTTTTTAACAAATAAGGAATATTTTTTAAAAATTATTAAAGAGTTTTTATGAAATCTAAGGAAAAAAATTTTAAAAGTTCAAAATATATAAATTCCGCAATAGTGCAAAAAGAAATTGTGAGTAGGTTAATTGAAAGGTTGTCTTTCATTAATATTTCACCAAGAAAAGTACTTGATGTAGGTTCAGGTGTTGGCTTAGGGACATCAAATCTCATAAAATTATATTCAAAAACAGATTTTTTTATGTTGGATATTTGCTTTAGCTCATTAAGGAATCACGTTGCTAATTCGAAGGATATATTTTCAGTTTGCGCAAATTTCAAATCTATACCCTTTAATGAAGATACATTTGACTTTGTTTTTTCTTCATCAGCTTTGCATTGGGACTTAGATATATATGCTAGTTTTAAAGAAATATATAGGGTTCTAAAGCCTGGAGGTCTCTTTTTATTTTCAACATATGGTCCTGATACTTTAATTGAATTAAGATCTGCCTGGCAAAATGTAGATAATAGAAAACATGTAAATGATTTTTATGATATGCATGATATTGGCGATCTAATGTTAAATTTAAATTTTATTGATACTGTTGTAGATACTGAAAAAATAATAATTGAATATGAGAATGTGACGAAGTTACAAAAAGATTTAAAGAATATTGGGTCAAAAGTATTAGAAGAACCTAAAAAAAGTCTTGGATTGCAAGGGATTAGAAAAATGAAATTAATGTATGCGGAATATGAAAAATTTAGAATGAAATCAGGAGGCTTGCCAGCGACGTACGAAGTTATATACGGTTCAGCCTGGAAGAAAATGGATGATATAATAAAGTATACAAAGTAAAAGCTAAAAAAATCTACAATTTTTCAGATTTTTTTGTTTTGTACACTATATTATTAAAGCCTAATTTAGTATACTACCGCCATCGAATTTAACAGATTTTTGCAAAATGATTCAGTTTAAAGAAGGTGAGTGTAAAGAGTTTATTATAAAGCCTAATAATTCATTATCATGGCAAGGCAATAAAATATTTTTTTTCATGCTTTTTTTTGCATCTTTCTCTATTGCTATATCTTTTGCAATGGCAGGAATGTGGTTGATTGTTCCATTTACAGGCATAGAAATGCTTTTATTGGGTTTAGTTCTTACATATTGTCATTTAAAGAATTCACAATGTGAAATAGTAAAAATTGACGAAAAAAAGGTATCAGTTTCGCTAATAAAAATGAGAGATACTAAATTTTTTGATTGTAATAGATATTGGGCAAAATTTATTTTAAATAAGCCACAATTAAAGGGTTATCCTCATAAGCTTCTTCTTCGTTTTGCCGGTAGAGAAATAGAAATTGGCGAGCTGTTGACAGATAATGAAAGAATAAAATTAGCAGAAATGTTAAAGGAAAATATAAAGCAATTTTAATACAAGGAGTATCTAAATAATGTTTTTAATAAAAAATTTAATGTTTTTTATAACTTCGGTTCTATTAATTAATACAGCAAAAGCAGGCTGGTTAGATTTAAATATGCCTGAAGGTGTTACCGACATTAGCCAAGAAGTTTTCGATCTTCATATGCTGATACTTTGGATTTGTGTTGTTATTGGTGTAATAGTCTTTGGTGCTATGTTCTGGTCAATATTTATGCATAGAAAATCAAGGGGTGTAACTCCTGCTCAATTTCACGAAAGCACGAGTTTAGAATTTTTGTGGACTGTTGTTCCATTTGTGATTTTAATAGGAATGGCAATTCCTGCAACTAAGACATTAATTAAGATGTATGATCATAGTGATTCAGATATACATATAAAAATTACAGGTTATCAATGGTTGTGGCAATACGAATATTTAAATACTAATGTTTCATTTTATAGCAAACTTTCTACACCATATAATGAAATATATAATAAACAAGAAAAGAATATAAATTATTTACAAGAAGTTGATAATCAATTAATTGTTCCAGTAAATAAAAAAATTAGATTTTTGTTAACATCAAATGACGTACTTCATGCTTGGTGGGTGCCTGATCTTGCCTTAAAAAAAGATGCTATTCCTGGATATATTAATGAAATGTCAGTAGTTATAAATGAGCCTGGAATTTATCGTGGAAGATGTGCTGAATTATGTGGAAGACATCATGGTTTTATGCCTATCGTTATTAAAGCGGTAGATGAAGATGAATATGAAGAGTGGATTGCGGCTAGTGAAGCTAAAATATCTGGAGTAGCTAAATTAAATAAATAAGGGAGAAAAATATGAGTTCGGTTGTAAACGATACACATCATGAAGAGCACCCATCGGGAATTATGAGATGGATTACAACAACAAACCATAAAGATATTGGAACACTTTATCTTTGGTTTGCAATGATAATGTTTTTTATTGGCGGATTGATGGCATTAGTAATTAGATCTGAACTCTTTCAGCCAGGTCTTCAGTTTGTTGACCCACAGTTTTTTAATTCTATGACAACAATGCATGCCTTAGTCATGATATTTGGGGTTGTAATGCCAGCATTTACTGGTTTAGCAAATTGGATGATACCAATTATGATTGGTGGCCCGGATATGGCTCTACCAAGAATGAATAACTGGAGCTTCTGGATTTTACCGTTTGCTTTTTCGATGCTCCTTTCAACTTTATGGATGGATGGAGGAGCTCCTGCAGGTGGTTGGACTTTATATCCACCTTTAAGTCTACAGACCGGTGATGCATTTCCATTTTTAATTTTTGCAATTCACTTTATGGGACTTTCTTCTATTATGGGAGCAATAAATGTTGTTGCAACAATACTAAATATGAGAGCTCCTGGTATGACACTAATGAAAATGCCTTTATTTGTTTGGACTTGGTTGATCACAGCGTTTTTATTAATAGCAGTAATGCCTGTTCTAGCTGGTGGTGTTACAATGTTACTTACAGATAAGTTCTTTGGAACTAGCTTCTTTAACGCAGCTGGTGGTGGTGATCCAGTTATGTTTCAACATATTTTTTGGTTTTTTGGACACCCAGAAGTATATATTTTAATTCTTCCGTCGTTTGGGGTTGTATCAGCTATCATTCCAACTTTTGCGCGAAAACCTTTATTTGGTTATAGCTCTATGGTTTATGCTACAGCATCAATTGCATTTTTATCTTTCATAGTATGGGCACATCATATGTTTACTGTAGGTATGCCATTAGCTGGTGAAGTATTTTTTATGTTTGCAACTATGTTAATAGCTGTTCCTACAGGAGTAAAAGTTTTTAATTGGATAACGACTATGTGGAAAGGTGCAATGACTTTTGAAACCCCAATGTTATTTGCAATAGGTTTTATTATAATGTTTACAATTGGTGGATTTTCAGGGTTAATGTTAGCCATAACACCTGCTGATTTTCAATACCATGATACATATTTTGTAGTTGCACATTTTCATTATGTTTTAGTTCCAGGATCAATATTTGCAATAATGGCCGCGTGTTATTTTTGGTTACCAAAATGGACAGGTAATATGTATTCAGAGACGTTAGGCAAGTTACATTTTTGGCTTTCAACTTTTTTTGTTAATTTAACATTTTTTCCAATGCATTTTGTTGGTTTAGCTGGAATGCCAAGAAGAATACCTGATTACTCGCTTCAGTTTGCTGATTATAATATGATTGCAAGTATTGGAGCTTTTGGTTTTGGATTTGCTCAGCTAATATTTTTATATTTAATAATTAAAACAATTAAAGGTGGTAAAAAAGCGACAGATCAGGTTTGGGAGGGCGCTGAAGGCTTAGAATGGACTTTACCTTCTCCACCGCCGTACCATTCCTTTAGTACACCACCAACAATAAAGTAGGAATTGTAAATAAAAATTTAAGAGGTTTTTTTGGAAATAAAAAATAAAATAAAAGTGACAGCAATATCATTGGTTGTAATTGCATTAGCTATTTACGTTAGCTTTTATTTAATTATGTTATACAGGTAGATATATGATTGAGAAAAAAGTAAATATTAAAACAGCAAAAAAACTTATTTTTATTTGTTTTTTTATGTTTTTGTTCTCGTTTGCATTAATACCACTTTATAATGTGATATGTGATGTCACTGGTTTAAATGGTAATACTTCTAATTTAAAAGAAAAGAGCGATATTAATCTTAATGTTAGCAATTTAAATTCTGAAAAGCTAAATGTTCAGTTTATATCTCATGAAGTTAATAAGCAAAATTTAGAGTTTAAGCCTTCTGAATTTCAGATAGAAGTAGTTCCTGGAAAAATATACAGTACATATTATGTTGCTACAAATAAATCAAAATCCATAATAACTGGGCAAGCAGTACCTAGTGTTTCTCCAAACGAAGCATCCAAATATTTAAAAAAAATTGAGTGTTTTTGTTTTGATGAACAGCAGTTTAAACCTGGAGAAGTCGTAAAACTTCCTATATATTTTGCTGTTGATGAAAAACTGCCAAATAGAATTAAAACTCTTACTTTGTCATATTCATTTTTTGAATCTGCTAAAGTATCGAAAAAAGATTAAATTTAAAAGGGGATATTATAATGTCAGAATCAGGAAGTTACTACATACCAAACGGAAGTAAATGGCCAATTATTGCATCTATTGCCGTGTGTACTACTATGGTTGGAGGGTCAACATTATTAAATGGTAATGACTTTGGTAAATATGTTTTATTTATTGGTTTAGCATTAATAGTATTTATGATTGTTGGTTGGTTTAATACAGTAATAACTGAGAGCGAAAATGGAGTATATGATTCTCAAGTTGATACGTCTTTTAGATGGGGAATGATATGGTTTATCTTTTCTGAGGTCATGTTTTTCGCAGCCTTTTTTGGCGCTCTATATTATGTGAGAGCATATTCACTGCCCTGGCTAGGTGGAGAAGGAGCTGGTTTGGCGACAAATACTTTTTTATGGCCAGAATACGAAGCTAATTGGCCTTCAACAGCAAATGGACCAGGAGAGATAGGCGGAGATTTCCAAATTATGGGCGCTTGGGGTTTGCCTGCCATTAATACAGCAATTTTATTAACTAGTGGTGCTACATTAACTTGGGCACATCATGGGCTAAAAGAAATAAAAAGAATACAATTAATTATTGGTTTAACCCTAACTGTAGCGCTTGGTATGCTATTTATGTATTTTCAAGGTTTAGAATACGGACATGCATTTAATGATTTAAATCTTAATTTAGGAAGTGGAATTTACGGATCAACTTTTTTCATGTTAACTGGTTTTCATGGTTTTCATGTAACAATTGGCACTATTATGCTAATTGTAATTTTGGGTAGATGTATTTACGGTCATTTTAATCCAAAAAACCATTTTGCTTTTGAAGCAGTAGCATGGTATTGGCATTTTGTTGACGTTGTTTGGCTAGGATTATTTATATTTGTATATTGGATATAGTTATTGGGCTATTCCATTAGGATGAATCTGTCCATTATAGTACATTATTATTAGTATTATAAATAATAGAACTGATAACCCTATTCTTATTTTTAATGCATTTAAAACTCTTTTTTTGTTACTTTTGTCTTTTACCAAAAAAAATAATGAGCTAAATAAACTTATTATGATTAATGAAAACAAAATTATAAATATTATTTTAAACATTATAGTCTTATCTTATGAAACATAAATTACTTTCTAGCATCATTTTTGTCTCAAGTATATCTCTATTTTTATTTCTAGGATTTTGGCAACTAGATCGGGCTAATGAAAAAGAGAATATTATTAATTTATATGAAAATAGGCAATTATTACCTGAAGTAAAATTAGATTTTTCTTTGCAAAATAATATTGAAGAAACTTTTTTTAGAAACTATACCTTAAAAGGTAAGTATATTAATAAAACTTTTTTAATTGACAATAAGATAAAAAATAAAAAACCAGGTTTTAATGTTGTTAGTCCATTCAGAATTTTTAATACCAATGAAATAATTTTAGTAGATAGAGGTTGGATTCCAATGATAGGGCAAAGACAAGATATAGAAGCAAACTACCAATATCTCAATGATCAAAAAATATCAGAAAATGCACAGGATATTAA
>JAYOZO010000011.1:0-11578 GCA_038154165.1 Thiothrix sp.
ATATGATAAAACTTTGGACAGTAAGAATGATGCATATGAGGCTATATTATTTCGTAATGATGTGCTAACCGAAGGATGTTCAAGTAATGTATTTATCGTAAAAAATAAAAAAATCATTACACCAAAATTAAGTAATTTAATTCTTCATGGTATTACTCGATCATATGTAATAAATGAAATCATAAAAAAAAATAAATTTGAAATAATTTTTGGAGATATATCTAAAAAAGACTTATTTACTTCTGATGAGGTATTTATAACAAACTCAACTCAAGGAGTACTACCAATTATTAAAATAAATAATGAAATAATTAAAACAGGTTCTTGTGGTGAAATTTCAAAAAAATTATATCAATTATATACAGCAAAAATAAATATAAGTGTGTAATCTAATTGAACATCAAAAAAAAATTCTTAAATGTAAAAAATGTGAAAATATGTCAGGTATTCCAATAGTGGGAAACCCTGTAAAATCCAAAATAATTTTAATTGGCCAAGCTCCGGGAATTAAAGAAGGTGAGATTAGAAAACCTTTTGCTTGGACTGCAGGAAAAAATTTATTTAAATGGTTTTCTTCTATTGGAATAAATGAGATGAGTTTTAGAAAAAATATTTATATGTCAGCTGTTTGCAGATGTTATCCCGGAAAAAATTTAATTGGATCTGGTGATAGAATTCCTTCCGAAATAGAAATAAAAAAATGCTCAAATTGGTTAAATTTTGAAATAGACTATTTAAAACCAGAATTAATAATTCCTGTTGGTAAGCTTGCTATTTCTCAATTTATAGAATTTGGTTTGTTAAATGATGTTATTGGAAATAAAATAAAATATAAAAACAATACTGATATAGTCGCATTGCCACATCCATCTGGTCTTTCTACTTGGTATAAAAAAGAACCAGGAAAATTACTTTTAGAAAAATCATTAAAATTAATAAAAAATAGTAATGCGTGGCAAGAATTATTAAGAAAATAATTTTTCTGCAATACTTAGCTTATTTATATCTCCAATATCAAACCATATGCCGTCGTGAATAACAGCAGAAATTTTACCTTTTTTTATGTTTTCAACTAATATATGTATTAATTTGTAGTTTGAAACTTTCTTCTTATTAAAAATTTTTGGATCATAGATACCTATGCCTGAATAAGTCATCTTATTTTTGTTATTGTTTTGTAGTCTGCCATTATTAAAAGAAAAATCTCCATATTTATTGTGTGCAGGATTTTTAACCATAACTAATGACGCAAGATCATTTTCATTAAGTGAAAGATTAGATAATCTAAAATTTGTATATATATCAGAATTTAATACTAAGAACGGCTGGTTACCAAGAATAGGTAGAGCATTCTGTATCCCTCCACCAGTTTCAAATGGTTCTGGTTTTTCAATTGAATAATTTATCGTAACCCCATACTTTTCCCCACTACCCAAAAAATTAATTATTAGATCACTTAGATAAGATACATTTATTACAATGTCATATATACCATTATCTTTTAGTAATAGAATATTATGTTCAATAAGAGTTTTATCACCTAATTTAATCAAAGGCTTTGGTATAATTTTAGTTATTTCACCAAAACGTTTACCTTTGCCTGCTGCTAATATAATTGCTTTCATATATTTTATTAAGAGCCTCTTTAGCAAAAAAATTAATAATTTTGAGATTATTATATTTTGATGTTGCAAAAATAATATAGTTAATCGTTCTGTTAAGATACTGAAGATAATTGTGTCTTTTATACTTAATGCTAAGTCTACAAAAAATTCCAGAAGCTTTCATATGTCTTTGAGCAGATAACAAATTATAATTGAAGAATAATTCATTTTTTGAAAATTTAAATTTCTTATTAACCTGAGAAAAATTATCATAAAAATAATTAATTAATATCTTTCTAGATTTTTTATCAGTGTCAACATAGCAATCGTTCAAAAGTGAAACTAAATCATAAACAGATGATCCATATACAGAATCTTGGTAGTCAATGATTATAATTTTATTATTTTTATAAAAAATATTTTTAGAATGATAATCGCGATGAACAACAGTATTAATATTATGATTCAACTTGAGAATTAAATTATTTATAGATTTTATTATATTTTTCTTATCTTTATTAGAAATGCTAAAATTACATAATTCTTCTAAAACCCACTTAACAAATAAATGACTTTCTTCAAAATATTTATTTTCTTTATAAATAGGTAAATTGTTCACTTTAATTTTCTGTATATTTAATATGTTTAAAATAGCTTTTTTATATATTTGAATTTTATTATTCTCATTTGATCTATCGTAAATTAAGTTATTACCAATATCTTCAAGGATTAAGATTTTTTTATTATCATTTTGATCGAAAATCTTTGGTATTTTAATTTTATTTTTATTAAATATATTTGAACATTTTATAAAATTTCTATAATTTCTTTTTTCTAAGCTACTATCCATTAATATATATTTTTTTTTCTCATTAGATATTCGATAATACTTTCTTTTGCTAGCATCTCCTGTGATTTCACAGATTTTAAAATCTTTGGTCCCAAGCTTTTTTTTTAAATAATTTATTAATTTTTCTTTTTCAATTTTCATTTTGTACGTCTATTTTTTTTTCTATATCTCTTTTCCCTACATTTTGATCACAACCTACTATTGTTGCTAAGAAAAGTATCAATATAATTTTTATTTTTTTATTTATCTTAAACATAAATTCATTATACTATAAATTAGTCCCAATATATTATTGTTGAATATGAAAACGTCTGATTTATTTGTAAAGTGTCTTGAAAATGAAGGTATAGAGTATATATTCGGTGTCCCAGGTGAAGAAAATGCTGATTTTCTAATGTCTTTAAAAAAATCAAAAAAAATAAAATTTGTTCTTACAAGACATGAACAAAGTGCGGCATTCATGGCAGAATCTTATGGCAAACTTACAGGAAAATTATCTTGTTGTTTAAGTACTCTTGGGCCTGGTGCTACAAATCTTCTGACTGGAGTAGCTGATGCAAATATGGACCATTCGCCTATTCTAGTTATAACAGGACAAGGGTCATCTGATAGGCTTCATAAAGAATCTCATCAAATTTTGGATATTTGTAATATGTTTGAATCTGTAACTAAATGGACTACATCTATTAGAAATCCAAATACAATACCTGAAATAGTTAGGAAAGCAGTTAGATTAGCAACATTAGAGAAACCTGGTGCGGTACATATTGAGCTTCCTGAGGACATTGCAAAATTAAAGGTAAATGCAAAACCATTAAAATCTTTTCTGTTTCGAAGATCAATTGCTGAGGATAATGTAATTAATAATTCATATGAAATAATGAAAAAAGCTAAATCACCAATATTAATTGCTGGCAATGGAGCTATTAGAAAAAGAGCATCCAAGCAATTAAGAGAATTCTGCGAGAGAACAAATATTCCAGTAGTAACAACTTTTATGGGCAAAGGCGCAGTGAACTGCGATTCAGGATATTATTTATCAACAGTAGGTCTTGGAGCAAATGATTTTGGTGATATTGCAATACGCAGATCCGATTTAATTATAACTTTAGGCTATGATATGGTTGAGTATCATCCAAAATTATGGAATAGAAATTCTAATGCAAAAATTATACATATTGATTTTGAAGCTGCTGAGATTGATGAATTTTATATACCTGAGGTAGAAGTAGTTGGCGACTTAGCACATTCTTTATCAAGTTTAAATAACATATTAGATAAAAAAGGATGCCCATCTTACAATCATAAATATGTAAAACAAATGAAAAAAGATCTTAAAAAAGATATTGAAGAATATAAAAATGATGATGCAAAGGGATTAATAAAGCCTCAAAAATTTCTATATGATCTTAGGCATTTCTTGAATGATGATGATATTCTAATTTCAGATGTTGGTGCCCATAAAATGTGGATCGCGAGAAATTTCCCTTGTCAAAAACCTAATACTTGTATTATACCGAATGGATTTTGTTCTATGGGATATGCTTTACCTGCATCCATATCAGCCAGCTTAATTGATAAAAA
Source organism: Thiothrix sp. (assembly GCA_038154165.1). GTDB lineage: Bacteria > Pseudomonadota > Gammaproteobacteria > Poriferisulfidales. Next base: position 4,039 of record JAYOZO010000011.1, read on the forward strand.
TAAAAAAATATTTTCTATTTGTGGTGACGCAGGATTTTTGATGAACTTGCAAGAAATGGAAACAGCAAAAAGATTAAATTCAAATATTGTAATAATAATTTGGGAGGATAAATCGTATGGCTTAATTAAATGGAAACAAGAGGTGCAATTTGGAAGTTCTACAGACCTTGATTTTGATAATCCAAAATGGGAAGAGCTAGCTAAGTCCTTTGATTGGAATTATTTATATGAAAATGATAGTAAAAATATAAAAATAAAACTAAAGGAAACAGAAAAACTCAGTGGCCCAACATTATTTGTTATTCCGATCGATTATTCAGAAAATAAAAAGTTAACTGATTTTTTAGATTCACTAGAGAAATCATATGGCTAATAGAATAATAAAAAATATTACGACGGTAAAAATAAAAAATCCTCAAAAAGTCCCTTTATATTCTCCTTGGAATATGAAAAAAATTGGTGACATAGAATGTATAGATGAAATTCATGTAGATCCAATTTTACAAGTAGCATATGATTTTTTTAATGATGTAAAATATCAATTAAGTAAAACTGATAGACTTGAAATTTTAAATAAAAGTAAATTTTTACTTTCAAAAAGATCATTTGAATTTGCAAAACTTATATCAACAGAAGGTGGTAAGCCACTAAAGGATTCCAAAATCGAGGTAGAGAGAGCAATAAATGGTATAGAGTTAGGTATAGAATGTATTAAAAAATCATCTGGTAAAGAGATACCAATGAATTTAAGCGCTTCCTCTAAGAATAAAATAGCTTTTACAAAACAATTTCCGATCGGTCCTGTTTTAGCAATAAGTGCATTTAACCACCCTTTAAATTTAATCATTCATCAGGTTATACCAGCAGTAGCTGCAGGGTGTCCTATAATTGTTAAACCATCATTAGATACACCACTAACTTGTTATGAGTTTATTAGGCTATTAATGGTGGCTGGATTACCAAATGGTTTCTGCCAAATGGTGAATACTAATAATAATAATATTACTAAAAAATTTGTATGCGATAATAGAATATCATTTTTTTCTTTTATAGGAAGTTCAGAAGTTGGGTGGAAGTTAAAATCAATTTTATCTCCTGGAACTAAATGTGCTCTAGAGCACGGAGGCATTGCACCAGTTATAATAGATAAAAATTATAATTTTAAAAAAATTCTTCCGTCAATAATAAAGGGTTCATTTTATCACGCTGGCCAAGTATGTGTTTCAATACAAAAAGTTATTGTTCACGAAGATATAATAGATGATTTTATAATTAATTTAAAAAAACAAGTTAAAAAAATTATTATAGGAGATCCAAATAAAATAACAACGGATGTTGGCCCTTTAATTCGGAAGGATGCTTTAATAAGAGTGGATAGAATCGTTCAAAATGCTATTAAAAAAGGAGCAAAATTAATTTGTGGGGGGAAATTTTTTAACAATTCTTGCTATGAGTGTACTATATTAAAAGACCCTCAAGAAAAAGATGAAATTAATAATATTGAGATTTTTGGGCCAGTTATATGCATATATAGTTATAAAAATTTAGACGATGCAATAAAGAAAGCTAATCATAGAAAATATGCATTTCAATCATCTGTATATACAAGTGATATAGACACTGCAATGTTATGTTATGAAAAATTAGAAGCTAAAAGCGTTTTTATAAATGAACAAACTGCTTTTAGAGTTGATTGGATGCCTTTTGGTGGTATTAAACATTCAGGAGAAGGAGTTGGGGGTATTGAATATACATACAACGATCTTTTTTATGATAAACTAATTGTTATAAGTTCAGACAAAATTACAAAATAAAAAAATCTAAGGAATATATGAAACCACTTCTAACAATAATTTTATTAATCTCAACATCAATATATGCTGCAGGCGAAGAGCCTCATCCGATTAGTGATGTAAAGCATGTTTCTAAATTTTCTTACGATATAAAAAGCATGGATTTAAAGAATTTAAAAGACGCAAGACAAGTTATAAAAAATTACCTTAATGAACACAAGATTGAAAATAATATTGATTATGATAAAAAATTATTAGCAGCATTGCTTCAATATGATGATATAAGAATTCAAATTGTAGATGTAATTGATAAAATAATTATTGAATATAATGTATCTAATGATATTAAGAAAATTTTGTTAAGCTATAAAGATACATTCAAAAATATAATTAAAGATAATAGGCCTTTAGTTAATAATCTTCGAGATTATAAAGCATATGATTTTCGTTTAGGCTCTGCATATTTAGCCATGATGAGTGCTTTTCATGACACCGAAGAAAGAAAATTATTTTATTCAAGATTAGTTAGTGATAAAAAGAATGTAAATACACAAATTGGAGCATATAACTTGAAACTTCGAAATGCTCAAGAAATTATAAATTTGGTAAAATTAGATAGAGATAATTCTAAAAAAGTAGTTGATATTGAAAATACATTAAAAAAAATTGAAAGTGAAATATCAAAAAAAGAATGAAAAAAGCTAGTTAAAATAACTAGCTTTGATTTTCTAAATATAAATAACTTTATGCAACTCTATCTCTTGGTTCTTTGTCATTGTAATATGCTTCCATATTCTCTAATACTCGCATACCCATAGCAATCCTAGTTTCTATAGATGCGCTACCAAGGTGTGGTAATAATACTGCATTTTCACAAGCTAAAAATCCTGGATTTAATTTTGGTTCGCCTTCAAAAACATCTAAACCAGCACCCGCAATAGTTTTATTTCTTAGAGCTTCAATGAGTGCATCGTTGTCTATTACATCACCTCTTGCAGAATTAATAAGATAAGATGTTTTTTTCATCATACCAATTCTTTCTTTATTTAATAGATGATATGTACTTGCGCCGCCAGGACAATGTATAGATACAAAATCTGCTTTTTGAAGAACTTCTTCAACACTGCTACAAGGTGTTGCATTATATTTTTTTATTATGTCATCAGAAGGCATGTATGGATCAGAGAAGATTATATTCATACCAAATCCAAAGTGTGCTCTATCTGCAGTTGCTTGAGCTATTCTACCAAAACCAATACAACCAAGAGTTTTCCCAGTAACTTTTGTACCTCTTAAGTGAGTTGGTCTCCACCCAGCCCAATTACCGGCTCTTAGTTCTCTTTCTCCTTCTCCAGTTCTTCTTGCAACACTTAAAAGAAGTGTCATTGCAATATCTGCAGTGCAATCAGTAAGTACTTCAGGAGTATTAGTTACAACTAAATTCTCTTTTTTTGCTGCATCTAAATCTATATGGTTAAAGCCGACCCCAAAGCTTGCAATAATTTTAGCTTTTTTATTTTCTATAGATAAAACTTCCTCGTTTATTGGGTCTGTTACAGTAGGACAAACGCAATCATAGTTCTGAAATGCTGCTTGCAGTTCAGGAATACTCATAGGAATATCTTTTTCATTAAGCGTAACATCATATTTTTGTTTTAATTCTGCTTCAACTTCTTCTGGCCATCTTCTTGTAACTAATACTTTTGGTTTACTCATTATTTTTCCCCAATTAATTTTATAAATATTTTTCAAGTACTTCCTTCATTTTACTTCCCATTTCAGAAGGGTTTGGAATAATATGAATTCCTGCTTCTTTTAGAAGTTCAACTTTTTCGGCAGCACTTTCACCTTTCCCAGAAACTATAGCTCCTGCATGCCCCATTCGTCTTCCTTTTGGAGCAGTAAGTCCAGCGATATATGCAACAACTGGTTTTTTCATATGATTTTTTACATATTCTGCAGCTTCAGCTTCTTGAGGACCGCCAATTTCACCTATCATCATTACGGCTTTTGTCTTATCATCTGCGTTAAATAATTCTAGTATATCTTTATGAGAACTACCATTTATTGGATCGCCACCTATACCAACACTAGTTGATATTCCAATTCCTTCTGCTTTCATTTGAGATGCTGCTTCATAACCCAATGTACCTGATCTACCTATTACCCCTACATTTCCTGGCATATATATATGTCCTGGCATAATACCCATCATAGCTTCACCTGGAGTAATAGTTCCTGCACAATTTGGTCCTGTAAGCACCATTTTATTTTCTTTTTTGTATCTAAGCATATATCTTTTAACTCTCATCATATCGTGTGCTGGAATTCCATCCGTAATTGAAACTGCATACTTGATTCCAGCATCAGCAGCTTCCATTATGCCATCAGCTGCTGCAACAGCAGGAACAAAAACAATTGTTGCTTCAGCACCTGTAGCATCTACAGCTTCTTTAACTGTATTAAATACAGGTTTACCTAAATGTTTCGTTCCACCTTTTCCAGGTGTGACTCCAGCAACAACATTGGTTCCATATGCAATCATTTCCTCAGCATGGAAATTACCTATTCTTCCAGTTATTCCTTGGACTAAAACTTTTGTATTTTTGTTTAATAAAACTGACATTATTTACCCCTTATTGTTTTGCAGCATCTACTGCTTTTTGTGCTGCGTCTTTTAATGTGTCTGCCAATATAATCGGAAGTCCGCTTTCTTTAATAATTTTAACTCCTTGTTCTACATTTGTTCCTGATAATCTAACAATTAGAGGAATATTTAGATTAACGGTTGGAATAACTTGAACTAATCCTTCAGCTATCCAGTCACATCTATTAATTCCAGCGTAAACATTTACAAGCATAGCTTTAACATTTTTATCAGCAAGAACTAATTCAAATGCTTTGCCAACTCTTTCAGGAGATGCACCGCCTCCTATATCTAAAAAGTTTGCAGGCTCTCCGCCACAATACTTAATCATATCCATAGTTGCCATAGCAAGGCCAGCACCATTAATCATACAACCAATATCACCATCAAGACCTACATAGCTTAAATCATGCTCTGATGCAGCAACTTCTCTTTTATCTTTTTGACTATTATCATTAAGTGCATTTATTTCTGGATGCTTAAATAACGCATTATCATCAAAACTCATTTTTGCATCAAGGGCTATAAGATCAGTATCTTTTGTTAACACGAGAGGATTTATTTCTAACATATTCATATCTAAATTTACCATTGCTTTATAACATCCCATAAATAATTTTACTGCTTTTGAAAGTGATTCCTTAGGAAGCTCTAAAGCAAAACTGAGTTCTCTAGCTTGAAATTCTGTAAGACCAACTGCAGGATCAATTTCAATTTTTTTAATTGCTGCAGGTTTTTCAACTGCAAGTTCTTCAATAGACATTCCACCTTCAGCAGAGGCAACTATAACAATCCTTTGTTTTGCTCTATCCATTACATAAGCTAAATAAATTTCTCTATCTATATCACAACCTGATTCTATGTATAATTTTTCGATTAACTTACCTTGATCTCCAGTTTGAATAGTTTTAAGGTACGTTCCAAGAAGTTTCTCGGATGCGCTTCTAACTTCTTCATCCGATTTGCATAAAATTATTCCACCTGCTTTACCTCTAGCGCCTGAATGAACTTGAGCTTTTACAACACATACTTCAGTGTCTAATTCATTATAAGCAGCTACAGCTTCAGATGTTTTTAATGCAAGCTTACCTTTTAAAGTTTTTACATTATAATTTGATAGTATTTCTTTTGCTTGATATTCATGTATATCCAAAACTAACTCCTGTATATTATTTAATTATTTTTTTGAATTTATTGCTTTGTCTGTTTCAACAATATTTTCTGCCATTTTTGCTGACGCAGCATCAATTAATCTTCCATCTAAAGATGCAGCACCTTGTCCTTTTTTTGCAGCTTCATCCAAAGCTATTAGTATTCTTTTTGCTTTATCAACTTCAGCTGGCGGCGGCGTAAAGACTTCATTTGCTAGCTCGATTTGTGAAGGGTGTATTGCCCATTTTCCTTCGTAACCAAGAGCAGCAGCTCTTTTTGCAGCTAAGGTGTAACTAGCTGGATCATTAAAATCTCCAAACGGGCCATCAATTGCCCTTAAACCATAAGCTCTGCATGCTACTAACATTTGCGATAGATCGGCATGCCATTGATCGCCAGGATAATCTGTATTAAGACCACCTATAACTGTTGTTCTTGCACGACAACTTGCAGCATAATCTGCAACACCAAAATGCATTGCCTCGAGTCTTTCTTCGCGTCCAGATTTTGCAATATCCATAACATTAGCCATTCCAAGTGTTGTTTCAATTAACACTTCAATACCAATTTTTTTTCTTATATTTTTAGCAGTTTCAATTTGGTTTAACATAGCTGATAACATATATACGTCAGAAGCCGTACCTGCCTTGGGAAGTAAAATAGTGTCAAGATATTCTCCTGCCTGTTCAACAACATCAATTACGTCACGGTACATATAATGAGTGTCAATACTATTAATTCTTACAGATATTGTTTTACCACTTCCTTTCCAGTCCAAATTTTTAAGGGCATCTATTACGTTTTTACGTGCTTGCTCTTTGTCATCAGGAGCTACGGCATCTTCCAAGTCTAAAAAAACAAAATCGACATTACTTTGCAAAGCTTTTTCAAACATTTTAGGATTTGATCCAGGAACAGCTAGCTCGCTTCTTTGAACTCTTCTAGAGGTTTGTTCATATATTTTATGACTCATAAGTTTATCCTTTATTCTTTATATTATTTCTTCATCTTTTTTAATGCTTTATTTGGATTATCTGTCCAATATTTTGCTGCTGCACCAGTTCCACTTCCAGGTGTGAATTTTATTCCAGCATCTATCATAGCCATTTCAACCGCTCCAAGTGCAGCCATCATTCTTGTTTCGTTATTATCGCCAAGATGTCCAATTCTAAAAACTTTTCCAGCTACTTTGGATAATCCTGCGCCAAGAGAGACATTGTATCTATGATATGCAATAGATATAACTTCAATAGCTTTTTTACCATCTGGATTATTTTTTGATCCAGGCTCTAACCAAATAGCGCTGACAGTATCGGATTGCCATTTTGGTGAAGAAGCGGCTAATCTTAAACCCCAAGCTTTAATAGCGGCTCTTACCCCGCTAGCTAATCTTTTGTGCCTGATGAAAACATTTTCCATTCCTTCTTCTAAAAGCAAGTCTATGGAAACTCTTAAGCCTCTCAAAAGATTGACAGGAGGTGTATATGGAAAAAATCCATCCTTATTTGGATTTAGGTGATCTTGAATATCTAAAAAACACCTTTTGCATTTTGCAGTTTTTCTTTTTGCTAATGCTTTTTTACTAAAACACAGTATTGCTAAACCAGCAGGAAGCATAAAACCTTTTTGTGAACCACTCACCGCTATATCAATTTTCCATTTATCAAATCTAAAAGGTATACTCGCAATAGAACTTACACCATCAACCATTAATAGAGCAGGATGCTTAACTTGATCCATTGCTTTTCTTAGTCCTTCAATATCACTTGTAACACCAGTTGCTGTCTCATTATGACAAACGACAACTGCTTTTATTTTTTTATCCTTATCATTTGCTAGTGCTTTTTTAAATTTTTCAATTTCTATACCATTTCCCCATTTTGTATCAATTAATTCGACTTCTAGACCTATTCTAAGAGCAAGGTCATACCAAAGATGACTGAATTGA
>JAYOZO010000011.1:11600-21725 GCA_038154165.1 Thiothrix sp.
CCTGGTGATAAAGTATTTGCCAAAGCGATTTCCCATCCAGCTGTACCAGTTGCAGGGAAAATAAATGGTGTCCCTGTTTTTGTTAAAAAAACTTTTTTTAAGTCTTTTAATATTGGTTTGACCAATTCTGGAAAATCTGGAGCCCTATGATCTTCCATTGGAACATTCATTGCATTTTGTACTACAGTTGGTATATGAGTTGGTCCTGGAGCGAATAAATAGTTTCTTCCAGGGAATGATAATTTTTGACCAGGCATAATTTTTTCCTATATGTTGTTAAATTTGTTATTTTTTCAGTAAATCTATAAATTTTATAATAAAATAAGGCGTAAATAATGCCATAGCATTATGTGTCGCTCAACCTTTTATTGCTATCTCTTTAATAATTATTTAATGATTATACCTTGAAGTTCAGCAGCTTTCACAGTGTTTTCAAGAAGACATGCAACGGTCATAGGTCCAGTTCCACCAGGCATTGGTGTAACAGCTTTTGCAATTCCATCAACTTCATTAAAATTTACATCTCCATGAATACCATTTTTATCGCTACTAATTCCAACATCCAGTAAAACGGCATCCTTTTTTACATTATTAGCATTTATGATATTTGGGACGCCTATAGCAGGGACAATAATCTCAGATTCGCTAATTAATTTATCCAAATCTTTTGTTCTAGAATGAGCTAGTGTAACGGTGCAATCTACACCCTTTGAACCAAACATTAATACTTGAGGCATACCCACTAATCGCGATCTTCCTATAACTAGTGCTTTTTTTCCAGATGTTTCAATATTGTAATACTCAATAAGCTTCATCACTCCTAATGGAGTACAAGGCCTTAAAACGTCATTTCCAACAATTAGTTTCCCAAGATTTTGCTCTTTAAGACCATCAACATCTTTTTCAGCTGGGATCATTTCAATAACCTTTTCTTCATTTAATCCATTAGGCAAAGGCATTTGAATTAAAATACCATTAATTTTTGGATCAAAACCAAGTTCCGTAATTTTGTTTTCAAGTTCGTCCTGAGAAATATTTCCAGGCAAATTAATATGTAAAGAATTAATTGATGATGCTGTGGCTTGTTTGTGCTTATTATTTACATATAGTTGACTTGGTTTATCTTCACCAACTAAAACAGTAGCTAATGTTATTTTAGCATTTGAATTTTCTATTTTTTTTTTAATATTATTTTGTAATTCCTGCGCTACAAGTTTGCCATCTAATATTAAAGTTCCCTTTTTTGTATATTTCATATTAAATTTTAATTATTTTTTAAGTTTGTGGTTGCTTGTCTGGATGAAGATATATGAAGCTTTTTCCAAGTTTGCCATTATAATTTCCAGCAGAAATCATTAATAAACCATCAGTATCTTTCGAAGCAGAAATAGCCGCTTGAGTTGCAGTAATTATGGATGCCATATCTTTTCCGTTCATAATTATTTCCATTACAGAATTTACACCTTCTGGCAATCCACCTTCAACATTTGGATTATCTTGGAGCAGTGGGCAAAATTTTTCATAAGTACTTGCAATGGTGAAATCATAATCACTACCTGCTTTTGAGCCGCTTCCAGCAATACCGCCTGGGAAGGTTGTAATTACATTTGGAATAGGTAAAATTGCTTCGACACCTTTTTCAGCTGCTGTTAGGGCTGATTCCGTATCTTTACCAAAATACCAAAGATTTCCGCCCATAAGACCATCAGAGTAGCCAATTCTCCTGTCCATTATAAATTCTCCACCAAGGATTGGAATCCACCACATTTTTCTTCCATACCTTTCAATTCTTTTTTGGTATTTATTTCCAAAATAGGCAACTTTTTTCCCAAGTTTAAAATATAAATCATCATTTTCAATAAGATTAAAACAAGATGCTGTCGGGCAAGTTAAAATATTTTGACTGATCCTTACTAAAGCTGCTCTTTCTAATTTTTTTGGATCTTTCCAAAATTTTGGGATATGCAGTTGAATTATAGCTCCTGGTCTACCGTCAGGAGTTTTTACTGATTCATCCCCACCTGGACCAACATATCTGTCCAGACCTGCTTCACAATCACAAAGGATGCTGCTTGATGCATTACCAGTAGCAGCATTTACGGCGTGGTCTAACCATTTTTTATTTATAGCAGTAATTAATAATTCTGAGTATATACTTTTAAAAGCTTCAGCATAGGTGTCATCAATAATAGCTGTCATATAATTTATCCTCTACCTTTGCCTTCATAGACATTTAATTCAGTTACAACTTTATCCATATATACATCGTGTGGAGCAACTAGTATTTCATCAAAAAGTTGAGATTCATAACATAAAGCTATTAATGAACATTCTGGCCTTACTTGCTCCATAGTTCTGTCATAATAACCTTGCCCATTACCCATTCTTCCGCCATTTCTATCAAAGCCAGTACCTGGAACCATTATCATATCTAGTTCTTGGGGCGTTACTTCTTTTTCTGGGTTTCCCCATAATTCTTTTGGTGGTTCTAGAATATTCCATTTACCAACTACCATTTCTTCTAGGCTAGTCATATGCCATAAACCAAGTTTATTTTCACCGTTTTCATCTTCAGTGCAATATGGAACAATTATTTTTTTTTCACCCTTTTCAACTTCAGCGATTAAATGGGGTTTTGTTCTAGTTTCAGATCTGCAATCAATGTACCACATTATTACATTAGCGTTTTTATATTCAGGGAGCGCCATGAATCTCTCACATGCTTTAGCGCTAACTTCATCTTTGTTTTCTTGTGCTGCTCTTCTGTCATATGCTTCTCTTCGCATGCTAGATTTTTTTTCCATAATTTTTTCTAGTTCTTCTTTAGATATAGACATATTATATTCTCCTAGCTTTTTATTTAACTTTTAAAGTTTTATTATTCTATAGTTTTATGAAAACAGCTATATATTTTTTTATTTGTTTTATAAAAAAAATGAAGAATCAGTATATTCTTAAAAAGAACACCTATTTTGCAATATATCTTTTGTATACATTATAATTATGATTATATTATGTAGGTTACATTAAAGAGTGGGGTAGAAGATGAGCTATTTGCCATTATTCATAAATACATCAGAAAAAAAATGTTTGATTGTTGGAGGAGGTACAGTAGCTAGTAGAAAACTTATACCTATTCTTGAATCTAAAATGAAAGTAACAATTGTATCGCCAGAAATTTCTGATGAAATAAAGGAGCTAGTAAAAAATTCAAAAAATTTAAGTTATCAGTCTAGGGAATTTAAAGAAAATGATATTCAAGACCAATTTTTAGTTGTTGCAGCAACAAACAATAAAGCAACAAACACCTTAATTTGCAACATAGCAAAAAAAAAAAATATTTTAGTAAATATGGCTGAAAATTCGTCATTAGGAAATACATTGATACCTTCAGTTATCGATAGAGATCCTATTAAGATTGCAATATCATCTGGGGGAGCATCGCCAATACTAACTAGATTACTTAAAACAAAGTTAGAAACAGTTATTCCCTATTCATATAGTAAACTAGCTGAAATAATGATGTTATATAGGAAAAGGGTAAAAAAGAAATTTTTAAAAATTATAGATCGAAGATATTTCTGGGAATCTTTTCTAGACGGCCCTATATCAGAAATGGTGCTTTCAGGACAAATTGATAAAGCAAAGAATGCTTTGGATCAATCATTAGAAGATAATAAAATTTTCAATAGAGTAGGTGAAGTATATTTAGTTGGAGCAGGCCCTGGAGACCCTGAGCTATTAAGTTTTAAAGCATTAAGACTGATGCAAAAAGCAGATGTTGTAATTTATGATAGATTGGTATCGGAACCAATAATGAATCTTCTTAGACAAGACGCTGAAAAGATTTATGTTGGTAAACAAAGAGCTGATCATGCAATGCCACAAGAAAATATTAATCAGTTACTATCAAGACTTGCTCTTGAAGGAAAAAAAGTATTAAGACTTAAAGGTGGAGATCCATTTATATTTGGACGAGGAGGGGAAGAAATAGAAAGCTTAATAAATGATGACATACCATTTCAAATTGTTCCTGGGATTACAGCTGCATCAGGTTGCGCAAGTTACGCTGGCATTCCATTAACGCATAGAGACCACTCTCACGCTTGTATTTTTGTTACTGGACATTTAAAAGATGGCACAGTAAATTTAAATTGGGAAATGCTAGCACACGAAAAGCAAACTCTTGTTTTTTATATGGGAATGCATGGATCAAAAATAATATGCGAGCAATTGATAAAACACGGTTTGAACGATAATACACCCGCTGCTCTTATAGTAAAAGGAACAACTACAAATCAAAAAGTAATTATCGGTAATCTTGAAAGTATGCCAAGTATTATTGAAAAAAATAAAATAGTTCCTCCAACTCTTTTGATAATTGGGAGTGTGGTAAGTCTTCATGATAAACTTAAGTGGTTTAATCCGCTTTCAAAAAAACTAGAAAAAAACTTTCACTTATAAATCTTTAAGGATATTTTTTAATTGGCTATTAATACTTTTAGAAGATTTTTCATTTAATTCTTTCTGTCTTATTTTTTTTCTATTAAAATTAAATTTTATTTTTTCTTTTATATAATTTTTATTTTGATTAATTTTTATTATAGATATGCAATCAGTTGGACATCTGTTAACACAAAGTTTGCATCCAGGGCATTCTTCATAATTAATTCTATGCGATAAATTTTGAGAACCAATAATTGCATCAAAAGGGCAAACATCAATACATATAGCACAACCAATACAATTATCTTCATTAATTAGTGCAACTGGCCTAGTACTCATTTTACTTTTGAGCCATTTATTATACTTTTATCAGCATTAATAATAATAATTTTTCCATTAGAGTCAGCTGCAAGAGCCATACCAGATGATGTCCCAAATTTCATAGTTTTTGGTTTTAGATTGACAACAATTAATGCTTTTAGTCCTATTAAGGAATCAGGGCTGTAAAATTTTTTAATTCCAGCAAATATTTCTTTTTTGCCAAGCTCGCCAATATCAACTTCAAGCTTTAAAAGTTTATCCGCTCCATCAACTTCTTCTGCTTTTATTATTTCTCCAATTCTTAAATCAATCTTTGAAAAATCTTCATAATTTATTTCATTTTTCATTTTACTTGTCTTATCATTTTTTAACATTTCTGGGGTATTTAATTCATTTTTAAAATTTTCTAGATCTTCATCTAAAATTCTTTTTTTTAGTTGTGAAAATTTTTTAATTTTTTTTTGTAATAAAGGTTTTTTGCAATCATTCCATACTAAATTTTTTTCATTTAAAAAGTTTTCAGATTTTTTTAATAATTCTGGCAGTACCGGAGATAATAAAATTACAATTACTCTATAATAGTTTATACCTTGAGTAGAAATAGCTTGTATCATATGTGAATCATTAATTGACCATGGTTTTTTATCATTGATGTATTGATTCGCTTTATCTGCTAATAACATTATTTTTGATATGGCATTACTATATTTTCTATTTTTATATAATAGACTAATTTCATTGATATTTTTTATAAAATCATTATATTCCTCTTCGGACTCTAATTTGTCTGATAGATATAAATTTGAATTTTTTTCTATAAATGTTGAGCATCTGCTTGCAAGATTTATCACTTTGCCAACTAAATCACTATTTATTTTTTGAGATAAGTCTTTAAGATTTAAGTCAATATCTTCAATACCATCATTTAATTTACTAGCAAAATAGTAGCGAAGATATTCAGGATCAAAAAATTTTAGGTAATCAGATGCTTTAATATAAGTGCCTCTGGACTTTGACATTTTTTTTCCATCTATTGTTAGAAAGCCGTGGCAAAAAATATTTGTTGGTGTTCTGTATCCTGATCCGTATAAAATTGAAGGCCAAAAAAGAGCATGGAAATAAGCAATATCTTTGCCAATAAAATGATAGATTTCTCCGACATTTTCATTAACCCATATATCCTTAAATTTTTTATTTTCTTTTGTGTATTCTTCAAAAGCTGAAATATATCCAATAGGAGCATCCATCCATACATAAAAATATTTATCACTTTCATTTGGAATTTTAAATCCAAAATATGGCGCGTCTCTTGTAATATCCCAATCATTTAAATTATCATTTAACCACTCATTAAGCTTATTTTTGATTGAATCTTGAAGTTTATGATTTTTTGTCCATTCAACTAAATAATCTTTAAAACTCTTTAGATTAAAAAAATAATGATCCGTTTTTTTTGTTTCAGGTTGAGTATTTGATAATATTGACTTTGGACTTATTAAATCAGTCGGTGAATACGTTGCCCCGCAAGATTCACAGGAGTCGCCATATTGATCTGGTGCTTTACATTTTGGACAAGTTCCTTTTATGTATCTGTCTGGCAGAAATATTTTTTCTTTAATATCATAAAATTGAGAAATTTCCTTTTTAGAAATATGGCCTGCTGCATTTAATTTATTAAATATACTTTCACATAGTTTCTTATTTTTTTTTGTGTTCGTAGAGGAGTAATGATTAAACTCAATGAAAAATTCTTCAAAATCTTTTTCATGCTGTTTTTTTGTCTCTAGAATAAGTTCTTCTGGAGAAATTCCAAGCTCTTTTGCTTTTAACATTATTGGGGTACCGTGTGCATCATCTGAACAAATGTATATAACATCCTGTCCAATAGATCTTTGGTATCTCACCCAGATGTCAGTTTGTATATATTCTACAAGATGTCCAAGGTGAATTGGACCATTTGCATATGGTAATGCACTTGTAACAAGTATTTGTTTTTTTGCTTCCATTTATTCTCCAATTATCTTGAACTAGTATATAATATACTTTTATTAAGTGTCGGAAGTTTTTAAATATAGGAGAAAATAATGTCTCTTGAAGAGAGTATGGTTGTTGCATCGCTTAAGAAATTAATCGATGTTAATACTGGAAAAAATTTAATTGAAACTAAATCAGTTCAGTTAATTGAAATAGTTGATAATAAGCCAAACATAAAAATTTGTTTGGGATATCCTGCTAAAAAATATGCTGAAATTATGAATGACTTAATTGTGAACCAGTTAAATTCTGATGATATATCTTGTGGGTTAGTGGAAATTACTTCTAAAATTGAAAGCCATTCTGTTCAAAAAAGCCTAAAGCCAATGCAAAATATTAAAAATGTAATTGCTGTAGCCTCAGGCAAAGGTGGAGTAGGTAAATCAACTACCGCAGTAAATTTAGCTTTAGCTCTTGCTGTAGAGGGTTCAAATGTTGGAATTCTAGATGCGGATATTTATGGGCCGAGCCAGCCAAGAATGCTTGGTTTATCTGGGCAACCTGATTCTCAAGATGGTAAATCCTTAGAACCAATGGAAAATCACGGAATACAAGCAATGTCTATAGGTTGCTTAATAGACGAAGAAACTCCAATGATATGGCGTGGTCCTATGGTTACTCAAGCGTTAGAACAGCTTTTATCGGATACAAAGTGGCGAAATCTTGATTATTTAATTATAGACTTACCGCCTGGTACTGGCGACGTTCAGTTAACTCTTGCACAAAAAATTCCAGTGAGTGGAGCTATAATAGTTACAACGCCACAAGATATTGCCCTTTTAGATGCTAGAAAAGGTCTCAAAATGTTTGAGAAAGTGGAAGTTCCTGTTTTGGGTATTGTAGAAAATATGAGCATACATATTTGCAGTAAATGTGGAAATGAAGAATCAATATTTGGCGAAGGCGGTGGGTTATCGTTAGCAAAAGAAAATGAGATAGATTTACTGGGTAAATTACCATTAGATATATCAATAAGGGAACAGACTGATTCTGGAAAGCCAAGTGTTGTCTTTGATCCTGATGGCAGGATAGCAGAAATATATGGTGATATCGCAAGAAAAGCAGCAGGTAAACTTTCTGCTCAATCTAAAGATTACAGCGCTAAATTTCCAAAAATCGTAATAGATAATAATTAAATTATGACAATTAAATCTGATACTTGGATTAAAAAAATGGCTAAAGAAGAGAATATGATTTCTCCTTTTGAGTCAAACCAAATTAAGAAAATTTCTGGAAACAAGGTAATTTCTTACGGAACTTCAAGTTATGGTTATGATGTAAGATGTTCAAGTATGTTTAAAGTTTTTACTAATATAAATTCCGCCATTGTAGACCCTAAAAAATTTGATAAAGATAGTTTTGTAGATTTTGAGGGAGATACTTGTATTATCCCCCCAAATTCATTTGCTTTAGCATCAACTGTTGAGTATTTTAAAATTCCAAGATCGGTATTAACAATATGTTTGGGTAAGTCAACTTATGCTAGGTGCGGTATAATTGTAAACGTAACCCCACTAGAACCTGAGTGGGAGGGACATGTAACTTTAGAATTTTCAAATACAACACCTCTGCCAGCTAAGATATATGCAAATGAAGGAGTAGCTCAAATGATTTTTTTTGAATCTGATATGATATGTGAAACTTCATATAAGGATAGAGGAGGTAAATATCAAAATCAAACTGGAGTGACTTTGCCAAAATAATGACTCCTGAAGCTCTATATAAACAATTTAGAAGATTAGCTGTATTTTTAATTGGTATTTCTGTGCTTTTAATTGGTTTTATATTAATTTTTACTCCAGGGCCAGCAATAATTGTAATTCCAATAGGATTAGCAATTTTGGCAACTGAATTTATTTGGGCAAAAAAACTTTTAAAAAAATTTAAAGAAACAACCTCTAATTTTTCACAATCAGCAAAAAACGTTATAAAAAAAAAATTAAAGTAGAAGTATTGTTCCTAATGCCAGAAATGAAAAAAATCCTATTACATCAGTTATAGTTGTAAGAATGACGCCACCTCCAAGAGCTGGGTCTACGCCTAGTTTTTTTAAAAAAATTGGAATTAAAACTCCTGATAAAGCAGCAAAACCTAGATTAGCTATCATTGCAATAGCAATAACTACACCTATTAAATAATTATTAAACCAATATGAAGAAAGAACGCCAATAACGCTTGCCCATAAAAGACTATTGAGTATACCAACTGCAATTTCTTTTATTAATAATGATTTTGAGTTTGTTGCGCTTATATTTCCTAGGGCAATACCCCTAATTACAAGTGTGAGTGTTTGAGATCCTGCAATTCCACCCATACTTGCAACAATTGGCATTAAAACAGCAAGAGCAACTACTTTCTCAATGGTTTCTTGAAATAAGCTAATTACAGCAGAAGCCAGAAGAGCAGTTATTAAATTAATTCCAAGCCAAATTGCTCTTCTTCTAGCCGAAGGAACAATGGGTGCAAATATATCCTCTTCATCTAGTAAACCAGCCATATTAAGAACAGTATTCTCACTTTCTTCACGAATAATATCTACAACATCATCAATCGTTATTCTTCCTAACAATATATTATTTTTATCAACAACTGGCGCTGATACTAGATCTCTATCTTTAAATATATTTACAACGTCATTAGCTAAAGTATCAGATTGAATAGATATATAATTTTTGTTCATGGATTCAGATACTGTTCTCTCAGGATCTTCACAAAGAAGAGATGTTACCGATAGAGTGCCTAAGTAATGATTATATCTATCTACAACAATTATATTGTCTGTGTTATGTGGAATATCTTTTTTTAATCTTAAATATTTAAGAACAACATCAAGTGTTACATCAGGGCGAATTGTAATTGTATCGGTA
This sequence comes from Thiothrix sp., assembly GCA_038154165.1. Taxonomy (GTDB): domain Bacteria; phylum Pseudomonadota; class Gammaproteobacteria; order Poriferisulfidales. The sequence continues at coordinate 21,269 of JAYOZO010000011.1, forward strand.
TTCATTAAACCGCCAGCAGTATCATCGCCGTAATTCATTACAGTTTCAAGTCTCGTTCTATATTGATAGTCCATGCCATTAAGAACTTGTTTGACAACCGTTTCTGGAAGCTCTTCGAGTAAATCAGCTAAATCATCAACCTCTAAACCTTCTGTTGCCGCAAGCAAGGATTCTTCATCCATTGATTCCATAAGATTTTTTCTAACTTCTTCACCAACCTCCAGTAAAACTTCTCCATCATTTTTATGATCAAGCATTTCCCATATGAGTCTTCTTTGTCTCGTAGGAGAACTTTCAAGGAGTCTTGCTATCTCCGCAGGATGAAGACCATTAAGAATGAGTTTAGCTTTAAGCATTGCTCCTGAATTGAGAGATTCAGTTATAGCATCTAATTTAATTATTTGACTTTCTTTCGACATTTTTATTTAGCCTTAACTTAAAATGAAAATACATTATT
>JAYOZO010000011.1:21735-25748 GCA_038154165.1 Thiothrix sp.
GTTTAACAATATTTTAAAAAAACTCTATTTAGTTTTTCTTTCAGAAGATGGTTCAAAATTTAATGATTCTCTATATTTTGTTACAGTTCTTCTTGCTACATTAATATTATCATTTTTTAAGATTTGCGAAATTTTTTCATCACTTAATGGTTTAGATTTATTTTCAGATTTAATAATTTTTTTGATTTTTTCCTTGATTGATTGTGATGCTATTCTTTTACCAGTTTTGTTAGTTATTGAACTAGAAAAAAAGTATTTGAGTTCAAAAACACCGTATGGGGTTTCCATATATTTTCCTGATGTAAGTCTTGAAGCAGTAGATTCGTGAACATCAATTTCTTGAGCTATTTCTCGAAGATTTAAAGGAATTAAATTTTCTTTGCCGTTTTCAAAAAAGTCTAATTGTTTCTTTAAAATGCATTTAGTAAGCCTGATTAATGTATCATTCCTAAAATTAATATTTTTTATAAATAATTTTGCTTCTTGTAAATTTGATTTAAGATAATCTTTATCTTCGCTTGAAATTTTGTCATTTGAGTATTCTACATATTTTTGATTAATTTGAATATTTGGAGAAATAAGTTTATTTGATTGAACAATCCATTCAGAATTTTTTTTAAAAATTTTTATATCAGGTATTATATATTCAAAATTTTTTTTTGATGAAAATTTGCTTCCAGGTCGAGCACTTTGATTTTTAATTATATTGTCAATCATATTATACTGATCTTCATTTAAATTGAGATTTGATATTATTGAGTTTATATTATTATTTACATAATCTTCAAAGAACTCATTAACTATAATTATTGCATTAGGGATTAAGTCTTTATGTGACTCATAATTTTGTAATTGAATTACTAAGGATTCTTGTATATTTTGGGCACAAGTTCCAACTGGATCTAGATTTTGTAATAAATGTTGAACAGCGATTATTTCATCTAAAGTTATGTCCGAATTTAAATATATATCATCGAAAATATCACAAATTTCTTTTATTAAATATCCGTCCTCGTTGATATAATCAACAATTGACTCGGCAATTTTTTTATCTTTATTCGATATATTTAAAAGTTGAACTTGCCATAATAAATAATCTTGTAAAGATGTTTCTTCATAAGTAGTTTTTTCTATAATTTCTGAAGTCGAGATAAAATTTTTATTTTGATTAACATTAAAAGCTTCATAGTGAGAATAATGAATTTGACAATCATCATCTTCAAAATTTTCGCATATTTCCTCTTTTTCAATTAAAGGATTTGATTCAAATATATTTTGTATTTCTTGATTTAGCTCTATGGCGGAATATTGCAGAAGTTTAATAGCATTTTGTAATTGAGGAGTTAATGCTAGCTTTGATGTTTGAATTAGAGAAACATTTAATTTTGACATTTTTCGTAAAAATTTCTAAATTTTGAAATTATCTCCTAAGTAAACTTGTTTAACTTTCTTATTGTTTAAGATATCTTCAGAGGTGCCCTCTGCTATAATTATACTATCACTAAGTATATATGATCTATCACACACTCCTAAAGTTTCTCTCACATTATGATCAGTAATTAGAATACCGATTTGGTTTTTTTTTAATTCCTTGATTATATTTTGAATGTCTATAACCGATAATGGATCAATGCCTGCAAAAGGCTCATCTAATAGTATAAATTTAGGATCAGAAGCGAGTGCACGAGCAATTTCAGCGCGTCTTCTTTCTCCCCCTGAGAGACTGATCCCTAAAGTTTTTTTTATATGTTCAATATTAAATTTTTTTAGTAAATATGATAATTTTTCATTTATATCCCTCGGTTCAATATCTTTTCTTAATTCTAATATTGAAAGTATATTATCTTCTACCGATAATCCTCTAAAAATTGAGGGCTCTTGCGCCAAATAGCCAATACCTAAATTTGCTCTTTCATCTATTGTTAGCTCGGTTATATTTTTTTTATTAATAAAAATTTTTCCTTCATCAGGCTTTATAAGTCCTGTAATCATGTAAAAACAAGTAGTTTTACCAGCGCCATTTGGACCCAACAAACCAATAACTTCTCCTGTGTTTACCTCAATGGAAACATTAGAAACAACTTTATTATTTAGATATTTTTTTGTAATTTTATTAACTTTTAATTTATTCATTATTTTTTTTTGGCTCAAGAGTCATCTTAACTCTAGATTTCCCTCCTTTATCTCCTGCCATAATATTTTCATTATCTGTTTTATATATAATTTTATCACTTTTAACTATATTATTTGACTGTATTAGAACAGCCTGGTTTAAAAAAATTATTTTAGACTGCTCAACAAAATATTGTATCTTTAATGCTTCGCCATTAACTATTTTTCCATTTTTTGTTTTTTGTTTGTAGGTAGATTTATTTCCTGTGATTATCATTTCGTTGATTTCATTATTCTTAGAAGTAACAATTAATAAATCTCCTGTCAAGAGCATACTTCCTTGGGTGACAACTACATTACCTCGATATGTGCTTTTTTGTGACTCTTCATCCCATTTTGCTGAATCTGACTCTAAAAAAATTGGTTTGTTCTTATCATTCTCATATCCTTGGGCAAAAAAACTAATTGCACCAATGAAGAAAACTGTTAGATATTTAATTTTACTGAGCATACTTTCCTCTTGTTTTTTCAAAAATTATAAACTCACCTTTAAGTAAACTACTTTTCATTCCTTTGCCATTTAAGTATGAATTATTTTTTTCTATAAATACTTGTGAATCTGTTACCGCTAGCTGCTCATTAAGATAAACGTATATTTCCTCAGTCTTAAGATGTAAAATAGGTTCTTTTAACTTTTCTTTAAAAAACATTCTAACATTTCCTGATAACTTTATATTTTGCCGTTTGTAGGCAATTGAACCATAATTTGAGATAATTTTAGTAGGCGGCTTATCTTCTCTAAACAGTAATATATTGGGATTATTTGCCTCAATAATTTCATTATTGTAGAACTGTTTCATTTGTGGGCTTGATACTGTATATAATGGTTTTCCATTAAAATCCATAGCAATATATCTTACTTCGTTAAATAAATTGTCTGGCATAGTTTTAATATCACTTGATGAGACGTCAAGAATATTCTCTGCTTTATTATTTATGGTTAAGACGGCAACGCATCCGATAATAATTAAAAAAATATTTATAAGATTTTTTTTAAAATAATTCACAATTTTATGTAATTCCAGAATTTATAAGTATATGCATATTTACTGCACCAATAATTTTATTTTTCTTGTTAATAACCGGAAGAGAATTAATTTTATTTTTTCGCATTAATAATAAAATATCAGTTGCATAACTATTCTCATCTGTTGATACAAACTTTTTAGTCATTATTTTTTTTATTAATGTTTTATGAATATCAAGATTTTTATTTATTGATCTTCTTAGATCTCCGTCAGTAAAAAAACCTACAACCTTATTATTTTTATCTGAAATAATTACGCACCCTAAATTTTTATTTGTCATTTCAATTAAAGCATCTTTTAGTTTGCTTTCTAGTCCCACTATAGGTATTTCATTTCCTTTTCTCATTATATCTTTTATTTTAATATTTAAATTTTTACCTAGTTGGCCACCAGGGTGGTTTTTTCCAAAATCTTCGTGTTTAAAATTTCTCATTTTCATTAAAATAATTGCAATTATATCGCCAATCACAAGTGTAAGTGTTGTGCTTGATGTTGGTGCTAAATTTAATGGGCAAGCCTCTTCTTTTACACTTATATTTATAGAAATTTCAGAATCTTCATAAATTTTTGATTTTGTATTTCCACATAAACTTAAAATTGGGCATCCTATTTTTTTTAAACTGGGGAAAATTGAAATAATTTCTGGAGTAAAGCCAGAATTTGAAATTAAAAGGATGGTATCTTTTTTTGTTATAGCTCCAACATCACCATGCATTGCTTCACTTGGGTGAATAAAAAAAGATGGTAAACCTATGCTAGAAAAAGTTGCAGAAATTTTATTTGCAATATGACCGGATTTCCCAACTCCAATTA
>JAYOZO010000012.1:0-8214 GCA_038154165.1 Thiothrix sp.
GTCACGCTGATTATGTAAAAAATATGATAACAGGTGCTGCTCAAATGGATGGTGCTATATTAGTTGTTAGCGCTGCAGACGGAGCAATGCCTCAAACAAAAGAACATATTCTTTTAGCTAGACAAGTTGGCGTTCCAAATATTGTGGTTTACTTAAATAAAGCTGATCAAGTTGATGATCCAGAGTTAACTGAGTTAGTTGAGATGGAAATAAGAGAATTATTAACTTCTTATGAATTTGATGGAGATAATATTCCTTTTGTAAGCGGATCGGCTCTTAAAGCTCTTGAAGGAGATACTTCAGAAATCGGGGCCCAATCAATAGAAAAGATTGTTGCTGCAATGGATGATTTTTTTCCACAACCAGAAAGAGCTACAGATGGTGATTTTTTAATGCCAGTAGAAGACGTCTTTTCAATAGCAGGAAGAGGAACGGTTGTAACCGGTAGAATTGAAAGAGGTGTAATTAAAGTAAATGATGAAGTTGAAATTTGTGGAATCAAAGATACACAAAAATCAGTTTGTACTGGCGTGGAAATGTTTAGAAAATTATTAGATCAAGGTGAAGCAGGCGATAACGTTGGCGTGCTTTTAAGGGGAACAAAAAGAGATGAAGTTGAGCGTGGGCAAGTATTATGCAAACCAGGTTCTATTAAGCCTCATACAAAATATGAGTGCGAAGTATATATTCTTTCAAAAGACGAAGGCGGAAGACATACTCCATTTTTCAATGGTTACAGACCACAATTCTATTTTAGAACTACTGACGTAACTGGTGCAGCTACATTGCCCGCAGGTACAGAGATGGTGATGCCAGGTGATAACGTAAGTATGACAGTTGAGTTAATAGCGCCAGTTGCGATGGAACAAGGCTTAAAATTTGCTATTCGTGAGGGCGGCAGAACAGTTGGCGCTGGAGTTGTTTCAAAAATTATTGAATAATACTTCTTATATATGGATATAAGCGGGATGTTTATCTTCCCGCTTTTTTTGGTTTTTAAAATATAGGCCAGTAGCTCAATTGGTAGAGCATCGGTCTCCAAAACCGGAGGTTGGGGGTTCAAGTCCCTCCTGGCCTGCCAGAAATTTGAATAATGGTTGTGATAAATTGGATACTGAAATAAATAAAAAAGATTTGATAAAATGGATAATAGCAGGAGTTATACTTGCTTCGGCAACTTTTGTTTTTTATTATTTTAATCAGTACCCTTTTATATATAGAGTTTTGGGACTTATAGGTATAATAGTTTTAGATTTTTTTGTAGTTTTTAATACTGAAAAAGTAAAATCTTTAAGAGTTTTTATATACAATGCTAGGGTTGAGTTAAAAAAAGTTATTTGGTCAACTAAAGCTGAAGTAACGCAAACTACAATAATTGTATTGATAGTTGTTATTATAATGTCATTATTATTATGGTTATTAGATAAGTTCTTTGGAGCAGGCATTAAGTTTTTATTAGCATAAATTTTTAATTATGGTGAACAAATGTCATTAAAGTGGTTCGTAATACATGCATACTCTGGGTATGAAAATCAGGTAAAGAAATCTTTATTGGAAAGAATAGAGATGGAAGGCATGAGTGATAAATTTGGAAAAATTTTAGTTCCGACGGAAGAAGTTGTTGAAATGAAAGATGGACAAAAACACAAAAGTGAAAGAAAATTTTTCCCAGGATATGTTTTAGTTCAAATGGAAATGAATGATACAACCTGGCATCTAGTAAAAAAATCTCCAAAAGTGTTAGGTTTTATTGGTGGTTCTGCAGATAAACCCGCTCCAATAAGCGATGCTGAGGCTAATAATATTATGAGTCGCATTCAAGAAGGTGTAGAAAAACCAAAACACAAAGTTCTATTTGAGCCAGGTGAAGTCGTTAGAGTTATTGATGGGCCATTTAATGATTTCAATGGAGTTGTAGAAGAAGTTAATTACGAAAAAAATAGAATGTTAGTTGCTGTACAAATATTTGGCAGATCGACCCCAGTTGAGTTAGAATTCGGGCAAGTTCAAAAAGGATAAATAAAATGGCTAAGCGTAAAAAAGAAATAGAAGCTTATATAAAATTACAAGTACCAGCAGGAGAGGCAAATCCAAGCCCGCCTGTCGGACCTGCATTAGGACAACATGGATTAAACATCCAGGAATTTTGTAAATCTTTTAATGGTAAAACAGAAAAAATTGAAAAAGGAATGAAGGTTCCTGTTGTAATTTCTGTTTATAGTGATAAAAGTTTTGATTTTGTTATTAAAACAACTCCGGCAGCAATTTTATTAAAAAAAGCAGCAGGAATTGAGAAAGGAAGTGCAAAACCTAATTCTGTTAAAGTTGGGTCAGTTACGCTTGCGCAAGTTGAAGAGATTGCAAAAGTTAAAATGGAAGATCTTAATGCAAACACTCTTGATGCTGCTGTAAAAATAGTTTCGGGTAGCGCTAGAAGTATGGGTATTAATGTTGAGGGTTAAATTTTAAATTAAAAAAATGAGTAAATTAAAATCAAAAAGAATGAAAGAATGTTACAAGGATCTTGATACTAGTAAAATATATCAAGATATTGAAGCAATTAAAATTATAAATGAGAAATCTGTTGTTAAGTTTGTTGAATCTCTCGATGTTAGTATTAATTTAGGAATTGATGCTAAAAAATCTGATCAAAATATCAGAGGATCTTTGGTTTTGCCAAATGGAACTGGCAAATCAGTGAAGGTTGCTGTTTTTTGTGAAGGCGATGACGCAAAGAAGGCAAAACTTGCTGGTGCCGATGCTGTAGGGATGGATGATTTGGCTGAAATGGCAAAGAAGGGTGATTTTGATTTTGATATTGTTATAGCGACACCAAGTACAATGAAAATAGTTAGTCCTTTAGGACAAATTCTTGGGCCAAAAGGCTTAATGCCAAACCCAAAAGTTGGAACAGTTTCAAATGATGTTGAAAAAGCTGTAAGAAATGCTAAGTCTGGACAAGTTCAATATAGAAATGATAAATCTGGTATTGTACATTGTTCGATAGGCAAGGTAGAATTCGCAGATGATAAGTTAGTTGAGAATTTGAGAGCTTTAATTGCTGAGGTGGTTAAAGCCAAACCTACTTCTGCGAAAGGTAAATATTTAAAGAAGATATCATTATCTTCTTCAATGGGGCCTAGTTTGATAATTGATCAGGCTTCATATATATAGACTTTGTGATGTTGTTTTAGCAAACAACAATCAAAGACCGTAGGTGTATGTAAATACTTAATTTCCTACGTAGATAATTATACTGAAAGGTATACAAAAGTTTGGAGTAAAAAGTGGCGTTAAATATTAGCGAAAAAAAGGATGTTGTTAAAGAGGTTTCTGAAATAGCATCATCAGCACAATCAGCAGTGGCTGCAGAATATAGAGGTTTGACAGTACATCAGCTCTCTGCATTAAGGAATAATGCAAGAGAATTAGGAGTGTATGTCAAAGTTATTAAAAATAATTTAGCAAAAATTGCAATTAAAAATACAAATTTTGAATGCATGGATTCTTCTTTAAAAGGCCCTTTAATATATGCGTTTTCAAAAGAAGATTTAGGCTCTGCTGCTAAATTAGTGAATGATTTTATAAAAGATAACAAACTTCTAAAGCCGATAGTTATAGCTGTGAATGGCGAGTTGGTAGATGTGGATAAATTAAGTCAAATTGCTGCATTGCCTAACAAAGATCAAGCTATTAGCTTGCTAATGGCCGTGATGAAGCTACCTATTGAAAAGTTTGTTAGAACATTGTCAGCGCCTAACGTCAAATTAGTTCAAACACTTTCAGCATATAAAATTAAGCTAGAACAAAGTTAATAAAACAATTAAGTATATATTAGGAGATAAAAATGGCGGTATCAAAAGAAGATATATTAGAATCAATATCAACTATGAGCGTAATGGATGTTGTTGAACTCGTAGCAGCAATGGAAGAAAAATTTGGTGTTTCTGCAGCTTCAGTAGCAGCTCCAGCAGCTCCAGCGGCAGCGGCAGCGGCAGCAGAAGACGCAGAGGAACAATCTGAATTTACTATTAAAATGAGTAGTTTTGGAGCAAATAAAGTTGCAGTAATTAAAGTAGTTAGGGCTGTAACTGGACTTGGATTAAAAGATGCTAAAGATATGGTTGAAGGTGCTCCTTGTACTGTTAAAGAGGGCGTGTCTAAACAAGAAGCTGACGAAGCTAAAAAACAATTAGAGGAAGCTGGAGCAACTGTTGAGCTCAGTTAAAAGTTTTATATAAAAGTTAGATAAAGTGCTGCTAGTAACACATATGTTGCTGGTAGCTCTCTTGTTTTTAATTATTATTTGAAGGAATAAAATGGAATATACATATACAGAAAAAAAGAGAATTAGAAAAAATTTCGGCAAAAGAAAACAAATTATAGATATTCCTTCAATGCTTGATATACAAACTGATTCATATAATAGTTTTTTAAATACAGTTGGCGATGATAAAGCTAGAGCTATTTCAGGTCTTCATAAGGCTTTCAATTCTGTATTTCCAATAGTCAGCCATTCAGGACACGTTAGATTAGAGTATATTGATTATAATGTAGGCCTACCAATATTTAATGTCCAAGAATGCCAATTAAGAGGACTTACTTATTCTGCTCCTTTAAGAGTAATAATGCGACTAGTTATATCAGAAAGAGAGAATTTTGAAAAAATTAAAGATATTAAAGAACAAGAAGTATTTATGGGAGATATACCTTTAATGACTGAAAGAGGTTCTTTTGTAATAAATGGAACTGAAAGAGTAGTTGTTTCTCAACTCCACAGGTCACCAGGTGTTTTCTTTGACCACGATAAAGGTAAAACTCATTCCTCAGGAAAGTTATTGTATTCGGCAAGAATTATCCCATATCGTGGCTCTTGGTTAGATTTTGAATTTGATCCAAAAGATGCTCTTTTTGCAAGAATTGATAGAAAAAGAAAATTACCAGCTACAATTTTGTTAAGAGCTCTCGGCTATGAAACCTCTGAAATTATTGATTTGTTTTTTGAAAAAGATGAAATAAAACTTGAGAAAGATTCATTTCAGTTAAAACTTATACCCGAAAGATTAAAAGGAACAATCGCCACAGATGAGTTAAAAATAAAAAATAAAGTTATTATTGAGCCAGGAAAGATATTTAATGCGAGGCACGTACAAATGTTGCAAGAAGCAAAAATTGAGTATCTTCCAATTAGCGAAGAATATCTATATGGAAAAATTATTGGTCAAGATATAGTCGATGATGAAACTGGAGAAATCACTGTCCCAATAAATACAACTATTGATATTGAAAATATTGGCTTTATTAAAAATTCAAAACTAACTAAATTTAAAATATTATTTACAAATGAAATTGATAATGGTCCATATATCTCAAATACATTGTTAATTGATCCGTCAACAAACCAACTTGAAGCGCAAGTTGAAATTTATAAGATGATGAGACCAGGTGAACCTCCTACAAAAGAAGCAGCTCAAAATCTTTTTACTAATTTATTTTTTGTAGAAGAAAGATATGATCTTTCTGAAGTTGGAAGAATGAAATTTAATGCGCGACTTGGAATTGAAAATAATTCTTTAGGAGTGCTTTGTAAAGAGGATATAGTTGATGTCATTAAAGAGTTGGTAAATATAAGAAATGGTAATGGAATAGTAGATGATATAGACCACTTAGGTAATAGAAGAGTTCGTTCTGTTGGAGAAATGGTTGAAAATGTTTATAGGGTAGGGCTTGTTAGAGTAGAAAGAGCTGTAAAAGAAAGATTAACTATTGCAGAATCCGAAGGACTTATGCCGCAAGAATTAATTAATGCAAAACCAGTAATGGCAGCTATAAAAGAATTTTTTGGGTCTAGCCAATTGTCGCAGTTTATGGATCAAAATAATCCTTTATCTGAAATAACTCATAAAAGAAGAATATCGGCTCTTGGGCCAGGTGGTTTAACAAGAGAAAGAGCTGGGTTTGAGGTTAGAGATGTTCACCCAACACATTATGGTCGAGTATGTCCAATAGAAACCCCAGAAGGACCTAATATTGGTTTAATAAATTCACTAGCTGTTTTTTCTAGAACAAATAAATATGGTTTTCTTGAGACACCGTACAGAAAAGTTGTAAACTCTAAAGTTACATCAGAGATCGAATATTTGTCAGCTATAGATGAGTCTAAATATGTTATCGCTCAAGCGAATGCTGAACTAGATAATAAGGGTAAATTTGTAGACGACTTTGTTTCATGTAGATATTTAAATGAATTCCAAATGTCTACCCCGGAAAAAATAAATTATATGGATGTCTCTCCAATGCAAATTGTGTCTGTGGCATCATCAGTAATACCTTTTTTAGAACACGATGATGCTAATAGAGCATTAATGGGTTCAAACATGCAGAGACAAGCAGTTCCAACCCTAATTTCAGAAAAGCCACTTGTAGGTACTGGAATGGAAAGAGCAATAGCAAGAGATTCGCATGCAGCTTTAATTGCTAATAGAGGTGGTACAGTTGATAGTGTTGATGCAGGAAGAATTGTTGTTAGGGTTAATGATTCTGAAGCTACCTCAGGTGAGGCTGGGGTAGATATTTATAACCTAACTAAATATACAAGATCAAACCAAAATACCTGTATTAATCAAAAACCATTAGTGAAGGTTGGTGATATTATTGCAAAAAATGATGTTTTAGCTGATGGTCCTTCAACTGATTTAGGAGAGTTGGCGCTAGGTCAGAATATGCTTATAGCTTTTATGCCTTGGAATGGTTACAACTTTGAAGATTCAATATTAATTTCTGATCGAGTAGTAGAAGAAGATAGATTTACAACAATTCATATTGAAGAATTAACGTGTATTACAAGAGATACAAAGTTGGGCGCTGAAGAAATTACAGCTGATATTCCAAATGTAAGCGAAAGTTTGTTAGGAAAACTTGATGAGTCTGGAATAGTTTATGTAGGTGCCGAAATAAGTCCAAATGATATTTTGGTTGGGAAAGTTACTCCAAAAGGAGAAACACAATTATCACCAGAAGAAAAATTGTTAAGAGCAATCTTTGGCGAAAAAGCTTCTGATGTCAAAGACACTTCATTGCGTGTTCCTTCAGGAATAGAAGGAACAGTAATAGATGTTAGAGTTTATACAAGAGATGGCATTGATAAAGACGCTAGATCATTAGATATAGAGAAAGAGCAAATAGAGTTGGCTAAGAAAGATATAGCTGACCAATTAAGAATTTACGAAGACGATATTTTATTTAGAGTTAAAAATCTTATACTAAATAAAATATCTGAAGGCGGTCCAAATAATTTAAAAAAAGGCGAAAAAGTTAGCGAAGATTATTTGAATGGTATTGAGAAAGATAAATGGCTAGACATAAGAATAAGGGATGAAATAATAAATGTTGAATTAGAAAAGCTATCTACTCAACTAAATAAGCAAAAAATTATTCTTAAAGAAACATTAGAAAAACAGGAAGAAAAAATCAAAACTGGAGGAGATTTACTTCCTGGAGTTTTAAAAATTATAAAAGTATATTTGGCTGTAAAAAGAAGATTGCAGCCTGGTGACAAAATGGCTGGGAGACATGGAAATAAAGGCGTTATTTCAATGATAGTTCCTGTTGAAGATATGCCTCATATGGAAGACGGCACACCAGTAGATATAGTACTTAATCCATTAGGTGTTCCATCTCGAATGAACGTTGGTCAGGTGCTTGAAACACATCTTGGATGGGCAGCAAAAGGGCTAGGTATTAAAATTGGCAAAATGATAGATGACGATAATTCGGTCTCTAGCATTAGATCATTTTTAGAGAATATATATAGTGTTGGCGCTAGTGAAAAAACGAGTCTTAAGAGTTTTACTGATGATGAGATAATAAATTTAGCAAAAAATTTAAGAGATGGTGTTCCAATGGCAACTCCTGTATTTGATGGGGCAAATGAAAAAGAAATAAAAGAAATGTTGAAACTGGCCGACCTGCCAGAATCAGGTCAAGCAAAGCTAATTGATGGAAGAACTGGTGAATACTTTGATAGAGAGATAACAGTAGGATATATGAATGTCTTAAAATTAAATCATTTAGTTGATGATAAGATGCATGCAAGATCAACTGGTCCTTATAGTCTAGTAACGCAACAACCTTTAGGCGGTAAGGCTCAATTTGGCGGGCAGAGATTTGGAGAGATGGAAGTTTGGGCATTAGAAGCTTATGGTGCAGGGTACA
>JAYOZO010000012.1:8224-11312 GCA_038154165.1 Thiothrix sp.
CAGGGTACACACTTCAAGAAATGTTAACAGTAAAATCTGATGATGTTTCTGGTAGAAATAAAATGTATAAAAATATTGTTGATGACACGCAAAATATCGATGCTGGAATGCCAGAATCATTTAATGTTTTGATGAAAGAAATTAAATCTCTAGGTATTAATATTGAACTTGAAAAGGATGATTTGGAATGAAAGATTTGATAAGTTTTTTTAAACAACAAACTGCAACTGAAGATTTTGATTCAATCAGAGTTGGGCTTGCATCTCCTGAAATGATTAGATCTTGGTCATTTGGGGAAGTAAAAAAACCAGAAACCATCAACTATAGAACATTTAAACCAGAAAGAGATGGATTATTTTGCGCAAAAACCTTTGGTCCAATAAAAGATTATGAGTGTTTATGTGGAAAATATAAAAGATTAAAACACCGCGGGGTTGTATGTGAGAAGTGTGGTGTTGAGGTAACCTTGACCAAAGTTAGAAGAGAAAGAATGGGGCATATAGAACTCGCATGTCCTGTTGCTCATATTTGGTTTTTAAAATCTTTACCTTCAAGAATTGGCTTGTTATTAGATATGACTCTTCGTGATATTGAACGAATTTTATATTTTGAAGCTTTTGTTGTGATAGATCCTGGATTTACAGATCTAGAAAAGTGTCAACTTTTATCAGACGAAACTTATTATGAAGCAATAGAACAATATGGTGATGATTTTGTAGCTAAAATGGGAGCTGAAGCAATTTTAGATATGCTTGATGCTATAGATTTGTCGAAGGAAAAAGTTAAATTGAGAGAAGAGCTTGAATCCACAAAATCCGAAGCAAAAATAAAAAGATTAACAAAAAGATTAAAATTAGTTGAATACTTTATTACTTCAGGTAATAAACCTCAATGGATGATTTTAAGGTCATTACCTGTTCTTCCTCCAGATTTAAGACCTTTGGTTCCACTTGATGGCGGAAGATTTGCAACTTCTGATTTAAATGATTTATATAGAAGAGTTATTAATAGAAATAATAGATTGAAAAGATTATTAGAGTTAAATGCTCCAGATATAATTGTAAGAAATGAAAAAAGAATGTTACAGGAAGCCGTTGATGCTTTATTAGATAATGGTAGAAGAGGTAGAGCGATAACAGGAAGCAACAAGAGACCTCTTAAATCTTTGGCAGAGTTAATTAAAGGTAAACAAGGAAGGTTTAGGCAAAATTTATTAGGTAAGCGTGTTGACTACTCTGGTAGATCAGTGATTGTTACAGGACCAACTTTAATGTTACATCAATGTGGTATACCAAAAAAAATGGCATTAGAGCTTTTCAAACCATTTATATTTAGTAAATTACACACAAGAGGTTTAGCCACTACAATAAAAGCTGCAAAAAAATTAGTTGACAAAGAAGGTGCGGAAGTTTGGGATATTCTTGATGAAGTAATAAGAGAACATCCTGTATTGCTAAACAGAGCTCCCACTCTTCACAGATTAGGAATTCAAGCTTTTGAGCCAATCTTAATTGAAGGTAAAGCTATTCAACTTCACCCATTGGTTTGTGCAGCATTTAATGCTGATTTTGATGGAGACCAAATGGCTGTTCATGTTCCATTGTCAATAGAGGCTCAGCTTGAGGCAAGATCTCTAATGATGTCGACAAATAATATTTTGTCACCTGCAAATGGCGAACCAATTATTGTTCCATCTCAAGACATTGTTCTTGGAATTTATTATTTAACAAGAGAGGATATAAATGTTAAAGGTGAAGGAATGATTTTTTCTAATATTGACGAAGTCTCAAGAGCCTATTATGCAGGAGAAGCAGATTTACATGCAAAAATTCACGTGAGGATGAATATAATTAATACAGGCGAAACAGAATTCGTAAATAAAAGAGTTGAGACTACCGTTGGTAGAGCTTTGTTCTCAAAAATTCTTCCAAAAGGATTACCCTTTGAATTAATAAATAAAAATATGGATAAGAAGTCAATATCAGGAGCTATTGATACTTGTTATAGGGTTCTTGGTTTAAAAGCAACAGTAATATTTGCTGATAAGTTAATGTACATGGGTTATGAATACGCAACTAAATCAGGCGTATCATTTTGTCTAGACGATATGATTATTCCAGATGAAAAGGCAGATATAATTTCAAAAGCAGATGATGATGTAAAAGAAATTGAAATGCAATATCAATCTGGTCTTGTTACTAGAGGTGAAAGGTATAATAAAGTTGTCGATATATGGTCTAAAACAAATGATCAGGTAGCTAAGGCAATGATGAAAAAATTAGGAAAGGATGTAAAAAAAGATTCTGAAGGTAAAGATATAGAACAACCATCATTTAATTCTATATTTATGATGGCAGATTCTGGAGCTAGAGGTTCGGCTGCACAGATTAGGCAATTAGCTGGAATGCGCGGCTTAATGGCAAAACCTGATGGTTCAATTATTGAGACGCCAATTACAGCCAATTTTAGAGAGGGTTTAAATGTTCTTCAGTATTTTATTTCTACTCACGGAGCAAGAAAAGGTTTAGCAGATACAGCCCTTAAAACAGCTAATTCAGGTTATTTAACAAGAAGATTAGTAGACGTTGCTCAAGATCTAGTTGTGTCAGCAAAAGATTGTGGAACTTCGGAAGGAGTTGTTATTAGACCGATAATCGAGGGCGGAGATGTTACAGTTCAACTTTCAGAAAGAGTTTTAGGAAGAGTATTATGCGATGATGTAGTTTCACCTATAAACAAAGATTATGTTATAAAAGCAGGAACTTTAATTGACGAAAAAATAGCTTTAGGACTTGATGAAAATGGGATTGATGAAGTAAAAGTTAGAACAGCTATCACTTGCGAATTAAAACATGGTATTTGCTCAATGTGTTATGGAAGAGATTTAGCTAGAGGTCATTTAGTGAACGAAGGGGAGTCAGTTGGTGTTATGGCAGCGCAATCAATTGGTGAACCAGGTACTCAATTAACAATGAGAACATTCCATATTGGCGGTGCAGCTAGCGGTTCAGTTGCAACTAACAGCATAATGGTAAAAACTACCGGATTGATAAAATTTAAAAAAATTAAAACTATAAAGAAACAAGAC
>JAYOZO010000012.1:11322-17686 GCA_038154165.1 Thiothrix sp.
ATATAACAGTAACTAGATCAGCTGAACTCGCAATTGTTGATGACGCCGGAAGACAAAAGGAGTTATATAAAATTCCATATGGTTCTACTTTATTAGTTAATGAAGGAGATAAAGTTGTACCAGGCCAAACTATTGCAACTTGGGATCCTCATACAAGACCAATAATTACCGAATTTGCTGGCAAAGTAAAACTTATAGACTTTGAAGATGGCGTAACAGTAAATAAAAAAACAGATGAAATTACAGGTTTATCTTCGACAATTGTTATAGATTTAAAAAATAGAAGTGGAGCAAAAGATATTAAGCCAATAATTCAATTATCTAATTCAAAAGAAAAAATGGATTATAATTTACCTGATGGCGCAATTATCACATTGTCAGATGGAGATAAAGTTCAAGCTGGTGACATTATTGCTAGAATTCCTAAGGCTGTTACTAAGACAAAGGATATAACTGGAGGCTTGCCTAGAGTTGCAGATTTATTCGAAGCAAGAAAACCTAAAGAACCTGCAATTTTAGCAGAATCATCTGGCGTAGTTAGTTTTGGTAAAGAAACAAAGGGAAAATTAAGGCTTATAATAACAAATGAATACGGAGAAAGTACTGAGACGTTAATACCTAAATATAGAAATATAAATGTGTATGAAGGAGAAAGTATTGATAAAGGAGAAATTGTTGTTGATGGTGAACTAACCCCTCACGATATTTTAAGATTGTTAGGTATATCTGCATTAGCAAATTATTTAATAAATGAAGTTCAAAATGTTTACAGGTTGCAAGGTGTAAAAATAAATGATAAACATATTGAAGTGATTGTAAGGCAAATGCTAAGAAAAGTTGAAATTGTTGAACCTGGCGACTCAGAATATTTAGCTGGAGAGCAAGCAGAAAGAGCAAATGTTCTTGAGGAGAATAAAAAATTACTTGAAGAAAATAAAAAGCCTATAGTCTTTGATTCTGTTTTGTTAGGAATAACAAAAGCTTCATTAGTTACAGAGTCATTTATTTCTGCAGCTTCATTCCAAGAAACAACAAGAGTTTTGACGGAAGCAGCCGTAAGAGGAGCAAGGGATACACTTAAAGGATTGAAAGAAAATGTAATAGTTGGAAGACTAATTCCTGCTGGCACTGGCTTAGATTTTCATAAAGAAAGAAAAGAAGCAAGAAATTCTGTTGAAAGTAAAAATTATGCTGATGCAAATAGTACTGAAAGTAATGAAGATATAATGCAAAAAGAACTTTCAGAAATTTCATCTGAAGAAGTTACGGAGGCAAATGTAGAATAATCCTTGACAGTAGAGCGTGCTATTTCTACAATCCGCAACACGAAAAGATTTTGACACAAAAAAAATTATGACAACTATAAACCAATTGGTTAGAAAACCTAGAAAAACTCAAAAGGCTAAAAGTACAGTGCCCGCACTAGAATCTTGCCCGCAAAAAAGAGGAGTTTGTACAAGAGTTTATACTACAACACCAAAGAAACCTAATTCTGCGCTTAGAAAAGTTGCTAGAGTAAAATTAACAAACGGATTTGAAGTTACTAGTTATATTGGTGGCGAAGGTCATAATCTTCAAGAACACTCAGTTGTTCTTTTAAGGGGTGGTAGAGTAAAGGATTTGCCAGGCGTTAGATATCACATAGTAAGAGGTAGTTTGGACACACAAGGTGTTGCAAATAGAAAACAAGGAAGATCAAAATACGGCTCAAAAAAAGCTAAAACCAAAAAATAATAATTATGCCTAGAAGAAGAGAAGTCCCTAAAAGAGATATATTGCCTGATCCAAAATATGGAGATATCCAGCTGGCGAAATTTATAAATGCATTAATGATGCATGGTAAAAAATCAGTTGCTGAAAATATTATATATGATGCTTTAGACGAACTAGCAAAAAAAAATAAAGCTAAAGATGGATTAACTATATTAAATAAAGCTCTTGAAAATGTTCGTCCACAAGTTGAAGTGAAATCTCGAAGAGTTGGTGGAGCAACCTACCAAGTTCCTGTAGAAGTAAAAGCTTCAAGACAAAATACATTAGCTATGAGATGGCTGATTGATTCTGCAAGAAAAAGGAATGAAAAGTCTATGATGCGTAAACTTGCAGGCGAAATTCAAGATGCCTCTGAGAACAAAGGAACTGCGATAAAAAAACGTGAAGAAACATTGAAAATGGCTGAAGCGAATAAAGCGTTTTCACATTTTAGATGGTAACCAAGGAATAATAATGCCTAGAAAAACTCCCTTAGATCGATATAGAAATATTGGTATTATGGCTCACATTGATGCTGGTAAGACAACAACTTCAGAACGAGTTTTATTTTATACCGGACTTTCACATAAAATAGGCGAAGTGCATGATGGCGCTGCAACTATGGATTGGATGGAACAAGAGCAAGAACGCGGAATAACAATTACTTCTGCAGCAACAACTTGTTTTTGGAAAGGTATGGATAAATCTTTTGATCAACACAGAATAAATATAATAGATACCCCAGGACATGTAGATTTTACTATTGAGGTTGAAAGATCTCTTAAAGTTTTAGATGGGGCTTGCGCTGTTTTTTGTGCTGTAGGTGGAGTTGAGCCACAATCCGAAACAGTTTGGAGGCAAGCTTCAAAATATAACGTTCCAAGAATGGCTTTCGTTAACAAGATGGATCGTTCAGGAGCTGATTTTTTAAGAGTTGTAAAACAGATAAAAGAAAGGCTTGGTTCAAATGCAGTACCAATTCAAATCCCAATAGGGGCAGAGGATAATTTCAAGGGCGTAGTTGATTTGATAAAAATGAAAGCTATATATTGGAATGAAGCTGATTTAGGAACTACTTTTGAAGAGAAAGCTATACCAGATGAATTATTAAAATTATGTAATAAATATAGAGAAGAAATGATAGAGTCAGCTGCTGAAGCTAGCGAAGAGCTTATGGATAGATACTTAAATGATGGAGACTTATCTGAAGAAGAAATTTATAGGGGATTGAGAATTAGAACTTTATCTAACGAAATTGTACCTGCATTGTGCGGATCAGCTTTTAAAAATAAAGGTGTTCAAGCAATGCTTGATGCTGTAGTAAGATACTTACCGTCACCCTTAGATATCCCAGCAATAAAAGGATTAGATGAGAACGGAGAAGAAATTAAAAAAGAAGCTTCAGATGAAGAAAGTTTTTCTGCATTAGCTTTTAAAATTGCAACTGATCCATTTGTAGGTACTCTAACATTCTTTAGAGTTTACTCTGGAGTTTTAACAGCAGGTTCTGCAGTATCAAATTCTACCAAAGGAAAAAAAGAAAGGATTGGAAGAATATTGCAAATGCATTCAAATTCTCGAGAAGAAATTAAAGAGGTAAGAGCAGGAGATATAGCTGCTGCTGTTGGTTTAAAAGATGTAACTACTGGCGACACCTTATGCGATCCATCTAAATTAGTTACCTTAGAAAAAATGGAATTTCCTGAGCCAGTAATAGCGGTTGCTGTTGAGCCAAAAACGAAAGCTGATCAAGAAAAAATGGGAATAGCTTTGCAGAAGTTGGCGCAAGAAGATCCTTCTTTTAGAGTGAAAACTGACGAGGAGTCTGGGCAAACAATTATCTCTGGTATGGGCGAATTACACTTAGAAATTATTGTTGACAGAATGAAAAGAGAATTTGGTGTTGAAGCAAATGTAGGCGCACCTCAAGTTGCTTATAGAGAGTGTATTAGAAAACCAGTTGATCAAGAAAGTAAATTTGTGAGACAAAGTGGTGGTAGAGGTCAATATGGACATGTCTTCTTGAAAATTGAACCACAAAAACCTGGTTCTGGATATGAGTTTGTCAACGAAATTGTTGGAGGAGCAATTCCAAAAGAATATATTCCTGCTGTTGACAAAGGCATTCAAGAGCAAATGTTAAATGGTGTAATTGCTGGTTATCCAGTTGAAGATGTAAAAGTAACTCTATATGATGGAACGTTTCATGATGTTGATTCGTCTGAAATGGCATTTAAAATAGCAGGATCTATGGGTTTTAAAGAAGGCGCTAAAAAAGCTGACCCAGCTTTACTAGAGCCGGTCATGAAAGTTGAGGTTGTTACTCCTGAAGATTATATGGGTGATGTAGTAGGTGATTTAAATAGAAGAAGAGGTATAATTGGAGCCATGGAAGATAGTCCTGCTGGTAAAATAATAAGAGGAGAGGTTCCATTAAAAGAAATGTTTGGGTATGCAACTGATTTGAGATCGGCAACTCAAGGTAGAGCAGTTTATTCAATGGAATTTTCAAAATATATGGAAGCTCCAAAAAATATATCTGAAGAAATTATAAGTAAATATTCGGGACAATAAAGTGGTTAAAAAAACTGAAAATGCTGCACAAAATATTAGAATAAAACTAAAAGCTTTTGATCATAAGTTGATAGATCAGTCTGCGCTTGAAATAGTTGAAACAGCAAAAAGAACAGGTGCAAGAGTTAGAGGTCCAATACCGCTCCCAACAAAAATGGAAAGATTTACTATACTGGTATCTCCACACGTTGATAAAGATGCTAGAGATCAATATGAAATAAGAACTCATAAGAGAATTATGGATATACTTGATCCAACTGATAAAACAGTAGATGCATTGATGAAATTGGATTTAGCAGCTGGTGTTGATGTACAAATCAAGCTAAATTAAGCTTTTCTAGTTGATTTATTAGTGTATAATCACCAAACTTACTTAGTTAGTCTAGGTTACGTCTTTTATTACCTAGACTTTTTTTTATTTTTACATTTAGAAGAGAATTAAATGAACATAGGGTTATTAGGAAAAAAAGTTGGTATGACAAGGGTATTTAATGAAAATGGCCAGTCTATTCCTGTAACTGTTTTGAAAATTGAGACAAATATTGTTTCAATGATTAAGACAATAGAGTCTGATGGTTATAATGCTCTTCAAATATCTACTATTGACCTCAAAGAAAATAAAACGAAAAAACCCATTCTTGGTCACTTCAAGAAAAATAACTTAAAACCAAAAAAAAATATTAAAGAATTTAGGGTAAATAATTTAGATGAAGTTAAAATAGGACAAGAGTTTGAGGCCTCGCTTTTTGAAGAAGGTTCATATGTTAACGTTCGCTCAAGATCAAAAGGTAAAGGTTTTGCTGGAACAATAAAAAGACATAATTTTAAAGGTAAAGATGCGACGCACGGAAACTCAATTTCTCACAGAACACCAGGATCAACTGGACAATGTCAATTCCCTGGAAGAGTTTTTAAAGGAAAAAAAATGGCAGGTCAAATGGGCGATGAGATGGTAACAAAAAAAAACCTGCAGGTAGTTAAAATAGATGCTGATAAAAAATTAATTTTAGTTAAAGGATCAGTTCCAGGTTTTAATGGAAGAATTGTTGAGTTAACAAAATCAGTTAAAAAAATAAAGGGTCAAATTAATGGAAATTAATATTTTACCAAATAACGAACCATTTAAAATATCAGACGAATGTTTTAATGCTGATTATAAAAAAACTTTAGTACATCAAGTAATAACTTCGTACTTTTCAAATGCCAGGGATAATGTTAGCTCGCAAAAAAATAGGTCGGATGTAAGCGGAGGTGGAAAAAAACCTTATAGACAAAAAGGAACAGGAAGAGCTAGAGCTGGAACAACAAGAGGACCAATATGGAGAGGGGGTGGAGTAACATTTGCCTCGGGAAAAAGAAACTTTAATGAAAAAATAAACAAAAAGATGTTTAAAGTTGCAATGATATCGATAATGTCAGAGCTTATTAGATTAAACAGAGTTATTGCAATCGATAAAATCAATCTTGAGGCGATTAAAACTAAGGAAGTAAATAAAATATTAAAAAAATATAATTTAGATTCTGCTTTAATTGTTACAAATACCATTGATGAAAAATTATTTCTGTCAGCAAGAAATATAAAAAATATAGGTATTGCAACAGTTGATTACTTAGATCCGCCTTTGATGCTCTCTTTTAAAAATATTTTAATTGTTAAAGATGCCTTAGAAGGTTTTGAAAAGAGGTTTGGGGGATAATAATGGGTATATCAGACTTATCAAAAATCATAATAATGCCACACGTTTCCGAAAAATCTGTGACAATTGCTGATACTGTTAGGCAACAAACTTTTAAAGTAGCACAAAACGCTACTAAGGCTGAAGTAAAAGCAGCAATTGAAAAACTAGGTCAACTTTTTAATAAAGAATATGATCTTAATGTTACTTGTTTAAAGTTAGGTAATATTTATGGCCCAAGAGAAAGATGGCTTGAAGCTAAATTTAATGCTCCTTTTAATTATCAAAAAATAATCCCATCTTTTATTATGGATACACTTCATAATAAACCAATCACAATTTATGGTGATGGAACTCAAAAG
>JAYOZO010000012.1:17696-23026 GCA_038154165.1 Thiothrix sp.
TCTGAAGTAAAAGCATCAATTTAAAAACTGTTTGAAGTTGATGTAGTTAATTTGAATATTCTAAATGTAACAGGAAAACAAAAAGTTTTTGGAAGAATACGTGGTAAAAGAAAAAATTATAAAAAAGCGTATGTCACATTAAAAGAAGGTCAAGATATAAATTTAGGGAGTGCTAGTTAATAATGGCTACAATACTTTCAAAACCAACATCTCCTGGAAAAAGATTTACAGTAAGTGTAAAAACTGAGGGTTTGCATAAAGGTAAACCTTACTCAAAATTATTACAAAAGAAGTCTAAAACGGGTGGCAGAAATAATACTGGAAAAATTACAACTAGACATATGGGTGGTGGTCATAAGCAAAAATATAGATTAATTGATTTTAAAAGAAATAAATATGATGTGCCAGGAACTATCGAGAGATTAGAATATGATCCAAATAGATCTGCGCATATAATGTTAGTTTTATATAAGGATGGTGAAAGAAGATATATTATTGCTCCAAATAAATTAAAAGTTGGAGACGAAATTTTATCTGGAAATAATGTGCCAATTAAAGTTGGTAATTCCATGCCATTAAGTAAAATACCGTTAGGAACTAGTATTCATTGCGTAGAAATGAAACCAAAAAAAGGTGCACAAATAGCTAGAAGTGCAGGAGCATCAGTACAACTTGTTGCAAAAGATGGCCCTTATGCTTTATTAAGACTTCGCTCAGGGCAAATGAGAAAAGTACCACAAGAGTGTGTTGCAACTATTGGTGAAGTATCTAATCCTGAACATAATTTAGCCAAATTAGGAAAAGCAGGAGCAAAGAGATGGAGAGGAATAAGACCAACAGTAAGAGGTGTTGCGATGAACCCTGTAGACCATCCTCATGGAGGTGGTGAAGGAAAAACATCTGGCGGAAGACATCCAGTTTCTCCTTGGGGTACTCCTACAAAAGGATTTAAGACAAGATCTAACAAAAGAACAGATCGTTTGATTATTAAAAAGAAAAAATAGGTTAAGTAACTATGCCAAGATCATTAAAAAAAGGACCATTTGTAGATCATCATCTTATGACAAAAGTTGATGAGGCTGTAAAAAATAATAATAAGAAACCAATTAAAACTTGGTCACGAAGATCAATGATTATTCCTGAAATGGTTGGTCTTACTATTAGTGTTCATAACGGTAGACAGCATATACCAATATTAATATCTGAAAATATGGTTGGTCATAAATTAGGTGAATTTTCACTTACAAGAACGTTTAAAGGACATTCTGGGGATAGAAAGGCAAAATAATGGAAGTAAAAGCAAATATAAAATATATAAGAGTTTCACCGCAAAAATGTAGACTTACTGCTGATACTATTAGAGGTAAAAAAGTATCAGATGCTCTTGATATTTTAAACTATAGCAAGCAAAAAAGTTCTGAGATTGTAAAAAAAGTTTTGGAATCTGCAATAGCAAATGCTGAGCATAATAATGGTTCAGATATTGATTCATTAAAAGTAAAGACGGTTTATGTTAATGTTGGTCCAACACTCAAAAGGTTTAGAGCAAGAGCTAAAGGTAGTGCTAATAGAATTTTAAAAAGATCAAGTCATATAACAATAGGTTTATCAGACGAGTAATTATTATGGGACAAAAAGTACATCCAGTTGGTTTTAGGTTAGGTGTTTCATCAGAGCACACTTCAAAGTGGTATGCGGAAGGAAAAGAATATCCTGATTTTTTATTGAAGGATTTATTAGTTAAAGATTTTTTAAAAAGAAAGCTTTCACAGGCATCTGTAAGTAAAATAACAATTGAAAGGCCAGCAAAAGCTGCTGAAATTACAATTCATACCGCGAGACCAGGAATAGTTATCGGTAAAAAAGGTGAAGACGTAGAAATTTTGAGAAAAAAAATTGCTTCAATGATGGGTATAAATATAAATAATATTAAAATTAATATTGAAGAGATAAGAAAACCAGAAGTTAATGCGCAATTAGTAGCAGAGGGAATAGCGGCCCAACTTGAAAGAAGAGTTATGTATCGAAGAGCCATGAAAAGAGCAGTACAAAATTCAATGAGATTAGGAGTCTCTGGTATAAAAGTGAATATCGCAGGAAGATTAAATGGTGCCGAAATAGCTAGATCAGAATGGTACCGTGAGGGAAGAGTACCGTTACATACTTTAAAAGCAAAAATAGATTATGGTTTTGCAGAAGCCAAGACAACTTATGGAATTATTGGAATTAAAGCTTGGATATTCAGTGGCGAAACTGAAGAAGAAATTACAAACGAAAAAGGTTAAATAAAATTATGTTGCAACCAAAGAAAACAAAATTTCGTAAACAGCAAAAAGGTAAAAACCGTGGTTTAGCAATTAGAGGTTCTAAAGTAAGTTTTGGCGAATATGGTTTGAAAGCAACTGCACGAGGAAGAATGACAGCAAGGCAAATTGAAGCAGCAAGAAGAGCAATGACTAGATATATCAAAAGAGGTGGTAAAGTTTGGATACGAGTTTTCCCAGATGTGCCAATTACAAAAAAACCGTTGGAGGTTAGACAAGGAAAAGGAAAGGGTAATGTTGAGTACTGGGTAGCGAAAATCCAACCAGGAAAAGTGTTATATGAAATGGAAGGAGTTAATGAAGATGTTGCTAGACAAGCCTTTAAACTAGCAGCAGCAAAATTACCTTTCCAAACACAGTTTGTTGTAAGAACTTTAATGTAGAGAATAGTAATGATAGCTAAAGAGATAAGAAATAAAACTTTAAAAGAATTAATAACGTTGTTAGATGAAACAAGTCATGAGCATTTTAAATTAAAAATGCAGCTAACAACTGGTCAATTGCCAAATCACAATAAAGTGAGAGAAGCGAGAAAAAATATTGCTTTAATTAAAACTATTATAAATGAAAAAAGGTTAGCTGATGGAACAAAATAAAATTAAAACTCTAACAGGGACAGTTATAAGTAGTAAAATGGACAAAACAGCTGTTGTACTTTTTGAAAGAAAAGTTAAACATCCAAAATATGGAAAATTTATAAAAAAATCAACAAAATATAAAATCCATGATGAGAATAATTTATGTAAAGAAGGTGACGTAGTAACAATTACCGAAACAAGACCAATTTCTAAATATAAATCTTGGAAATTAGTCGAAGTATTAGGTTCTAAGGAGAGCTAGATGATTCAAGTACAAACAGTTTTAACTGCTGCAGATAATAGTGGTGCAAAGAAAATTCAATGCATTAAGGTACTTGGTGGTTCGAAAAAAAGATACGCTAAAATAGGTGATGTAATTAAAATAAGCGTTCAATCAGCTATTCCAAGAGGAAAAGTAAAAAAAGGAGAGGTTCTAAATGCTGTAGTTGTTAGAACTGCAAAAGGA
The DNA here is from genome assembly GCA_038154165.1 of Thiothrix sp. GTDB lineage: Bacteria > Pseudomonadota > Gammaproteobacteria > Poriferisulfidales. Next base: position 21,065 of record JAYOZO010000012.1, read on the forward strand.
GTTAGGAGAGATGATGTTCTTTAATAAAATTCGATGGCAATGCTGCTGTTTTACTAAACGCACAATTACAACCAATAGGCACAAGAATTTTTGGACCAGTAACAAGAGAATTAAGAACAGAGAAATTTATGAAAATTATTTCATTAGCACCGGAAGTGTTATAGGTATAAAGTATGAATAGATTAAAGAAAGGCGATCAAGTATATATAATAGCAGGAAAAGATAAGGGAAAAATTGGAATAATCTCTAAGGTTATTAATAATGAGAGAATACTTGTTGATGGTATAAATTTAGCTAAAAAACACGTTAAACCAAATCCAAATAAAAATGAGACTGGCGGTATTGTTGAAAAAGAAATGCCCATTCATGTTTCTAACGCAATGATATATAACGTAAAAACAAAAAAAGCAGATAGAGTAGGTATCCTTAAATTAAAAGATGATAAAAAAGTTAGAGTTTTTAAGTCAACTGGGGAACAAATAGATCTATGAGTACTAGATTACAAAAAATTTATCAAGAAGAAATTAGAAATTCATTAAAAGAAAAAATGAATTATAAGTCCTCTATGGAAATTCCACATATTGTAAAAATTACAATTAATGTAGGAATAGGCGAGGCTGTTAAAGATAAAAAAATTATAGATCAAGCTGTTGAGGATATAGAGAAGATTTCAGGACAAAAACCTATAGTTACAAAAGCTAAAAAATCTATAGCAGCTTTTAGTTTAAGAGAAGGAATGCCAATTGGCTGTAAAGTTACTCTTAGAAAAGATAAAATGTATGAATTTTTAGATCGACTTATATCTATAGCTATTCCAAGAATTAGGGATTTTAGAGGATTTTCAAAAAAGGCATTTGATGGCAGAGGAAATTATACTCTTGGAATCAAAGAACAAATCATTTTTCCAGAAATTGATTACGATAAAATTGATAATATTAGGGGTTTAAATATATCAATAACAACATCTGCTAAAAATGATGAGGAAGCTAGATTGTTATTGGAAGAATTTAATTTCCCATTTAGGAGATAAAAATGGCAAAAAAGTCAATGATTGAAAGAGAAAAGAAAAGAATTAAATTAAGCGAAAGAATGCTAAATAAAAGAAAAGAATATAAAGCTATTTTAAATAGTCAAGATTCAAGTATGGAAGAAAAACAAAATGCATCAATGAAGTTACAAAAACTACCGCGAGATTCAAGTTTATCTAGAGTCACTAATAGGTGTGCATTAACAGGAAGACCTAAAGGTTTTTATAGAAAATTTGGCCTAGGAAGAATTAAAGTTAGAGAAGCAGCAATGCGTGGGGACATTCCCGGCTTAGTAAAGGCTAGTTGGTAAAGGAGATTATTATGAGCATGAGTGATCCAATAGCGGCAATGTTGACTTCAATAAGAAATGGGCAAATGGTTAATAAAACATTTGTTTGTACAGACATGTCAAAAACAAAAGAATCAATATTGTCTGTTCTTAAAGAAGAAGGATATATATTAGATTATGAGATTAAAGAAATTGAAAATAATAAAAGAAGATTAAAAATTAAATTAAAGTATTTTCAAGGTAAACCGGTTATATCTAACATAAAAAGATTTAGCAAACCAAGTTTAAGGAAATACAGCAATAAAAACGAATTACCAAGTGTATTAGGTGGATTAGGTGTTGCAATTGTGTCAACTTCAAAAGGCGTAATGACAGCAGATGCAGCGAGAGATAATAATTGTGGCGGTGAAATAATCTGTACTGTGGAGTAAATAATTGTCAAGAATAGCGAAACAACCTGTTGAAATACCAAATAATGTTGAAGTTAACATTAACGGTAATGTTATTTCATTTAAAGGTCCTAAAGGGGAATCGTCTTTAGATATCCACAACGATGTAACTGTTAAAAAAGACGAAAATAATATAAATGTAGCAACAAAAAAAAATAGCGCAATAGCAGGAACTATGAGATCCCTTATATATAAT
>JAYOZO010000013.1:0-5907 GCA_038154165.1 Thiothrix sp.
CGGAAGATATACTTATGAGACTGCAAAGAAAAATTTTAATCAGCCAAAACAGAGATTTTCTGTCATATACAATCTTTTGTCTGTTTCCTCTAACACAAGATTAAATGTAAAAGTTTATTGTGAGAATGATGAAAACCCAATATTGCCATCAGTAACATCAATATGGTCTTCTGCAAACTGGTATGAAAGAGAAGCATACGACTTATTTGGAATAATTTTTTCAAATCATCCTGATCTGCGAAGATTATTAACTGATTATGGTTTTATTGGTTATCCGCTAAGAAAAGACTTTCCTTTAATAGGAAATGTTGAAGTAAGTTATGATTTAAAAAAAGAAAGAGTCACTTATCAGCCAGTAACAATAAAACCAAGAGTTTTAGTCCCTAAAGTTATAAGAGAAACTAATAAAGAGGATGAAAAAAATGCCTGAAATTAAAAGTTTTACAATGAATTTTGGTCCTCAGCATCCATCTGCTCACGGAGTTTTAAGATTAATTTTGGAATTAGAAGGAGAAGTAATAGTAAGAGCAGATCCTCATATCGGATTACTTCACAGAGGAACTGAAAAATTAGCAGAGAGTAAGCCATATAATCAAAGCATAGGTTACATGGACAGACTAGATTATGTTTCAATGATGAGTAACGAGCACGCATATGTTCTTTCAATAGAAAAATTATTAAATATAGATGTTCCAATACGCGCTCAATATATTAGGGTAATGTTTGACGAAATTACTAGAATTTTAAATCATTTGTTGTGGCTTGGAGCACACGCTCTTGACATTGGCGCAATGAGTGTATTCCTATATGCTTTTAGAGAAAGAGAAGATTTAATGGATTGCTATGAAGCAGTGTCGGGAACTAGAATGCACGCAACTTATTATAGACCTGGAGGCGTAGCTAAAGATTTACCAAAAATTATGCCAAAGTATAAACATTCAAAATGGAAATCAAAAAAAGAGATAGATAAACTTAACGAAGCTAGAGAAGGATCATTGTTAGACTTTATAAAAGATTTTATAGATAGATTTCCTAAATGTATTGATGAATATGAAACTCTTCTTACTGATAATAGAATTTGGAAACAACGAACAGTCGATATTGGAATAGTTTCAAAAGAAAGAGCATTCCAATTAGGGTTTTCAGGGCCAATGTTAAGAGGATCTGGTATAGCTTGGGATCTTAGAAAAAAACAACCTTACGAAACTTATAAAAGTTTAGATTTTGACATTCCTGTTGGAACTAATGGTGATTGTTATGATAGGTATTTAGTTAGAATAGAAGAGATGAGGCAGTCAAATAAAATAATAAAGCAATGTGTTGACTGGTTAAAAAAGAATGATGGTGATGTTCTTTCTGATAATAATAAAATAACCCCTCCTAGTAGAAGCGAATTTAAAGAAGATATGGAATCTTTAATTTACCATTTTAAATTATTTACCGAAGGTTATTGCGTCCCAAAAGGCGAGGTTTACTGTGCTGTTGAGCATCCAAAAGGTGAATTTGGGGTTACTTTGATTTCTGATGGATCAAATAAGCCATATAGAATAAAAATGCGAGCACCAGGATTTCCTCATCTTGCTGCTCTTAACGAAATGGTAAGCGGTCATATGATATCAGATGTCGTTGCTGTTATAGGAACTCAAGATATTGTATTTGGTGAAATAGATAGGTAATTCTATGATAGAAAAAAATTCATATAATTTTTCAAATGAAAACGAAAATAAATTAAATGATTGGATTTTAAAGTTTCCTAGAGGACAAAAAAAACCAGCTATTATTTATGCATTGCATTTAATACAAAAAGAAAATAAATATATAAAAAGTGAACATATTGATGCTGTTGCAAAATTTTTAGATATTAAAAAAATTGACGTTTATGAAGTTGCTTCATTTTATTCAATGTTTGAATTAAAAAAAACTGGGAAACATACAGTTTCTGTGTGTACAAATATTTCTTGTATGTTAAATGGATCGGATAATATTTTGTCGTATATAGAAAGAAAATTAGGAATAAAACTTGGGGATACAAACGAAAAATTTTTTTTAAAAGACGAGAGGGAGTGCCTTGCTGCTTGTTGTGGTGCACCAATGATGCAAATAGATCATAAGTATTATGAGAACTTAACAACTGAAAAAATAGACAAAATATTTGATGATATTGAGAATGAAAAATAATATAAAAATTAACGAACTATGTTATGCAACATTATCAAAGGAAAACCCTAACTCCTATGAAACCTATGTTAGTATTGGAGGTTATTCGGCCTGGAAAAAAATAATTGCTAACTCCACTAAGCCAAAAGATATTATTGATAATATTATTGATTCTGGATTAAGAGGAAGAGGAGGAGCAGGTTTTTCTACTGGGAGGAAATGGAGTTTTATTGATCAAAATTCTGATGAAATTAAATACCTTGTTTGCAATGCAGACGAATCCGAGCCAGGAACTTGTAAAGATAGAGATATTCTTAGATTTAATCCACATGCTTTATTAGAGGGTATGCTTATAGCAAGTTATGCAATTGGAGCAAAGGTTGCATATTGTTATTTAAGAGGTGAATTTATTGACGATGTTTATTCTAGTGTAAAAAAAGCACTAAAGGATGCATATCAAAATAAACTAATTGGCAAGAATATCTTAGATTCAAATATTTGTATTGATATTTATGATCTTATTGGAGCAGGAGCTTATATTGTAGGAGAAGAAACCGCTATGTTGGAATCTATAGAAGGCAAAAAAGGCTTCCCTCGGTATAAACCTCCATTTCCAGCTGAAAAAGGACTTTTTGGTTGTCCAACAATTATAAATAATGTAGAGACTCTAGCATCAGTTCCAGAAATTATTAATAAGGGTTCAGATTGGTTTAATAAAATTGGAACAGATAAAAGCGCAGGCTTTAAATGTTTTTCTGTGTCAGGACATATAAATAAACCAGGAAACTATGAGATTCCACTAGGTACTCCTTTCAGGGATTTACTTGATTTGGCTGGCGGTGTAAAAAATAATAAAAAACTCAAGGCAGTAATTCCTGGTGGCTCATCAGTTCCAGTTGTGCCTGGAGATATAATGTTAGAAACAAATATGGATTATGAGTCAATTTCAAATGCTGGATCAATGCTTGGATCAGGAGCAGTTATAATTATGGATGAAGACACAAATATGGTCGAAGTTATTCATAGAATAGCAAGATTTTATTATTCAGAGTCTTGCGGTCAGTGTACTCCCTGCAGGGAAGGTACTGGATGGATGTATAAAATCATTGATAAGATAATTAAAGGTCAAGCAACTTTGGAAGATTTTGAAACTCTTAAATCAATCCCGCATATGATTTCTGGAAGCACAATATGTGCATTAGGTGACGCAGCTGCAATGCCTGTCGAAAGTTTTATTAAATATTATGAAAAAGAATTTCTTAGTTATATAAGTAAAAAAACATAAAAAAGAGTTTATATAAATAAAATGAAAATAAAAATTAATAATAAAGAGTATTTTTTTGAAAAAGGTGAAACAATAATTCAAATTGCTGATAGAAACGGGATTCATATTCCTAGATTTTGTTATCATAGTAAGTTATCTGTAGCAGCTAATTGCAGAATGTGCCTTATAGAACAAGTTGGGATTAATAAACCTCTGCCGGCCTGTTCAACACCTGCAATCGAAAATCAAGAATATTTTACTAACTCAAAAATAGCTCAAGATTCACAAAAAAATACAATGGAATTTTTATTAATTAATCACCCTCTTGATTGTCCTGTTTGTGATCAAGCTGGAATGTGTGAGCTACAAGATCAAGCATTCGTGCATGGAAGAGTTAAATCAAGATATAGTTATGAAAAAAGAGTTTTGATAGATTATAAAATTGGTCCTTTAATAAAAACAAATATGACTCGGTGCATTCATTGCACTAGATGTGTTAGATATGGCGAAGAGATTGCAGGAATTAAAGAGTTTGGAGCAGTAGGAAGAGGTGAGAATTTGGAGATAAGGACATATTTATCATCTGCAATAAATTCTCCTATGTCTGGGAATATGATTGATATATGTCCTGTTGGAGCTCTTAATGCTGGGCCTTCACACATGAAAGGAAGAACCTGGGAATTAGAAGAGATTAAATCTATTTCACCCCATGATTGTATCGGATCAAATATGTCTGTCCACGTATTAGATAACAATGTTTTTCGCGTGGTTCCTTTTGAGAATAATAATATAAATGAAATATGGCTATCTGATAGAGATAGATTTTCTTATGAGGCAATTAACCACAACGAGAGGTTAAAAAAACCAGTTGCAAAAATTGGCGGAAGATATGAAGAAATTGAATGGGAGCAAGCGTTTGAAATTATTAAAAAAAATATTGACGAAACTAAGTTTGGTATGTCTGCTGGATTTATTAGCGCTAATTCAACCATTGAAGAGCAGTACCTATTTCAAAAATGGCTTAGAGAGTTAAATATAAATAATATTGACCATAGAGTATCACAAAATTACTTTTCTAATGTAGATGACAATTTATTTCCCAAAATTGATATCCCAATAAAAGATATTGAGAAAATAAATTCAATATTGTTAGTTGATAGTAATTTAACTTATGATCAACCAATTCTATCGCATAAAATTAGAAAAGCTTATTTAAATAACGCAAAAATTAACACTATTCAAACATTTAATTATAAATACAATTTTGAAACTAGCGAATCGCTTTTAATTAATCCAAATTTAATAATTGAAATTTTAATTGATGCTATTGAGTATTTATCAGTAATAACAATAAATGATAAAACTTTAAATAATTTTTCAGTTCCAGAAGAAATAAAAAAGAACTTTAAAGGAAAAGGTTTAACTAATAAGAAAATTAAAAAATTTTGTGGTGATTTGTTATTTGATAATTCATTAATTTTACTAGGCTCTAATTTAAAGAATCATCAAGATTATGAGTTGCTAAAAATATTAACAAACATTATTTCCATTTTAACAAAGTCTCATATAGGTTTTTTAGGAGACAAATGTAATGAAGCTGGTGCTTGGTTAACTGGATGTTTGCCAAAAAAATCAGTTGGCTTGAAAGATCAAAAAAATATTGGATTAAATGTATACGAATCTATTAAAGCTAGTTTAGACACTTATATTATTTACAATTTAGATTTAATAGATTTTTATCATTATAGTGATTTAAAAAAATCACTAAGTGAAGCAAATTTTGTTTTAGGTTTTCATAGTTTTATATCTGATGAAGATTTAAATTATTATGACTTGGTTCTTCCCTTGGCAACAGTTTTTGAGAGTCCAGGTACATTCGTTAATATAGAAGGTGAATGGCAATCTTTTTCAAATAGCCTTAATCCATTTTATTTAGCAAAAGAAGGATGGAAAATACTTACAAAGCTAAGATTAGTTTTTGGAAAAGAAATTAATAATAAATTTGATTATATAGATATAATTAATGAAGTTGAAGCCGAGATCAGAAAAAATAAAAAGGTTTTGAATATAAACTTAGAAAATTTAAAGATCCAAAAAATTGAAAGTAATACAAATCTTATAAGGTCTGGAGGATATAGTAATTATTTTAATGATAATATTGTTAGGAGAGCATTTTCACTAAATAACGTTAATAATAATAAAAATACAGTTAGTTTAAATAAAAAGACCTTAGAAAAAAATAATATAGATATTGAGAAAAATAAAGTAATTATAAGACAAGGTGAAAAATCTTTGCTTGCAGAGCTTATAATCGACGAAAATGTATCTGATAACTGTGTATTTATGGTGAATTCAAATAAAGAACATTACGAACTCGGAAAACAATATCAACAAATTTTAATAGAAAATGTATGATTTTATAAAAAATAATATTTCTTTCATAATAGAATATTTTAATCAATTAAGTGTTTTTCCATATACTTTGT
>JAYOZO010000013.1:5917-9793 GCA_038154165.1 Thiothrix sp.
ATAATGTTCCCATTATTAAGTTTAGTTGCATATTATACTTATGCTGAAAGAAAAATTATAGCTTCAATGCAAGTTAGGGTTGGTCCAAATATTGTTGGCCCAAAAGGTTTATTGCAGCCTTTAGCAGATGGGGTAAAATTATTTTTTAAGGAAATCGTGATTCCAAAAGATGCGAATAAATTTTTATTTTTATTAGCTCCAATTATTACATTTACTGTAGCTTTTTCAGCCTGGGCTGTAATTCCTTTTGATAGTGTTAAGGTTTTATCAGATATTAATGCTGGGATACTATACATTTTAGCTATGACCTCATTAGGAATTTACGGAATAATAATTGCAGGGTGGGCCTCAAATTCAAAATATGCATTACTTGGTGCAATGAGATCGGCGGCATTGATTATAGCGTACGAAATTGCTATGGGGTTTGCGCTAGTTGGAGTAATTATGATATCAGGAAGTTTGAATCTTGGAGATATAATTAATGTTCAAAAAGGCTCAATATTTCATTGGCTGTTTGTTCCTTTGTTTCCTTTATTTATAATATATTTTATAGCAGGTGTTGCCGAAACAAATCGCGCACCTTTTGATGTGGCGGAGGGTGAGTCTGAGCTAGTTGCAGGCTTCCATGTCGAGTATTCAGGAATGGGTTTTGCAATTTTTTTTATAGCAGAGTATGCAAATATGATCTTAATATCTGCATTAACAGCAATATTATTTTTTGGAGGTTGGCTATCTCCATTTAATTTCAACGATGTAAGTAATATTGTTAATCAAGATATTGTCAGCGCTACTATATTATTTTTTATACAAGATGGTATACACTGGTTTATTTTAAAAACATTCTTTTTTATGTTTTGTTTTATTTGGTTTAGAGCAACTTTTCCAAGGTATAGATATGATCAAATTATGAGACTTGGATGGAAAATCTTAATTCCCTTAACACTATTATGGATTTTTGTAGAAATGATAATGATATATTTTAATATTGGCCCTTGGTTTAAATAGAGAATTAATTATGATTAAACGATATATAAAAAGTTTTTTTCTTTATGAGTTACTACTTGGTATGAAAGTAACATTCTTAAATATGTTTAAAAAAAAAATTACATTAAATTATCCTCATGAAAAAGCTCCTCAATCATCTAGATTTAGAGGTTTACATGCTTTAAGAAGGTACCCTAGTGGAGAGGAAAGATGTATTGGTTGCAAATTATGCGAAGCAGTTTGCCCTGCACTAGCTATTACAATTGATACAGAGGAAAGAAATGATGGGACAAGAAGAACTACAAAATATGATATAGATCTATTTAAATGTATATTTTGTGGTTTCTGTGAAGAAGCTTGTCCAGTTGACGCAATAGTTGAAACACGAATCTTTGAATATCATTTTGAAGAGCGTGGCGATAATATCTTAAAAAAAAGTGATCTTCTTAAAATAGGAGATAAGTATGAAGATGAAATTGCGGCTGATCAAGCCGCAAAAAAAGAATAATAACAATTATTATAACGAATGAAATTATGGATATCTTAACAATACTTTTTTATTTGGTCACATCTGTGATAATCATTTCATCACTTAGTTTAATTATTGTAAATAATACAGTTCACGCCGCTTTGCTTTTGGTTTTAATATTTTTTAATAGCGCAATACTTTGGTTAATGCTAAAAGCAGAGTTTTTATCTATAGTTTTAGTTCTAGTTTATGTGGGTGCTGTTTTAGTTTTATTTTTATTCGTTATAATGCTATTGGATTTACCAGTTAAGGAAAAAGTTAATCAAAAATTATATTTATTATTTTCTCTAATAATTTCTCTAATTATGTTTATAGAATTATATATGGTTATTTTTTATCATGATTTTTATCAAGTTGACGAAATTAATTACTATGCAGAATTTAATAATACTTATGAAATTGGATTATTATTATTCACAAAGCATTTATATTCATTTGAAGTAACATCACTTATTTTGTTAGTAGCAATTATAGCTGCAATTGCTATAAATAGTGCAAATAAACGAAAAGCATTAAAACAAGATCCTTCAAGACAAATAGAAGAAACAAAACAATCAAGATTAAAAATAATTAAGGATAAAGATTTATGATAACAATCTCGCATTACTTAGTTTTTAGCGCTTTACTCTTTTGTATTAGCGTAGCTGGAATATTTATAAACAGGAAAAATATCTTGTTGCTTTTAATGTCTATTGAATTAATGCTTTTATCGGTAAATACAAACTTTATTATATTCTCGCATTATAGCAATGATATGACTGGACAAGTATTTGTATTTTTTATTTTAGCTGTTGCAGCAGCTGAGTCAGCTATAGGATTAGCAATAATAGTATCATTATTTAGGATTAGAAACTCACTTGAAATTAATTTAATTAATAAACTTAAGGGATAAGATGGAATCATTATTATTATCAATACCAATTTTATTAATTTTGAGCTCAATAATAACGGGCTTTAGTTCAAAGCTATTAAATAATTTTTACTCTGGAATCATAAGTACATCTATTGTTTCGTTATCTCTTATTTTTTCAATAATTATTTGCTTTAATATATATTCTAGTAATAATTTAATTTTATATGAGAACTTTTATAATTGGATTTCGGTTCTAAATTTTAATATTGGTATTGGATACCTTATTGATAAGTACTCTGCGGCAATGCTGGTAGTAGTTCTTTTAATATCCTCGGTCGTGCATTTGTATAGCATGTCGTATATGGAAAGAGAAAAAGACTACAAAAGATTTTTTTCATATATCGCTCTATTTACTTTTTCAATGATTTTGTTGGTTATTTCTAATAATTTAATTCAATTATTTATTGGATGGGAAGGAGTTGGTTTAGTATCTTATTTGTTAATTGGATTTTTTTACAAGAAGAAATCAGCCATTCATGCAAATCTTAAAGCTTTTTTAATTAATAGAATAGGAGATATGTTTTTTATCTTAGGCATAGCTATGATATATGCAGCTTTCGATTCTTTTGATTACAGAACAATTTTTTTAAATATAAATGAATCAGATGTAGACAATCTAAAAAAATATTTTGGCTTAAGTTATATAGACTTATCTTGCTTAATGTTATTTATTGGAGCGATGGCTAAATCTGCACAAATACCTTTACATGTTTGGTTGCCTGATTCTATGGAAGGACCAACACCTATATCTGCTTTAATTCATGCTGCAACAATGGTAACAGCGGGTATATTTATGGTGGGTAGATTATCTCCAGTTTATGAAATATGCTTTGCAACAAATATTATTTTAATTGTAGGTGCTTCTACAGCACTATTCATTGGCTTAATAGCAATTTTCGAAAATGATATAAAAAAAGTAATCGCTTATTCAACAATATCTCAACTTGGCTATATGGTTTCAGCACTTGGCATAAACGCTTATACTGTGTCTTTTTTTCATCTATACACTCATGCTTTTTTTAAAGCATTATTATTTTTATGCGCTGGATCAGTAATTATGTCACTTCATCATAATCAAGATATTATGAAAATGGGTGGCCTTAGGTTGAAATTACCAATTACCTATATTTGTTTTTTAATAGGAACATTAAGCATAATTGGTTTTCCATTAACATCTGGATTTTTTTCTAAAGACCTAATTTTAGAAGTGATGCTTTACGAAGATAGAACAATATCTTTTATCGCATATTTAATGTTGGTTTTAGGAGCATTAGTTACAACAATATACTCTTTAAGATTGCTTTTCATGGTTTTTTATGGTGATTACAGAGGTGACAATATTAACTCAGTAAAAGAACAATCTCTGATAATTTTAATACCATTAATAATTTTAGCTTTATTATCATTGTTCTCTGGTTATACTATTAAAATATTTATTGATATGCCTATA
>JAYOZO010000013.1:9803-16781 GCA_038154165.1 Thiothrix sp.
ATATTCATGTGGTCACCTAGTGAGATTAAATATCAAGGAATATTGTCATTTATAATTCATGGTATTTTATCGCCAGCGTCTATTGCTCTATTAATAGGTTATTATATCTCTATAAAACTTTATAAAGAAAAAACCAACTTTAAATTCTTAAAATTTTTCTCGTTCAAAAAGTTAATTTTAATAATTAAATCAAATTATAAATTTGATGAATTATTTTTATATATAAGTCTTATTATGAAAAAGTCTTCATTATTCTTTTCAAATAAGATGGATATAGCTTTAATTGATGGATTTATTGTTAATGGTATACCAAAGAGAATTAATATTCTTTCATCCTATTTGAGGACCATAAGTTCTGGTTATTTATATCATTATGCCTTTTTAATAGTACTTTCTTTAGTAATTATTTTTGCTGCTATATTAGTGAGGATTTTATGATAGATAATATATTATCAATGTTAATATGGATTCCAATTATATCCGGTTTATTAATCTTATTTTATAATAATAAAGATAGTTATTTAAATATAATTAATATTAGTATTAACTTATTTGTTTTTATATTATCTATTTTTCTATTATTAAGTTTTAATAAAAATATTTCTGATTTTCAATTTATTGAAAATTTTAATTGGATACCATCATTAAATATTTTTTATTATTTAGGAGTAGATGCTATTTCAGTCTTGCTAATAGTTTTAAATACTCTGATTTTTTTTATAGTTTCTTTATATAATTCAACTCTTAATTTAACAAAAAGATCTTATTACTATGCAAGTTTTTTAGTAGCAAATGGTTTAACAATAGGAGTTTTTTCAGCAATAGACGCAATACTTTTTTATATTTTTTTTGAAGCTTTACTAATTCCAATGTTTTTAATAATTGGTATATGGGGAGGATCTAATAGAATTTATGCTACTGTTAAATTTTTTATTTACACTTTTTTGGGTTCAATTTTACTTTTAATATCTTTTATCTATATTAATTACAAAATATCTTCTTTTAATATATTGACAATATATGATGCGAATTTTTCATTAAAAGAACAAGAGTTGCTTTTCATAGCTATGGCAATTGCATTTGCCATAAAAATACCAATGTTTCCATTTCATACTTGGTTACCTGACGCCCATGTTGAGGCGCCTACATCCGGCTCAGTAATATTAGCTGCCATCCTTTTAAAAGTTGGAGCCTATGGGTTTATAAGATATGTAATTCCTGTTGTACCATTAGGAGCTTTAAGCTTTGATATATACTTTATTATTTTATCAATAATTGCAATTGTCTATGTTGGAATAATTGCAATTACACAAGATGATATGAAAAAGCTTATAGCATATTCATCAATATCTCATATGGGTTTTGTAACACTTGGATTTTTTATAATATTTCAATTATTTGAAAGTACATTGTCACATGAAGATATTATTATTAGTCTTTCAGGAAGTATGTATCAAATATTATCTCATGGCTTTATTTCTGCTGCATTGTTTATATGTGTGGGTTCAATATATGACAGGTATAAAACAAAAAAAATATCTGACTTAGGTGGATTAATAAATCAAATGCCAATATATAGTTGGTTTTTTGTTTTTTTTGCACTTGCAAATTGTGGTCTTCCTGGAACCTCAAGTTTTGTAGGTGAATTAATAATAATAATTTCATCTTTTAAAGCAAATTTTTTATACGCTTTCTTTGCTTCAACTACTCTTATAGTGTCAGCATTTTATTCGTTATGGTTAGTAAAAAGAGTTATATATGGGGAAATTAATATTGAGGGAGAGTATATTGATGCAAACTCTCTAGAAAAAGTTATATTAGCATTACTTGCGTTCATAGTTTTAATACTTGGAATATATCCAGATTATATAATGATTTTTATGAACTCAACTTTAGAAAATATGACAAATAATATACTAACAAAACTATGATCATAGAAAATATAATAAACAGTTTGCTGAACTTTATACCAGAAATTATTTTATCAATAATGGCAATGATAGTTCTATTATTTGGAATATTTAAAATTACAAAAAATTATATTTATTCTGTAACTTTATTATCAGTATTTTTAGCTTTTTTAGTAAGTATAAAATATTTTCCTCAAGATAATTTATATTTATTTAGTTCTTCGATAGTAAAAAATGAACTAACTGAATTTTTTAAATATATTTGCTATTTAATTTTTATATTGCAGATTATAATATCAAGGAAATACCTTGAAGAAAGAAAACTGTTTTCAGGTGAATTTTACTCATTGCTAATTTTTGCTTTTTTAGGCTGCTTAATAATAATATCTTCAAATAATCTAATAATTTTATTTTTAGGTATTGAATTATCATCATTAAGCTTATACTCATTAATAGCTCTAAATAGAAATAGTATTTTTTCTAGCGAGGCTGCAATAAAGTATTTTGTTTTAAGTATAATAGCATCAGCTATAATTTTGTTTGGTTTTTCATATCTTTATGGCATTACAAATTCAATTATAATCTCAGATATTGTTGAGTATCCAAATAAATTTCAGATTTCTAATTTATACCTTTTTTCATATGTTTTAATTTTTATAGGTGTTGCATTTAAATTTGCTGTAGCTCCTTTTCATTTATGGTTACCAGATGTGTATGAAGGCGCGCCAATACCAATAACTAATTTTATTTCATCAATACCTAAAATAGCATTTTTTGTTTTTGCTTACAGGCTTTTAGATAAAAATGATATTTTTCAGAATGAAAATTTTTATAATTTAATTCTCATTCTTGGTGTTTTTTCTATATTCATTGGTAATATTTTTGCGCTTGCCCAAAGAAAAATTCTGAGAATGTTAGCTTATTCGAGCATAGCTAATTCAGGATTTATTTTTATTGCGTTATATACGGCCAAGGATTTTAATTTTTCTGTATCTGCTTTTTATGTAATTGTTTATTCATTTACAATAGTTTCTTCGTTGTCAATAATTACGTTTCTTTCTGCAAAAAAATTTGATCTTGTGTATATAAATGACTTAAAAGGATTATCGTCTAAAACTGGTTATGTTTCAGTATTATTAATGGTGACAATGTTATCTTCTGCCGGAGTTCCTTTAACAGTAGGATTTTATGCTAAGTATTTAGTATTAAATGCTTTAATTAGCAGTGGTTTAGTATATGTTGCTGTTATTACAGTGCTGCTGACCGTTATTGGCTTATATTATTATTTAAGAATTATATGGTTTATGTTTTTTGAACAAGGCTCAAATAGTCTTATAAATCTCGAAGGAAGAGTTAATGCGCTTACTTTGTCTATAGTACCGATATTATTATTTGTTACATTTTTACTGCCTAATAAATTTTTTGAGTATATTTTTAATATACTAGCTTGATAATTTATATTTCTTAAGTAAACTTCATACTTACAGTGCGGGGTGGAGCAGTCTGGCAGCTCGTCGGGCTCATAACCCGAAGGTCGTAGGTTCGAATCCTACCTCCGCTACCAAATTACATTTCTTTTTATTAGGTGCCTATGTCAGAGGATATTCGAAATATCGCTATTATAGCTCACGTTGACCATGGAAAAACAACATTAATTGATTCAATTTTAAAACAAAGCGGAACTTTCAGAGATAATCAACACGTTGAAGAAAGATTAATGGATTCTGGTGATTTAGAAAAAGAAAGAGGTATTACGATATTAGCAAAACCGACATCAGTAAAATGGAAAGGTGTAAGAATTAATATAATTGATACCCCTGGACATGCCGATTTTGGAGGTGAAGTTGAAAGAGTCTTAGATATGGCTGATGGAGTAATATTACTTACAGACGCTGCAGAAGGACCAATGCCTCAAACAAAATTTGTATTAGGAAAAGCATTGTCTCAAGGTTTGAAACCTATAGTAATTATCAATAAAGTTGATAGATCAGACGGAAGACCTAATGATGTTATTGATGAGGTATTTGATTTATTTGTATCTTTAGATGCAACTGACGAACAATTAGATTTTCCAATAATGTATGCTTCCGGAAGAGACGGTTGGTGCGTAAACGATTTAAATGATAAGAAGGATAATTTACACTTATTGTTAGATTTAATAATAAGTTATGTTAACCCTCCCGATGTAGAAAAAGACAAACCTTTTGCAATGCTTTCAACACTTTTAGATTACGATCCATATTTAGGAAGGTGTTTGGTGGGTAAAGTTGAGCAGGGATCAGCAAAAGTAAATGATATTGTCAAATCAATTAGTCTAAATGGAGAAGAAATTGAAAGAGGTAGACTTACAAAATTATTAAGGTTTCATGGGACACAAAAAGTTCCAGTTAATGAAGTATTTGCTGGTGACATTATTTGTATAGCAGGATTAGCAAAAACATCAGTCTCAGATACAATCTGTAGCCCTAAGGAAACTTGCCCAATTCATTCAACTCCAATAGATCCGCCAACTATGTCAATAACAATACTTGTTAATGATTCACCCTTAGCTGGTTTAGAAGGAAAAAAAGTAACATCTACACTGATAAGAGAAAGGTTGTTAGTTGAGGCTGAAACAAATGTTGCAATTACATTTTCTGAAAATGATAACAAAGACTCATTTGAAATCGGGGGAAGAGGTGAGCTTCAATTAGGAGTATTAGTCGAGACAATGAGAAGAGAAGGTTATGAATTAACAGTCTCTAGACCAAACGTTTTGTATAAAACAAATACTAATAACGAAAAACTTGAACCAATTGAAGAAGTAACTATTGATGTAGATAAAGAATTTTCAAGCTCAGTAATAGATAGTATGAAGCAAAGAAAAGCTGAAATGATAAACATGAAGACGGCCGAAGGAAATAAAGTTAGATTAATTTTCCACGCACCATCAAGAGGATTGATAGGCTATCAAAGTAAATTTCTAACTAATACAAGAGGCACAGGTGTTATTAATAGAATTTTTTATAAATATGATAAATTTAAAGGAAATATGTCTTTAAGAAGGAATGGAGCTCTAGTTTCAACCGAAACCGGTAACGCAGTTGCATATGCAATTTTTAATTTGCAAGACAGAGGCGTAATGTTTATAGAGCCACAAACAAAAGTTTATCAAGGTATGATTGTTGGTGAGCATAGCAAAGAAAATGATCTTGGTGTTAATGTTTTAAAGGGAAAGCAATTAACAAATATAAGAGCTTCAGGATCAGACAAAGCAGTTAACTTGATTCCTCCAAGAGTTATGTCTTTAGAGCAAATGATGTCATATATAAATGAAGATGAATTACTAGAAGTTACGCAAAAGAGTTTAAGATTGAGAAAAAAATAATTGTGTCCTAACGAAAGAAAAAGAATTTTAAGAGATAATAAAGTAATAGAGAAATAAACAAATAATTATTTTATAAAATAAAATAGAAGATTATTGGAAATATATGAAAATAATGATTTTTTGAAATAAGTTGATGTTTGTCCCTATCCAAAATATACTATATTAATATTTTGTCTTAGACATATAGGCCCCATTAATTAGGGGTTTTTTAGAACCCCGTATGGGGTTTTTTTCGTCTAGGAGTTAAATTTATGTAAATTTGAGGGTAGTTGCTTGAAAGAACAAATATTGAAATTGATTGACCCAATATTAATATCTATGAAATATGAACTATGGGGTCTAAATATAGGGCAGCATAATAATTCTCTTAAATTAACATTATATATTGATAGTAAAATTGGAATAAATATTAATGATTGTGAAAAAGTTAGTAAACAGGTAACAAATACATTAGATATTGAAAATATATGTAATGGTGATTATATATTAGAAGTATCATCACCTGGCCTAGATAGATTATTGATGACAAAAGAACATTTTGCAAAATGCATAAATAAAAAGGTAAAGCTAAAGTTAAAATGGTCAGTACAAAATAGAAAAAATATTGTTGGAATTATAAAAGATGTCAATAATAATTTTATAGTTATTAACGATAAAACTGATATCTATGAAATTGACTATGATTCAATTGATAAGGCAAGATTAAAGATATAATCTGGAGAGATTAAAATGAGTAAAGAAATTTTAAATGTTGTAGATGCTGTTTCAAATGAAAAAGGTGTTGATAAAGAGACAATTTTTAATGCTATTGAAATTGCATTAGCAACAGCAACAAGAAAAAAATACACAAAAGATATAGATGTTAGAGTATCTATTGATAGATTAACTGGTAACTATAAGACATACAGAAGATGGACCGTCCTCTCTGATGATGACCCAGATTTTACATCACCTGACGCACAAATTCTTCACGCTTACGCTACAAAAGAGCATGACGAAATTGAAATTGGAGATTCTATAGAGGAAGAAATTGAATCTGTTCCATTTGGTAGAATCGCAGCCCATACCGCTAAACAAGTAATTGTTCAGAAAGTTCGTGAAGCAGAACGTTTGAGAATAGTTGAGTCTTTTGAGAATAAAGTGGGAGAACTGATTATGGGTATTGTAAAAAGAGTTGAGCACAATGGCGTGCTTATAGACTTAGGAAACAATACAGAAGGTTTTATTGAAAAAGAGGATTTAATTCCTAGAGAAGCGATAAGAAACGGCGATAGAATTAGAGCTTATTTGAAAGAAGTTCGTGCAGAGTCTAAAGGACCACAGTTATTTTTATCTAGAACACACCCTGATTTTTTAATTAATTTATTTAGTTTAGAAGTCCCAGAAGTTGGTCAAGATCTAATTGAAATAATAAGTGCAGCAAGGGATCCGGGCATAAGAGCAAAAATTGCCGTAAAATCAAATGATCCAAGGTTAGATCCAGTTGGTGCTTGTGTTGGCATGAGAGGCTCGAGAGTGCAGTCGGTCTCCAATGAAATAGCAGGAGAGCGAATAGATATTATTTTATGGGATGAAAATCCTGCTCAATTTGTTATTAATGCAATGTCGCCTGCTACAGTTTTATCAATAGTTATGGATGAAGAATCGAAAAGCATGGATATAGCGGTTGAAGAAGAAAAATTATCTCAAGCTATTGGAAGA
>JAYOZO010000013.1:16791-17415 GCA_038154165.1 Thiothrix sp.
GGACAGGTTGATGAAAAAAGTGAGGCTGAAACGCAAATGATAAGCGAAAATTTTGTTAAATATTTAGATATTAAACCAGATATTGCGCTAATTTTAGCTCAAGAGGGTTTTTCTAGTGTTGACGAAATCGCATATGCTCCACCAAAGGATATGATGGAAATAAATAATCTTGATGAAGATACTGTCGAAGATATTAGAAATAAAGCAAGAGATTATTTGTTAAAGCAAGCTATAAACCCAGAGTCTTTAAATATGGATGCTGAACCGTCGAAAGCATTGCTGGAAATGGAAGGAATGACAAATGATTTAGCTTTTGAACTTGCTTGCAGAGGTATTATAACAATTGATGATTTAGCAGATCAATCTATTGATGAGTTAATGCCAATAAATAATATGACAGAAGAATTTGCTGGCAAACTTATTATGACTGCAAGAGCCCCAATGTTTGAGGATTAAAATAAAAAATGTCAGATATCACAGTTAAAGAATTTTCAAAAACAATAGGATTATCATCTGTAAGGCTAATTGAACAATTAAAGTTAGCCGGTATCGAGAAAAAAAATGACGATGAATTAATAAGTGATGATGAAAAAATGCAGTTATTAGATTTTTTTCGAAGTGAGC
>JAYOZO010000013.1:17425-21941 GCA_038154165.1 Thiothrix sp.
TGAGCCGGCTAAAAATAATACGATAAAAAAAGATGTTATAAAATTAGAAGATTCTAAAGATGAAAAACAGAAATCAAAGACAATTATAAGAAAAAAAAGAGTTTTTTCTAAGGTTAATAACCAAGTAACAAAAAAAATAGAAGCTGACACTAATGAAGAACAAAATGAAGAATTAGGAAAAATTAATGAAGATAGAAATAATTTATCAAGTAAAGAATCTTTTGAGACACAGGATATTAACGCGGATGATAATGAAAATGGAATGCATTCAAATGAAACAAATATTTTTGAAAGCAATGAACCAAGTGATAATAAAAAAAGAAGAAAAAAAACTAAAACAAAATACATCAATGAGGAAAAAAATAACCTTGTTATAAAGCAAAAAAACCGCAGGCAAAAGATTCAAATTTCAGATGAAAATCGTATTATAAGAATGAAGTCTGCTAAAAAAAACAAGCATAATAGTATAGTTGAAGATAAACACCAGTTTGAAAAACCTACCGAACCTGCTGTTTACACTGTAGAATTAGGAGAATTTATCTCAGTGTCTGAACTGGCGTCAGCAATTTCAGTGAAATCAGCTGAAGTTATAAAAACGCTTATGAAAATGGGCGTGATGGCAACTATTAACGAGACCTTAGACCAAGATACAGCAACTATTGTTGTAGAAGAAATGGGGCACAAAGTTACAACAATTGATTATGAAAATATAGAAAAAAATTTATTAACAATTGAGTCAGATGATAAATATGAATTGGAGCCTAGACCGCCAGCGATAACTATTATGGGACATGTTGACCATGGAAAAACTTCGTTATTAGATTATATAAGATCGAGTCGGGTGGCATCGGGTGAAGCTGGGGGAATAACACAACACATTGGCGCATATCAGGTTAATACAAGACACGGTATTTTAACTTTCTTGGATACTCCTGGGCACGCCGCATTTACATCAATGAGAGCTAGAGGAGCAAATTGTACGGATATAGTTATTTTAGTTGTTGCTGCTGATGATGGAGTAAAACCTCAGACCATAGAAGCTATAAAACATTCTAAAGCAGCCGAAGTACCAATTATTGTTGCTATAAATAAAATAGATAAAGAAGGCGCCAACGTTGAGGCTATAAAAACAGAGCTTTCAAAACATGAGGTTGTTCCTGAAGAATGGGGTGGAGAAAATATATTTGTTGAGGTTTCGGCGAAAGAAGGAACCGGTGTAGAAAGTTTACTTGAATCAATTTCTTTGCTTGCAGAAGTCCTGGAGCTAAAGGCAATATCAAAAGGTTCTGCTACTGGTATAGTTTTAGAGTCCGCATTGGATAAAGGAAAAGGAGCAACGGCAACTGTTCTTGTGCAAAAGGGTTGTATGAATACAGGCGATAATATTTTATGTGGCAAAGAATATGGAAGAATTAGAGCAATGATTGATCAGGATGGAAAAAGAGTCAATAAAGCTACGCCATCAACACCTGTTGTTGTTCTTGGATTATCTGGAGCCCCTGAAGTGGGTGATGAAGTTTTATCAGCAGTTAACGATAAAAATATCAGAGATATTGCTGAATACAGAAAAACAAAGCTTAGAGATTCAATGTTTGCATCTCAATATCAAGCACCAACTTTAGATAACATGTTTAGTAATTTAAAAAAAGGTGAAATTCCTACATTTAATATACTTTTAAAGACAGATGTGCAAGGAAGCGCTGAAGCAATATGCGAATCATTAATAAAGTTAAATAACGACGAAGTAATGGTTAAAATTATAAGTTCTTCAGCAGGCGCTATAAATGAATCTGATATTGCTTTAGCTCAGGCTTCAAATGCCATGATAATAGGATTTAATGTAAGAGCTGACAACCAAGCAAAAAAAGTCGTTGCAGAAAAAAATATTGATTTAAGGTATTACAGTATTATATATGACTTGATAGATGATGTAAAAGCTGCTTTAAGTGGCCTGCTTGCACCGGAGACAAAAGAAGAAATAATAGGATTGGCAGAAGTTAAAGATGTTTTTAAGTCATCATCAATGGGTGCAGTTGCAGGATGCCAGGTTATAGAAGGTTCTGTCAAAAAAGGTAACCCAATAAGAGTATTGAGAGATAATATTGTTATATATGAAGGGGAGCTGGAGTCATTAAGAAGACATAAAGATGATGTAAAAGAAGTAAAGCTTGGCACAGAATGTGGTATAGCAGTTAAAAATTATAATGATGTAAAACCAGGTGATAATATAGAAGTCTTTCAAAGGATTGAAGTTGCTAGGAAAATAGAATAATGAAATATGATTCTGATAATCAAAGAATATATAGGATTGGCTCAGTTATTAGAAAAGAAATCGCGCAAATCATTAGAAATGATATTAATGATCAAAGAATAAAAGACGTAGTAATTACCGAAGTAGATGTATCGAAAGATTTAAAAAATGCTAAAATATTTTTTATAATATTTAATAATAAAGATAGATTAATTTCAGAGATTGAAAAAATAAGTAATGCTATAAACTCCTCAAAACAGTTCTTTAAGAAAAAATTATCAGAAAACACCAATCTGAGATCCGTGCCAAGGCTAAGATTTATTTATGACGATACAGAATCTAAAGCTTTTGAATTAGAAAAACTTATAAATAAAAGTTTAAATTTATGAATAATTATAAACAAAGTTGTTTATTATTAAATAAACCCTCTGGAATATCTTCAAATGACGCTTTAACAAAGGTAAAGAAAAAAATTAATCAAAAAAAAGCTGGTTTTTCGGGAACATTAGATCCCTTAGCTAGCGGTTTATTAATAATTTTTTTTAACAAAGCTACAAAACTTTGCTCTTTTTTTTTAAATTCTAATAAAAGTTATGAGGCAGTTATTAAACTTGGTCTTATATCATCTACAGGTGATTTAGATGGTAAAATTGAAACAACTAACATTAAGCCTAATTTTGAAAACTTGAACTCAATAGAAAAAAAATATTTAGGCGAGATTTTTCAAGTCCCCCCAATGTATTCTGCTCTCAAGTATAAAGGAGTTCGTTTATATGAATATGCTAGAAAGGGAATGAGTATTGATAGAAAACCTAGAAAAATCATAATATACGATTTAAAGTTAACAGCGCTCAATGATAAAGAATTATTTTTACAAGTTACATGTTCAAAGGGTACATATATAAGAACTTTAGCTGAGCAAATTGGCAAGGATCTTGGTTCGGGAGGTACTGTAACAAAATTGACACGAACAAGAATAAATGACGTAAGTTTAGATAATTCTATTGAATTAGAAAAATTTTTAAATAGTTCAGAAAAAGAAATATTTCAAAAATATATGATTAATGTAGATCGATTATTAATAGATACAAAATCTTATTACTTGTCTGATAGCGATGTGCCAAAGATAATCAATGGAAAATCAATAAAAACCAAAGAAAAGCCATTAAATATTGTGAAAATTTATGATAAAGATAATGGATTTCTTGGTATCGGCGAAATTAATAATAATTATGAGCTTTTACCTAGGAAAATTTTAATTTAAAAGTTAATGTTTGTATGATTAATATATCGTGATAGAATGCGGCTTCGTAAAATAGGAAATTAAGTGAAAAATTATGGCATTATCAACTGAAGAAAAAATTAAAGTTATAAAGGAATATCAAAAAGGAGAAGCAGATACTGGTTCTCCTGAAATTCAAATAGCATTATTATCAAAAAGAATTGACTTTCTTAGTGAGCATTTTAGTGTTCATAAAAAAGACCATCATTCAAGACGTGGCTTATTAAAGATGGTGAATACTAGAAGAAAACTTCTTGATTATTTAAAGAAAAAAAGCTTAGAGAGATATCAAACAATAATCTCTTCTTTAGGATTAAGAAGATAAACTAAGAGAAAAAAATGAAATCAATAAAACGAAATTTCCAATATGGAAAACATGAAGTAATAATTGAAGCTGGAAAGATTGCAAGGCAAGCAAATTCAGCTGTCATTGTAAATATAGAGGGAACTGTTGTGCTAACAACAGTAGTCGCAAAAAACGATGGACAAATAAGAGATTTTTTTCCTCTTACAGTAAATTATCAAGAAAAAACATATGCCGCAGGAAAAATTCCAGGAGGATATTTTAAAAGAGAAGGAAGACCTGCAGAGAAAGAAACTCTTACATCTAGATTAATTGATAGGCCTTTGAGACCATTGTTCCCAAAAGAGTTTACCCATGAAGTTCAGGTCATATGTACCGTTATGAGTCTTAATAGTGAGATTGATGCGGATGTTGCATCTTTAATTGGAGCATCAGCTGCATTAATAATTTCTGGAGTACCTTTTCAAGGTCCATTAGGAGCTGCTAAAGTTGGATATAAGGATGGTTCTTATATTTTAAATCCAACAAAAGCTGAATTATTAAATTCAGAATTAGATTTAATGGTTGCCGGAACAAAAGATGGTGTTCTAATGGTTGAATCAGAAGCAAAAATGTTAAGCGAAGAAATTATGCTCGGTGCAGTCTCATTTGGACATAGCGATATGCAAATTTTAATTAA
>JAYOZO010000014.1:0-1782 GCA_038154165.1 Thiothrix sp.
TATTACAACCGTTGAAGGTGGGATGATTGTTACAAATAATGATTATCTAGCAAATAAAATTATGTCTTTAAGATCTCATGGTTGGACAAGAGATATGAATAATTCGTCAGAGTATGAAAAGCAATTCCCAGACATAGACCCAAGATTCTTATTTGTAAATGTTGGTTATAATTTACGGTCAACAGATATGAATGCAGCTATTGGCTTAGTACAATTAAAAAAACTAGAAAAATTTAATCAAAGAAGACATGAGATTGGTAAATACTGGAATTCAGAGTTTCAATATTTAACAAAGAAAAAAGTTATACAACCTATGAAAATAACAAGAGGCGCAAAAGCTTCTTGGTTTGGTTTTCCAATAATATGTCAATCACAAGAGATCAGAGATAATTTAAGAACACATCTTGAAAAAAATGGAATTGAAACTAGACCCATAATTTGTGGGAATATGACAAAACAGCCAGGAATAAAAAATATTAAATATAGGATTTCTGGAAAATTATCTGGTGCCGATATTATAATGGATAGAGGTATTTTTTGGGGAAGTTCGCCTGATATGGCAAAATCTGAAGTTAAATATGTGGTAAGCGTTGTAAATAAATTTTTTGCTTAGATTTTATTTTTTAAAAAATCTTGATAAGTATTTTCTATTCCTTCTTCAATAGAAATATTTGGTTTCCAACCTAGTTTTTTTAACCTAGAATTATCTAAGATTTTTCTTTTTATTCCATCTGGTTTTGATTTGTCAAATTCAATTTTGCCTTTATAATTTACTACTTTTTTAATTATGTTCGCTAATTTTTTAATAGTAAATTCTTCACCTGTTCCTAAATTTATGGGTGAATTTTCTCTATAGTTTTCGATAATATGTATAATTCCAGAAGCCATATCATCAACATGAATAAATTCGCGCTTTACATTTCCTGAGCCCCAAATATTTACTTGGTTTCTTTTTTTTATTTTTGCTGTATGAAATTTATTGATTAGCGCAGGTATCACATGATTTTTATTTTCATCATAGCAATCATTAGGCCCATAGCTAGCAGCTGGTATAATAGATATATGATTTGTTAAATATTGTTTGTTAATTAGCTCTAAAAATTTAACACCAAGAATTTTAGATATTCCGTAGCCTTCATTTGTTTCTTCAATTTTACCATCGAGTATTAAATTCTCTTTGAACGGTTGTTTACCTAATTTAGGATACATGCAACTTGCTCCTAGAAAAATAATTTTTTTACAATCATAGTTATGCGCGGAATTTATTATATTTAAATACATCATTGAGTTTTGATACAAAAAATCAGCGGGTATACTTGAGTTAAGTTGTATGCCTCCTACAAGTGCTGAGCTTATTATAATTGTATCTGGTCTATTTTTTTTGATCCAGCTATCAGTTTTTGTTTGATTTATTTGATCAAGTTTATTTTTACTTGATCTAAGTATTTGATATTTTTTATTAGTTGATAATTTTTTAATTAAAGCTTTACCAACCATTCCTGAGCCTGTAATCCAAATTTTATTTTTTTTCATTATAAAATAACCATAATAAAGCTGTTGTTACATACGTCATACCTTGGAACTTGTTTTTCTCAATAGCCTCTATCACTTGATTTTTTGTGAGCCACATAGGTTCCGGCTGTTCAATATCAATACTATTTGGTGGCGCTATTTTATTTATATCGCTAATATAAATAATATTTAACTCAGAAAATCTATAACTGCCACTAACTGTATATTTTTTTAATAATTTATATGAATTAAAATTATAACCCATTTCTT
>JAYOZO010000014.1:1792-13304 GCA_038154165.1 Thiothrix sp.
AATTCCCTTTTGCAGCAATCTTCAAGGCTTTCGTTTTCTTCTATGCCACCAGCTGGAAATGTATAACTTAAATTACCAATACCATGCCTATATTCGTTATATACGAGAATCTGGCCTTTATTATTTTCAACAAGAAGCATAACGGCATCATTAACTTCAATTCTATGGTAATCATCAATAATCTTGCCATTTGGAAGCTTTATTTTATCCATATAAATTTTAATATAAGGGCTACCATCATACATAATAGTTCTTTTTAATAGCTCCCATTTTTTATTTTTCATTTTTTGCATCTCTTCTTAAATAAATGTAATAAATAAAAAAACCAGGAATTGAAACTAACATACTAAATATTCTATAGATAAAATATACAGACGCAAATGGTAGAAACTTATTTTCATTCATTATTTGCATTAATTGAGCATAAGCAACTTCACTTACTCCAATATTTCCAGGTGATATAGGAAGAATTGTTAACACCTGAACAGATACACTTGATAAAATATGGCTAACAAACGATAAGTCTTCATTTATTATACTTAGCGAAATTAAAAAAAGCGAAAGAGCAATAAAAAATTGAATAACTATAGAAAAAATCATATTAATCAGTATATTTAAATATGAACTTTTATAAAATAAAAAAGTATTTAAAATTTTAATTAAAATTAAGATAATTTTATTTTTAGTGTTATAAGTAAGAAGTTTATTGATTCTTCGACTATTAAGAAACTTGTAAAAAAAATATAAAAATAAAAAAATAGTTGAGCATAAAAATATATAATAAAAAGTAGTATAGTTGACAAAAAATTCTTTTAAAATAACTGCTTCTTTAAAAACATTTGGAATAAAAAAAAGTATAATAACTAACATACAAATCATACCTAAAAATCTATCAAGCAAAACAGATAATACTATGCCGGTCTTATTACTCTTTTTTTTTGCAATAAAAAAAGTTTTAATTAAATCGCCAGCTACACCAAATAAATAATAGTTTAATGCATATCCAATGTAGTAAGCTTCAAAAGTTTCTTTATAATTTATATTTTTATTTTGAACTTTTAAAATAAAATACCATTTAAGTGAACCAAATATTAATATGAATATAAATAGTATAAATAATTTAATTAGTATTATAAAATCTAATTTTGTGATTACTGATAAATCTAGAGAATTATATTTAATTAAAAAATATATTAGTATTAAAGATATAAATATTTTTAATGTATTTTTTAAATTCATTTTTATTTATTTATCTTGATTGTATTCTTAATTAATAAACAACCTTCTCTTTTATTATTTTTATATGATAAATCAATACATTTATATTTCTTAAAATTGTAATTATTAGTAAGTTTACCTGTAAAATATGAATACATAAGGTTTGCATAGAATATTTCCTGCGGATACTTAGATTGTTTTATTTTATCATCAAATGTTTTTGAATTTCTTGACGTTATTTCCATGCTTCCATATGGATTAATTAAAAACATAGCATCAGACTCTTTACTTCTCTTTATCAATACTTCTTTTGGGTTATTTTTTAGAATTATTGGCAAGTAGGTGTGATAAGTTTTATTATTTCCTTTTATTCTAGTTAACAAATTTGTAGTAAAAATATCAATACTCCCAGCTTTATTTAAATCAGGGTGCATAAATGGCAAATCTATAGCGGAGCTATTGTAATTTAATTCACTAGAACTTTTGTGGATTAGATTTGCAATTTTTGGTTCAAAAGAAAATTCTACAGGGTTAGCTATGTTCCCGCCAGAAACTATATTATAACCACTAAATGTACCGTCTATTTTTCTTGATAAGCTTAATGATTTATCACTATTATCAAAAACTAGGAAACTCGTGCCATTAATAATTAATGTAATTGATACTATTTGAATCAAAGATAGTATTGAAAAAACAGTTTTACTTATTTTATCAAGTTTCTGTATTGATAAAATAATAAGCATACCTAGTAAAATAAGTAGTATATAAGTTAAGGCAAATTTCCTAGATGTATTCGAAATTGTAATAAAAACAGGAATACTAGCAACTAAAGATGACGATAATACATAATAATAAATTTTTTTGTCATCTTTTATTTTGTATAAGACTTTGTATATTAGAACAAATAATGACATAAAGAAGATTATTATGAATGGTAATAATCCAGAGAACTTTAATTGTTCAAAAATACGAATATAAAGATCGTAAAAAGAACTTGGAAAATTAAAAAAATAATTAACCAATTCATTAGCTTTTGCTACCTGTCCAAAATTTGTTTGGTAAATCCATATATAAAGGTCTCGCCAAGACTCCAAATACCAAATAAATACTAATGATGCAAGTGATGTAAATATAATTACTACATATGAATTGTTATTCTGTTTTACAGAATTTTTAATCCACGAAAATAAATTTTTAAAAAATACAATAATATATGGAATTAACGATATAGATACTAATATAGAAAAATATTTAATAATAGTTATATAAAGTGCTTCAGCTTTACCATCATGTAAGGATTTAATTTGAGTTTTTGCGTCAAAGGATATATCTATACCTTTTACTAATGCTGCAAGCAAAAATAAAATAAAAATAAATTGTATAATTTTTATCAAATCATTTACTTTAAAAATTTTTTCACGGGTACCAAAATAAAAGAAACATAGTATTATAGGAAGTATATATAGAATTGCTTCAATTGGTCTTACTGTAAAACATATTGTCATTGCAAATAAAGCATATATTGCTTGCGTTTTATTAATCATAAAATTTGATTTTATTAAGTGAAATAATGTTGCTAAAACTGCAGGCGTAAGTATTGTTTCTGCAAAAGCATGTGTTCCTCCAGGAAAAAAAGAGTTTGATATTGTTCCAATTATTACAGCTCCTAAAAAACATAAAAACTTTGATGAACTTACAATTCGAAATATAAAATATCCATATATAGTAGTAAAAAATAGTGCTATGGAATGTATTGCAGCAAAAGTGAATAAAATATTATTTCCTGATAAGAGCATTAGTGGAAACAAAAATAAATAAAAGGAAACTGGCCTCCAAGGTTTTTCAGCATATAATGCATAAAAACCTCTATCGATATTACCGTCATAAAAATAATTTACTATAGTGCCGGCTGTTGCCATAAAATCAAAAGCATCAGCGACAGGTAATCCAATATTATTTGCATGCCATAAAATCATTAAAATCAATGGAATTATTGTTGCTATTAAGGCAACTTTTAAATCTGAGAATTTTTCAATTATTTTCATAAGATTATTAAAATATTTTATAGTGTAATTTTAAATATCTTTCTTAAATATAAACGCACAATAAATAAAGAAATGCATAAGCCAGCTTTAAACCTAGGCAGGGTACTTGTTCCTCCAATTCTTGCTGGTTCGGTCCCAGGTATTTCAATGTATTTATGTCCCTGTAAATTCGCATAAGCAGATAAAAGTGGTTCATAAATTAAATCCGTAGACAAATATTTTTTGAACAACCACTCTTTTGGTATTGATGTTTTATAGCCCTTATACATCGTTAATGCATCCGTTACTGGGTATTTACCTAAATATCTTATCATTTTTGAAAACATCCAGTTTCCAAATCCTGAAATTAAAGTATCGTCCTCAGATACTGCATCATCTAAATATCTAGATACCACAATCATTTCATATCCTTCTTGAATTTTTTTTACAATATCAGGTAGTTGCTCAGGGATACAATTATTGTCTGGACTAAATTCAATAATATAATCAGTGTCTACAATGCTTAACATTTCCATCATAGCATTTTGCATGCCGCGACTTTTTTGATTAACTAATGTGACATCTTCATACTTTGATATATATTCAACTGTACCATCAGTTGAATTTGCATCTATAACAAGAACTTGATCAAATAGATTTCTATCAATTCTAGGAAATACTACTTGTAAACCTTCAATTTCATTTATAGTTGGTATTACAAGCGTAATCGTTGGGTGTTTTTTAGTCATTTTTTTATATTATTTTTCCACCAACTTATTGTTTTACTTATACCTTCGTTTAAATTAGTTTTAGCTTCCCAACCTAAATCTTTTTTTGCTTTTGAGCAATTTAAATATAAATTAAACGGAATGGATGGTTTTGTTTTATTAAATTTAATTTTTATATTTTTTTTCGATATTTTTATAATATTTTCACATAGTGTTTTAACGCTAACAGGTACTCCAGAACCGCAGTTATAAATTTCGTACTGTTTTTTTTGCTTTTTTATAGCAGCTTTTATGAAATCAACAAGATCATCTGCATATAAAAAATCTCTTATTTCTTTCCCATTACCCCATACCTCTAGAATATCTTTTGCAGTAAGAACTTTAGTAATGGTAGCACCAAAAACATGGCTTTTATCCAAATCATACTTGTCGTGTGGACCATATATGTTTGAGTGTCTAATTATTGTAAACTTTGTATCGCTTAGCATTGAATAAAATTTTGCTATTTTTTCTAAATAAACCTTTGTTTCTCCAGCGCCTTTATATTTATCTATTATTTTTCCTGTAAAATCTTCTTCTTTGGTTGCATTCTTTGAAGATGGATACATAACAGTACAACTTGGGAAAATAAAGTGTTTAATATTATTGTTATATGCAGAACGAAACATATAAGAATTTATAACAGCATTATCTGTTACATGAATATATGGTTTTGACACAATATCTTTTGAGCCAGAAGTTGTTGCTGCAGCTTGAATTACAATATCCATTCCTTTCATTAATTTATCAACTAATAATGGATTTCTTAAATCAGCTTTATGCCATTTAACATTTGATGATAATTTATATGCTGGTCTTTTAAATCTGACAGCATGGACTTCATAATTTTTATTTTTCGCTAAAGCGATTGTGATATTTTTTCCAATAAAACCAGTCGCACCGCAAATTAAAATTTTTTTCATAAATTTGCCTCTAAATATTGTATTATATAGCTAAATTTTAATTATAAAATAATAAAATGAATTTGAATAATAACACAACAAATTTAGATATTTTCAACTTTTCTTTACCACAAAAAAATATTGCTCAAAATCCAAAAAGCACTAGAAGTAGCTCAAAGTTACTTGTAATAGATAGAAAAACTCATAATTTAACGGACGATAAATTTGAAAATATAGATAAATATTTAACTAAAAATGATTTGTTAATAATTAATGATACAAAAGTAATACCTGCAAGATTATATGGTAAAAAAGAAAAAACACATGGCAAAGTTGAAATTTTTTTTGAACGCGCAATTAATAAAAATAAATTTTATTGTCAAATTAAATCAACAAGAAAGCTTGCTATAAACAGTATCATAGTTATAGACAATAAAATAAAACTTACAGTGGAAGAAAATAATGAAATCTTATGTATTATAAGATCAGAAGATATAGAGGTTGACGAACTTTTTCATAAATATGGCGTTCTGCCACTTCCACCATATATTCGAAGAAAGCCAAATAAAAATGATGAAAATTATTATCAAACAATATTTGCAAAAAATAACGGGTCAGTTGCAGCTCCTACTGCAGCACTACATTTTGATGAAAAAATTAAAATGAAAATACAAAGAAAGGGAATTCAGATATCAAATATAACTTTGCATATTGGAATGGGAACATTTTCACTGATCAAAACAAATAATATAGATGAACATAAAATGCATTCAGAGTTTTTTTGTGTACCAAAAGATACATTGAGACATATAGAAAAATGTAAAAAAAATAATGGTAAAGTTATTGCAGTTGGAACTACGGTTGCCAGAGCATTAGAAAGTTTTTTTTCATACAGATGTAAAGCAGAAATTTTCCAAGAAACAGATATTTTTATAAAGCCTGGTTACAAGTTCAAGGTTGTTGATTCTATAATTACAAATTTTCATCTTCCTAAGTCAACTCTATTAATAATGATAGCTGCATTTTATGATATTAATAATTTATTAGGCGCGTATGATCATGCAATTAAAAATAATTATAAGTTTTTTAGCTATGGTGATTCAACACTTGTATTATAATGATTAAATTTACTGTCAAAAATACTAATAAAAAAGTCAGAAAAGGTGTTTTAAATATCAATAATAATATTATTGATACACCTTGCTTTATGCCAGTCGCAACTGCCGCTACTGTGAAAACAATGACAACATCAGAAATAAAAAATTTTGGATATAAAATAATCTTAGCAAATACATTTCATTTGATGTTAAGACCAGGGGTTGAGATTATAAGTAAACATGGAGGTATTCATAATTTTATGAAATGGGATGGTTCAATTATAACTGATTCTGGAGGCTATCAAGTTTTTAGTTTATCAAAATTAAGAAAAATTTCTGAAAAGGGTGTAGATTTTATTTCTCCAATTGATGGGGCAAAAGTTTTTTTAGATCCGAAAAAATCTATTTCTCTTCAAGAGCAATTTAATTCTGACATTATTATGCAATTTGATGAATGTACACCATATCCTGCCGATAAAAAAACTGTGGAATCTTCACTAGATTTATCTTTAATATGGGGTGAAAAATCTAAAGCCTCTCTTACTAAAGAAAAGAGCAATCTTTTTGGAATAGTGCAAGGTGGAATATATGATGATCTTAGAGATAAATCTCTAGATGGCCTTATTAATATCGGTTTTGATGGATATGCTATTGGAGGATTATCTGTTGGCGAAACCTCTGAGGAAAGAAACAAGGTATTAGATAATATTACGCATAAGATGCCAGAGGATAAGCCAAGATATTTAATGGGGGTAGGGACTCCTGAAGATATTGTAGAAGCGGTGATCAGAGGGGTTGACATGTTTGATTGTGTAATTCCCACAAGAAATGCTAGAACTGGCTTTTTATACACAAAAAATGGCATTTTAAAGTTAAGGAATAGTCGCTACAAAGATGATTTGAGCCCTATTGATAAAGATTGTCAGTGTTATACTTGTAAAAATTACTCGAGATCTTATTTAAAGCATTTGGATAATTGTAAAGAAATTCTTGGATTAAGACTAAACACAATACATAATTTGTATTATTATCACAATCTGATGGAGCAAATTCGGGAGTCGCTCACATTAGGCAAATTTGATGACTTCGTAAAGAATTTTTACCAATTAAGAAATAATAAGGACAACTAGAAGAGAAATAATATGAATATAATAAATAACGCATATGCCCAATCTTCGTCTGCTGATGGCGGTATGAGCATGCTAATTATGATAGGTATATTTTTTATTATTATGTACTTTATGATAATTAGACCTCAAAATAAAAGAGTAAAAGAACATAATAAGCTGATAGAATCATTATCTAATGGAACAGAAGTCGTTGTTTCAAACGGCATTATGGGAAAAATTGTCAAAATAAAAGATGATATTATAGAGTTAGAAGTTTCAAATGGAGTCAATTTAAAAGTTCGAAAAAACTCAATCACGACAGTATTACCTAAAGGGTCATTATAAAATCTATGAAATTATTTTCTTTTAGGACTGTTGTAGTTATTTTTATTTTGGGTTTTAGTATCATTTACTCTTTACCAACATTTTATAATCAAGCACCAGATTGGCTCAATAAAATTAATGCTAAGAAAATAAATTTAGGCTTAGATTTGAAAGGTGGTGTCCATTTTTTAATGGAAGTTGATTTAAATGAGGTAGTTTCTACAAAATCTAAAAAGTTATCAAATGATATTAGATCACAATTAAGGAACGAAAAGATAAGATATAGAAATTTTTCAAGTCAGCAAAAAAATATTGAAATTCAATTTGCTAATCAAGAATCTTTAGAGGAAGCTACTAAGTTTATTGGTAAAAATTATAAAGATACATTTGATCTAACTAGTTTAGGTGATAATAAAATAAAGCTTGTCATTTCTGAAGCTACAATTAATGAACTAAGAATTGCTGCTATCAAACAAAACACAACAACTTTAAGAAATAGAGTAAATGAACTAGGTGTTACCGAACCTATTGTTCAACAAAGCGGTAAAACAAGAATTGTTGTTGAATTACCTGGCATTAAAGATACAACTCGAGCAAAAGAAATTCTTGGTGCTACAGCTACATTAGAGTTTAAAATGGTTGACGAAGAATCTGACCCATATGCAGTAGATGAGTTAAATCAAGCATCATTAGGCTCAAAATTATATTATGATGAGAATGGAGATCCAATTCTTTTAAAAAGAAACATAATATTGACAGGTGAAAATATTGTTGATGCATCGTCAGGTTTTGATAGAAACTCTAGACCATCTGTAAATATAACTTTAGATGCGCCAGGTGCAAAAAGTTTCGCTAATACAACAGAGGAAAATATTGGTAAATTAATGGCAGTACTTTTTATCGAAAGCAAATCCGAAGGAAGAGTTATCAACGGTCAAGATAAAAGGATTACTAAAAAATATGAAAAAATTATTAGTATTGCAACTATTCAAGAGAGGCTTTCAAAAACATTTCAAATAACTGGCTTAGATAGTCCGAAGCAAGCTAGGGATTTAGCATTATATTTAAGAGCTGGATCAATGGCTGCGCCAATGTATATTATAGAAGAGAGAACTATT
Organism: Thiothrix sp.; assembly: GCA_038154165.1. Lineage (GTDB taxonomy): Bacteria > Pseudomonadota > Gammaproteobacteria > Poriferisulfidales. Next base: position 10,352 of record JAYOZO010000014.1, read on the forward strand.
GGTCCAAGCTTAGGAGCTGAAAATATTGAAAAAGGTAAAATTTCTGTAGTTATTGGCTTAATTTTAGTCTTAATATTTATGTTCTATTATTATAGGGTTTTTGGTTTATTTGCAAATACAGCCCTAGTATTAAATTTATTAATAATCATATCAGTAATGTCTTTAATAGAAGCAACTTTAACTCTTCCTGGTATAGCTGGTATTGTTCTAACTGTTGGTATGGCAGTTGATGCAAATGTTTTAATTTTTGAAAGAATAAAAGAAGAAATTAAAAATGGATCAACGCCGTTAGCATCTATAGAGCTTGGTTACAAAAAGGCTTTTTCAACTATTGCAGATGCTAATATAACTACATTGATTGCTTCAATAATTTTATTTATTTTCGGTACCGGTCCAATTAAGGGTTTCGCAGTGACTTTATCTATTGGGGTTATTTCGTCAATGTTTACAGCAATTTTTATTACGAGAATTTTAGCTACTTTAGCGTATGAGAGAAACTTAGAACATAAAATAAAAAGATTAAATATATGAAAACAATAAATATAAATTTCAATTTTATGAAATGGCATAAACGAGCCATTTTTATTTCTTCAATATTACTGATAATATCATTTATTAGTATATTTACTAGAGGTATAAACTATGGCAATGATTTTGTTGGCGGCACTATTATTGAACTAGAGTTTGAATCAAAAGTACCTATTGAAGAGATTAGAGATCACTTAAAAATAAATAATTTTAAACAATCATCTGTTCAATACTTCGGATCAGAAAAAGATATTTTAATAAGAATGCCTAATATTGTTACTGAAAATGAAGCAGAATTAAGTAATACGCTTATAAAGGACTTAAATAAAAAATATTCTTTTTCTCTCAAAAGAGTTGAATACGTTGGTTCTCAAGTTGGGGATGAACTTAGAGATCAAGGTATTCTAGCAGCATTGATTGCTTTATTTCTTATAATGATTTATATAACTCTAAGATTTGAGTATAGATTTTCTGTCGGTGCTATTATAGCTTTATTACATGATATATTTCTTATTATTGGTATATTTTCTATAACTCAAATTGAATTTAACTTAAGTGTTTTTGCCGCACTTCTTGCAGTAATTGGTTACTCATTAAATGATACAATAGTTGTATATGATAGGATAAGAGAAAATTTTAAAGCTTCAATAATAGACAATGTTAATACCGAAACAGTTACAAATGATTCTATTAATCAAACATTGTCTAGAACATTGATAACTTCTTTAACAACATTATTAGTTCTGTTTTCACTAATTTTATTCGGTGGAGAAGTGCTTTTCGGTTTTTCTTTTGCTTTAGTTATAGGAGTTATTATTGGGACCTACTCATCAATATATATTGCTAGCTCGACATTAATCTTAATGAATATTTCGGTTAAAGATGTCACAATTGATCTTGGTGAAGATAGACCTTAATTATTTTACATTAATTTTTTAGATAAGCTTTTAATTATCTCCTGGTGTAAGTTAATATTTGCTGCAAGCACATTACCACTTTGGAAATATTTTTTAGTATTATTGATATCACTTATATGTCCTCCTGCTTCTTTAACAATTATTGACCCTGCAGCAATATCCCAAGGTTTTAAATTGAATTCCCAAAATCCATCAAGGCGTCCACAAGCTACATATGATAAATCTAGTGAAGCTGCACCTAGTCTTCTAATACTTCCGCATCTTGCATCCATAAGAGTTTTTAAAGTTTCGATATAAACTCCAGCGTGATCTTTCTTTCTATAAGGTATTCCAGTTCCAAAGACCGATGTTTTTATAGATTTAGCAGCTGATACTCTAATTTTTTTATCATTCATCAAAGCCCCTTTACCTTCTTCTGCGGTAAATAATTCATTTTTAAAAGGGTCATAAACTACACCAAGAATTGGGAGTTTGTTTTTGCATAATCCTATTGAGATTGCAAACTGAGGAATGCCGTGTATAAAATTCGTAGTCCCGTCTAATGGATCAATGAACCATTCATACTCAGACTCAATTAAATTAGAGCCACTCTCTTCAGCAGTAATTTTATATTTTGGATATGCTTTTATTAAAGAAGCGGTGATTATTTTTTCAGATTCTTGATCAGCTTCAGAAACGTAATCATTGAATCCTTTTTCTTGAATTTTTAAATTTTCGAGTCTTGAGTAAAATCTCATTATTGATTTTCCAGCAGCTAGAGCAGCATTAATTGCAACATTTAACTGGGGGCTATTTGAACTATTCATAAAAATCTTTTTTTAAGATAAATGATTGATGATACTATAATACAAATTTCTTAAATTATCATATAAATATTGTTTGTATTATGAAAGATTTTTCGAAAATAAAAATAATTTTAATAGAAACTAGCCATCCTGGAAATATAGGATCTGTAGCGCGCGCAATGAAAACAATGTGTTTTAATAATTTATTTTTAGTAAACCCAAAATGTAAAATAAATGAAATATCATATGCTATGGCTTCAAACGCAGGAGATATTTTAGATAATGTAGTAATTTCAGAAAATTTGTTAGAGGTTATAAGAGATTGCCAATATATTATTGGATCAACAGCGAGACAAAGAGATATTCCTATTAAGATAATTAGTCCAAAGAAATTTGCGGAAAAAATTAGTATTTATGATAATGAGAACATTGCAATAATATTAGGCAATGAGGCTAGGGGTTTAACTAATGAGCAATTGTCATTATGCACCGAAGGCTTACACATTCCATCTAATAAAAATTATTCAAGTTTAAATATTGCATCATCACTTCAAATAATTTTATATGAAGTTTTTTGCAAAATTGGAAATAGAAATAATAGATCAGATATAAATAAGATTATGAAATCTGACATAGCATCAAATGAAAAATTGACTGGATTATTTGATCATATGGATGGTTTGTTAAGAGATTTAAATTTTATAAAAGACGATAGACCAATGA
>JAYOZO010000014.1:13314-18386 GCA_038154165.1 Thiothrix sp.
GAAGTAAATATACTTCGCGGGATTTTAACTGCAATTAAGAAGCATTCTTAATAAATTTAATAATATACATCTAAATAATAGTTGACAATTTTGGTCGGTTAAATCATCATTCTAATATTAGTAAATTATGACTTATTAAAATATGAAATTAACAACTAAAAGTAGATACGCAGTTACAGCCATGCTTGATATAGCCTATTATAATCAGGGAAACCCAGTGTCATTGCCTGATATCTCAGTAAGACAAAATATTTCTCTGTCTTACCTTGAGCAATTATTTTCAAGGCTGAAAAAAAGTGGTCTTGTTATAAGTATCAAGGGACCTGGTGGTGGGTATAAGCTTTCTAAACGAGCTGACGACATTGTAATATCTGAAGTAATTCAAGCTGTCGATGAAAATATTGAAACAATGGCTTGCAGTGGAAAATCAAATTGTAATAATAATCGTCAGTGTTTATCACATAATTTGTGGGAAGATTTAGATGAAGAGATAAAAAATTATTTGTCAGATGTTACCTTACAACAAGTTATTTTAAAAAATAAAAGCACAGTTAAAGAAATTAAGTTATCGGAGTATTAAATGAAGGATTCAAAAAAAACACCAATTTATTTAGACTATGCATCAACAACACCAATAGATAAAAGGGTAGCTGATAAAATGCTAGAGTACATGACCATGGATGGTAAATATGGGAATCCAGCGTCTAGATCTCATGCTTTTGGGTGGGATGCCGATGAGGCAATTTCTGAAAGTAGAAAACATATTGCTAATCTTATTAATGCAGATCCAAGAGAAATTGTTTGGACAAGTGGTGCAACAGAGTCAGATAATCTGGCCATAAAAGGGGCAGCACACTTCTATCAAAAAAAAGGTAAACACATAATAACCGTAAAAACTGAACATAAAGCAGTATTAGATGCTTGTAGACAGTTAGAAAGGGAAGGCTTTGAAGTCACATATATGGAACCAATGGATAGTGGTTTAATTGATCTTGAAAAACTTGAGTTAGAAATTAGGGAAGATACTATCCTTATATCCATTATGCATGTAAATAATGAAATTGGAGTTATTCAAGATATTGAAAAAATTGGTGAACTAACAAGAAGCAAAAATATAATATTTCATGTAGATGCTGCACAAAGTGCTGGAAAAATTGAAATAGATTTAGAAAGAATGAAGGTAGATTTAATGAGTTTTTCGGCTCATAAAATATATGGACCAAAAGGCATAGGGGCATTATATGTAAGAAGAAAGCCTAGAGTAAGATTAGAAGCGCAAATACATGGTGGCGGACATGAAAGAGGGCTTAGATCCGGTACATTGCCAACGCATCAAATTGTTGGAATGGGTGAGGCATTTAGAATCGCAAAGAATGAGATGAAAAAAGATTATGACAGAATTTTACAATTAAGGAATAGACTATGGAATGGTGTCAAAGATATGGAAGAAGTTTATCTAAATGGAGATTTTGAAAATAGATACCCAGGGATAATGAATATAAGTTTTAATTATGTTGAAGGTGAGTCTTTAATTATGGCAACAAAAGACATAGCTGTATCGAGTGGCTCTGCTTGTACTTCTGCTTCCTTAGAGCCTAGCTTTGTTTTAAGAGCAATAGGAAGATCTGATGAATTAGCGCATAGTTCATTAAGAATTTCTATTGGAAAATATACAACCGAGCAGGACATTGATGCGACAATAAATACTATTAAAAAAGCTGTAGAAAAATTAAGAGCATTATCGCCTTTATGGGAAATGTACAAAGATGGAATTGATATGAGCAAAATTGAGTGGGCAGCCCATTAAAAAAAATTAATTAGGAGAAACAAAGATGGCGTACGGAAAAAAAGTTTTAGATCATTATGAGAATCCAAGAAATGTTGGAACGTTGGATAAAGATGATAAGTCTGTTGGTACTGGTATGGTAGGGGCTCCGGCTTGTGGGGACGTTATGAAATTACAAATTAAAGTAAATGATGACGGTATAATTGAAGATGCAAAATTTAAAACATATGGTTGTGGCTCAGCTATAGCTTCTTCGAGTCTATTGACAGAATGGGTTAGAGGTAAAACTGTTGAGCAAGCACAAGAGATAAAAAATAGCGATATCGCGAAAGAATTAGCATTGCCACCAGTAAAAATTCATTGTTCAGTTTTAGCTGAAGATGCTATTAAAGCTGCTGTAAATGATTATTATGAAAAAAATAATAAGAAGGAAATAGCTTAATTTAAAATGGCAATAACAATAACAGACAATGCTGCAAATAGAGTAAAAACTTTCCTTAATAATAGAGGTAAAGGGATAGGTCTTCGTCTTGGAGTTAAAACAACAGGGTGCTCAGGAATGGCATATGTAATTGAGTTTGCAGATAAAATTGATAAAGATGATACAGTATTTGAAGAGAAAGGAGTAAAAATTTTAGTTGATCCTAAGTGCTTATTATACCTTGATGGTACGGAACTTGATTTTAGAAAAGAAGGATTAAATGAAGGTTTTAAGTTTATTAATCCAAATGAAAAAGCAAGATGTGGATGCGGTGAAAGTTTTAGTGTCTAAATAGAAAATAATATTTAATTTTTACTGGTAATTTCACATGACAATTGATTTTAATCAGAATTACTTTCAACTTTTTGAAATAAATTATTCAGTAGAGATTGATAATGAGGAGTTAGAAAAAAGATATTTAGATTTTCAAAAAAAATTTCATCCAGATAAATTTGTAAACTCAACTGACTACGAAAAAAGACTATCATTGCAAATTACTTCTTATATAAATGAAGCATATGAAACTTTAAAAGATGAGTATTTAAGAAGCATATATCTTTTAAAAATAAAGGGATATGAAATCAATGATCAAAATAGTACATTATCAGATTCAGATTTTCTAATGCATCAAATGGAGCTCAGAGAGGAACTTGAGGGTTTAAAAAATACTAAAGACAAAATAAAAAAAGATAAATTTAAAGAAAAAATTATTGTTTTAAAAAATAGTTGTTTTTCAGATTTTAAAAAATATTTTAAAAAAGATGCATTTGAAGATGCTTCAATAAAAATAAAAAAAATGAAATTTTATATATCAATTGAGAATGATATAAAAAAAGGCAGTTAATAAATATGGCTCTATTACAAATATCAGAACCAGGAAAAACAAAAGATCTACATGACAAAAAGTACTTTGTTGGAATTGATTTAGGTACAACTAATTCTTTAATATCATTAGTTCAAAATGGTTCGCCAAATATTTTAAAAGATCAAAATGATAATGAATTAATTCCATCTGTGGTAAATTATACAAAAGATAATATATCTGTAGGAAATTATATAAAATCTAATGATACAATTACTTTTAGATCAGTAAAAAGACTTATTGGTAAAAATTATAAAGATTTTTTGGATAATAATTTTTTTCCTCCTTGTGAATTCATAAGCGATAATAATATTATAAAGTTTAATGTTTATAATAAATTATTAACTCCTATTGAGATATCTTCTGAAATTCTTAAATTTCTAAAAAAAGTAGCAGAACATAGATTGAATGGAGAAATTGCTGGTTGTGTTATAACTGTTCCAGCATATTTTGATGACGCACAAAGACAGGCTACAAAAGATGCTGCAAAACTTAGTGGGTTGAATGTTTTAAGGCTATTAAATGAGCCAACTGCAGCAGCTATAGCTTACGGTCTGGAAAGAAAAACTAATTCTAAAATTATGGTTTATGATTTAGGAGGTGGAACTTTTGATGTTTCAATCCTTGATTTGAAAGATGGTATTTTTAAAGTTCTCTCTACAGGAGGTGATAGTAGTCTTGGTGGTGATGATTTTGATCACTTGCTTGCAACATATATAGAAAATAAGTTAAATTTAGATATCGATAAAAATAAGAGATATGAGCTTTATTTACATGCAAAAAAAATAAAAGCTTTGCTAACATTTAATGATTCTGTAAAAGTAAATCTTTCTGAAATTGAGATAAAGAGCGATAATCTTGTTATAACAAAAAATGATTTTAATTTATTAATAAATAATTTATTGCAGAAAACTTTAAAAATAAGCAACAAAGTATTAATTGAATCAAATTTATCAATAAAAGATATCGATGAAATTGTTTTAGTTGGAGGATCAACTAAAACTCCGTATGTTAAAAAATTAATCGAGGAATATTTTAATAAAAAACCATTGTCAAGTATCAATCCCGATAATGTTGTAGCAATTGGTGCAGCTATTCAAGCAGATCTTCTTTCAGGAAATTCGCAAGAAGAATTATTATTATTAGATGTTATACCTCTTTCATTAGGTATTGAAACAATGGGAGAATTAGTAGAAGTAATCATTCCAAGGAATAGCACAATTCCTATTACTAATAGTAAAGAATATACTACTTTTAAGGACGGACAAACTGCTATGAATATACACGTGGTTCAGGGTGAAAGAGATGTTGTAAGTGATTGTAGATCTCTAGCTAAATTTACCCTCAATAATATTCCGCCGATGGTTGCTGGTGCTGCAAGAGTAAAAGTTGAATTTCAAATAGATGCAGATGGTATTTTAAATGTGAAGGCAATGGAAACTATGACAAAAAAATTTACATCTATAGAAGTTAAACCATCATATGGTATTAGTGATAAAGAAATTGAAAATATGTTAAAAGATTCTTTTGAAAATGCTGGAAAAGATATAGAAAAGCGTCATTTAAATGAAGCAATAGTCGAGGCAGAAAGAGTAATACTTGCAATTAATTCAGCTCTTGACTTAGATGGTGACAATTTATTAAATAAAAATGAATATGAAATAATATGTATTGCAAGAGATAATTTAAAAGAGATTATACATTCCAAAAATAAAGATAGCATTATAAAAGCAATAAAAAATTTAGAAAAAAGATCTGAAGAATTTATTTCTAGAAGAATGAATTCAAGCATCAAAAGTATTATGAAAGGAAAGAAAATTAAGGAGTATAGTTAAAATGCCAAAAATTAAGTTTTTACCACATAAAGATCTTTGTCCAAATGGGTTTGAAATAGAAGCAAAGGAAGGCGAAAGTATTTGCGATATAGCATTAAAAAATAATAT
>JAYOZO010000014.1:18396-18910 GCA_038154165.1 Thiothrix sp.
AAATAGAGCATGCTTGTGAAAAATCTTGTGCTTGCACCACATGTCACGTTTATATTCGAGAGGGTTTAGAATCTCTTGAAGATTCAACTGAAAATGAGGATGATATGCTTGATAAAGCTTGGGGATTAGAACCAGATTCGAGATTAAGTTGTCAAACTTTAGTTGGAAAAAGTGATTTGGTTATTGAAATACCAAAATATACTATTAATATGGTCTCAGAAAATCATTAGGGGTTAAAAATGAGTTTAAAATGGGAAGATAGCTTAGATATTGCAATTGAATTATATGAAAAATATCCTGATGTTGATCCGCAATACATTAGATTTACTGATTTACATAAATGGATATGTGACCTTGATGGTTTTGACGATGACCCAGAAAGGTCAAACGAAAAAATTCTTGAAGCTATTCAAATGAACTGGATAGATGAATCAAATTAAAAAAAAGGAGTAAAAATGTCATTAGAAAAAACACTATCAATAATAAAACCAGATGCAGTTGGTAAGAACGTTAT
>JAYOZO010000014.1:18920-20226 GCA_038154165.1 Thiothrix sp.
GGTTTGAAGAACAAAATTTAGAAATAGTAGCAATAAAAATGCTTCATTTATCTAGAGAAAAAGCAGAAGGCTTTTATTCTATTCATAAAGAAAAACCTTTCTTTAATAAATTAATTGATTTTATGACTTCTGGTCCAGTAATTGTTCAGGTTCTTGAGGGAGAAAATGCAATTAGCAAAAATAGAGACATAATGGGAGCAACAAATCCAGTAGAAGCAAAAGATAATACAATCAGGAAAGACTTTGCAAGCAGCATTGATGAAAATGCCGTTCACGGTTCGGATGCCCCAGAGACTGCTATAATAGAAATCGCTTATTTTTTTAATAATGATGAGATTTATAAAAGAACTAGATAACTTAATTATATGCAAAATATAGATGCTCTAAAAATTGCTAGCAGTAAATTAAAATCACAAAGAATAAAGTTAAACATCACTGTTGAAGAAATTTCGTCAGAGCTAAAATTAGAAAAAAAAATAATCAGTGATATTGAAAATAATAATTTCTCTAACTTTAAAAGTTATTTATTTTTAAAAGGTTATTTAAATAATTATGCAAATTTTTTAAATATAGATATTTATCTACCTGAATTAAAGGAAAAAAAATCTATTAAATTTGAAAAAAAAAATAAGATTAAAAGTGAAATTAAAAAAAATAGTTTTTTGAAAGGAATGCTGTTTTTATTTTTTATGATAATTATGTTTTTACTGTATAAATCTAATACAGATCTAGTTATTGAAAATAACTCGTTATTAGAAAGAACCAAAGACTTTGATGTTGATTCTACTTATACAAACAAAGAAAAGAGTAATTCTTTGTTAGAAATTGAAGATGATCAAAGTAATATTGTTGAAACAAAGCCTAACATAGATAATAAAAAAAATTATATATTAAATAATAAAGTTGATATTGTTGAAAGTATTTCGGAGTCAAATGTAAAAATTAGTAACGTAAGTGACGAAAATTTACTAGAGATTGAGTATAATGGAGATTCTTGGACAGAAATATTTGATTCTAATGGGGATATTATTTTTTTTGACTTGGTAAAAAACGGAGATACATTAAAATTTAATATAGCTTTACCACTTGAGATACTATTAGGTAACTCAAGGGTAGTTAAGATTAGGTATAATAATGATATTATAGAGGCACTATATATAAATCCAGCTACGAATGTTGGTAAATACAAAATAACAAAGTAAATTATCATGAAAAAGTTTCAGTCTGTTAGAGGTATGAAAGATATTTTACCATCTGAATCAAGTACTTTCAGAGTACTTGAGAATATTCTTATATCAACTGTTCA
>JAYOZO010000014.1:20236-21619 GCA_038154165.1 Thiothrix sp.
GTTCAACAATATGGTTATGAAGAAATAAAAACACCAATATTAGAGGATACAAATTTATTCATAAAATCCATAGGAAGTGGAACAGATATTATAGATAAGGAAATGTATACATTTGTTGATAGTAAAAATAATTCATATTCTATGAGGCCAGAGGGAACTGCATCGTGTGTTAGAGCCATTATTGAAAACGGCTTACAGGAATCTATTAATAAATTATGGTACTCAGGCCCTTTTTTTAGACATGAGAGACCACAAAAGGGTCGATATAGACAGTTCCATCAATTTGGAATAGAGTTTGTTGGAGTTAAATCTCACATTGCAGATTTTGAGATAATAGATCTTGCGAATTTAGTTTGGAAAAATATAGGAATCTCACCACAATTAAAAATAAATAATATTGGTAATCCAAATGATAGAAAAAAATATATTGAAATTCTTAAAACATACTTAATCAAATATAAAAGAGATTTTGATGATAATGAAAAAAATAAATTATTAAATAATACTCTTCGAATTTTAGACTCAAAGAATCCTAAATTAAAAGAAATTATAGATTCAGCACCCAGAATTGAAGACTATATTTCATTAGAGTCACAAAGGAATTTTCAAAAACTTTTGAACTTATTAAACAATGAAAATATATCATATACTAGAGACTATAAACTTGTTAGGGGTTTAGATTATTATAATAATTTGGTTTTTGAGTTTGTAGATGATAGTGATAATACTCAGAATACTTTATGTGCAGGTGGAAGATATGATTTTTTATTTAAAACCATGTGCGATAAAGAGATACCTGCATTGGGATTTGCAATAGGAATGGAAAGATTATTAGAATATATAGGTTATAAAATAGGTAAAAATAGTGACTCCGTCTCTTTTTATATGGCAATTTTGGATGAAAAATATTTTAGTTATTCGCAAAAAATTTCAAATATAATAAGAAATATATCAAAAAATTATAATGTTTCAATAAGTTATAATTTTTTAAATCTAAAGGCTCAGCTTAAGAAAGCTAATAAAATTTCAGCAAACTATTGTGTTATAATTGGTGACGAGGAAGTCAAAAATAATGAATGTGTAATTAAAGATATGGGCTCGGGTGATCAACAAACAGTTAATATATATGAATTAAATGAATATTTAAAATCTGGTAAAACCTAGGAATAAAGAAAATGAGTAATAATGAATTTGATTTTACAAATAAAATACTTGATTGGGTAATGCAAAATATTAAATATATTGTAATAGGTGTATTTATAGGAATTGCAATTCCTTTATCCTGGAACTACTTAGAGTTCAAAAAAGAAAAAAAAAATATTAATTTTTCAGATTTATATAATCAATTAATTGAAAATAGAAATAGTTCAAACAGTGAAATTG
>JAYOZO010000015.1:0-8583 GCA_038154165.1 Thiothrix sp.
TATCTGAACCATATTTATCTAAGGCAGTCGCATATGTCATTCTTTGAAATGAACTCTCAAGATCAACATTTAAAATTTCTTTAAAAATTTTACTAAATAAATTTTCAATTAATTTAATTATATGTTCTTCTTCAATAAAAGACATTTCCATATCAAGCTGAGTAAATTCAGGCTGTCTATCTGCTCTTAAGTCCTCATCTCTAAAACATTTAGCAATTTGATAATACTTTTCATAGCCTGCCATCATTAACATTTGTTTAAATAGCTGAGGTGATTGTGGTAACGCGTAAAATTGACCTTTATTAACTCTACTAGGAACACAATAGTCTCTCGCTCCTTCAGGTGTTGCTTTTGTAAGAATAGGTGTTTCAATATCTAAAAAATTACTATCAGATAAATATGTCCTAATTATTTTAATAACTTTATTCCTAATAATTAAATTCTTTTGCATATTTGAGTTCTTTAAATCATGAACACGATATTTTAATCTGTTATCCTCATTGACATCATCTTCGAATTGAAAAGGAGGTGTCTCTGCTTTTGAAAGAATAATTAACTTTGAGGTAAGTATTTCCACATTACCAGATGGAATTTTTTTATTTTCGGAACCTTTAGGTCTTAATCTTGGTTTTCCAGATACAGAAATTATAAATTCCTGCCTAATACTCTCAGCAACATTAAACAAAGGCCTATCTTCTGGGTTAATTACGACTTGAACCAACCCATGCAAATCTCTTAAATCAATAAAAATGACGCCACCATGATCTCTAATTTTGTTAACCCACCCACAAACAGTTACGCACTTGTCAATAAGCGATTCATTTACATCGTTACAATAATGTGTTCTCATTAAAATTTTCCAGATTTAATTTATCTTTTACTTTGATTTTCCCAGTTTTTACAATTGATGCTGTTATACCACCCATTCCTTGCATTGCTTGAAACATATATTTACCCAATAAATTTTCTATTTTTTTACAAGGCTTGCAATCACCGGTACCATAAAAAATTGCATCTCCGATTCTAAAGTATTTTCCTTTAAGGCCTTGTATATTATATTTTGAAACAATCAAATTTCTTTTAAAGAAATATAATATATTATTAATTGTATCTGGATTTTTTTCATTAGCAATCGACAAGATAACAGAGATATGTTCTTTTTGCATCAATGTAACTTGCCTTTTTTTAGATTTTTTTAGTGTAATTTTATCACCTTCTAATCCTAAATTTTTTATTGCAGTAACCTCATCAACACTTTTTATATTATTATCTTTCTCTCTTACCCCAATCCACTCAAGCAAGCCAAAAAAATGATCTTTATTAGTAATCTTAGATTTTAACATTATAAATATTTTTCATTATCCATGTATGGTCTTAAAGCTACAGGTATAGTAATTTTACCTTCTTGATCTTGGTAATTCTCTAAAATTGCAGCAATGGTTCTTCCTATTGCTAAACCTGATCCATTTAAGGTATGAACATATTCTTTATTATTTGAATTTTTATTAACATACTTAATATTTAGTCTTCTTGATTGAAAATCTTTAAAATTACTGCAAGATGATATTTCCCTATATTTATTTTGAGAAGGCATCCATACTTCTAAATCATAAGTTATAGATGCAGAAAATCCAGTATCACCAGAGCATAATAGAACTTTTCTATATGGAAGTTGCAAAAGGTCAAGTATTTTCTCAGCATGAGATATTAAATAACTTAAATACTTTTCTGATTCATCAGGCTTAACAATATTTACTAACTCAACTTTATCAAATTGATGTTGCCTAATTAAACCTTTGGTATCTTTTCCATATGATCCTGCTTCAGATCTAAAACAAGTTGACAAAGATGTGTATAAAATCGGAAACTCATCTTCGTTTAAAGTTTTACCTCTAAAAATATTAGTCAATGGAACCTCAGCCGTTGGAATTAAAAAAAAGTTATCCTTATTTTTAATTTCAAATAAGTCATCCTTAAATTTAGGTAACTGACCAGTTCCAATAAGAGAGTGTGAATTAACAATTAATGGAACATTAACTTCTATATATTTATTTTCATTAATATGTATATCTAACATAAATGATCCAAGAGCTCTATTTAATTTAGCAAGTTTATTAAACATTAAGCTAAACCTTGTGCCGGAAATCTCTGAAGCTATATCTTGATCATAATAATTAAGTTTTTTAGCAATTTCACTATGATCTAAAATATTTCTTTTTTCAAAATTCTCTAGATTTTTATCATTAGAATATTTTATAACTATATTTTCATTTTCTGATTTACCTACGGGAACATTCTTGTCCAAGATATTAGGTATGCCAAGCAAAAAATTTTTAAATTCTTTCTCTGATTTTTTTAGTCGCTGTTCCTTATCTTCTAAAATTTTATTTATTTCTTCAACTTCGCTAGAAAGATCATCAAAAGAATTTCCTTTTGCTCTTAAAATTCCAATATTTTTTGAAATCTTATTTTTTTTATTTTTTAAATCTTCAGTATCAGCTATGATATTTTTTCTTTCATTATCTATTTTTATAAAATAGTCTTTATCTAAAATATATTTTTTTTGTGCTAAATTTTCAGCAATTTCATCTATATTTTTTCTTAATATTTTTGAATCTAACATTATTATTTTCCTAAAAAATAGCCTAATAAACAAAATGATATTGATAGAATAATTGAGGCAATACAATAAATCACTAATTTTATATACATTTCATTTTCAAATAATATAATAGATTCCCAAGCGAAGGTCGAAAAAGTTGTAAATGCAGCCAAAAAACCTGTTAATACAAAAACTTTTAGATTGTCTGACACAATGATATTACTAGTATATAAGCCCATAAAAAATCCAAAGAATAGTGAACCGAAAGCGTTTATCGCAAGTATTGCAAAAGGAATATCAAAGAAAACAAAATTTTTTAGGAATGTATTTGATATATAATATCTAGCTAATGAACCTAAAGCTCCACCGATTGCTATTATAGTAAGATTAATCATATACTAATTATTAAGGCTTCCATACTCCAAAAGAATCCCCTTGGGGAGCAGGCTCTGTAGAATTACTATTTCCACGAAGATCATCACAAACATACCTAATAAATGATGAAAGTTCATTAATTACATCATTTCTTTGCTCATCACTAAAATTTTCTTTTGCAACTATAAATCCTATAATGGCTGCTAGATACTGGCTTGCAACTAATTGATCAGACGAGGCTGGGTCATGCTGGTTCAGCATATCTATTACTTTATTAACTATTTCTGTTGATAAGCTTAATTCAGCCATATTCACTCCTTTTTATTATCCACTATAACGTCAAATTCATCCGGAATATCAATTTTAAATATAGAATCTGAAACAACTACATTTGTTTGGAAATTACTAAAATTCATTGTAACACTTTGATCAAAATCATTCATAAATGTAATCTTTTTTATTTTATTGTTACTAATGACTATTAAAAAAACATTATAGCGAAGTTCTTTATAAATAGGTGTAAATTTTAAATAATATTCATTATTAATCTCAGATTTACTAAAGTTAAAATTTTTTTCAATTAAACTTTTATTTGTAAATATGTTAAAAATATTACCATAATCTTTTTTTTGATTTTGTATAATCACTTGCTCTAAGTCTTCATCAATAGTTGTTATAAATTTACCATCAGAGATAAATTTAACCTTATTAGGTTTACTATATTCTAATAAATATTTTAATTTTTTCTTGAATATTAAATTACCACTACTTTCTTTTATAATTATTCCATTTTCATCATATGTATGCTGAATAAATTTTGAACTAAATGTATCAATTTTATCAATAAAATTATAATAAAATTTTTTTTCGTCATAACTTAATGTGATATTATTATAAAAAAGAAAAAAATAAAAAATTATTAATTTAAATTTATTTAGTTTTAAGAACATTTCTTGTCCCATTTTTTTGAATTGCAGTAACAATATTCATTTCTTCCATTTTTTCAATCATTCTTGCAGCTCTATTATATCCAACTTTTAATCTTCTTTGTAAATATGATATAGAAGCTTTATCACTTTCAATTACAATATTTACTGCTTCTTTATATAACTCATCATCATCATCATCATTATTATTTTTATATATAGATTTTAAATCGCTGGAATCATTTTGTAATATTTCTTCAATATATTTGTTTTCAGCTCCTTCTTTTAAATAATTTATAACATCTTTAACTTCCTTATCTGATACAAATGCGCCATGAATTCTTTCAGGAATCATTTTCCCGCCTTCTAAGTACAACATATCTCCATTTCCAATAAGATTCTCTGCTCCAGCCTGATCTAAAATTACTCGGGAATCTGTTTTAGATGATACTTGAAATGCAATTCTAGTAGGGATATTAGCTTTTATAAGTCCTGTAATGACATCTACAGATGGTCTCTGAGTTGCTAATATTAAATGAATACCTGCAGCTCTAGCTTTCTGAGCTAACCTAGCTATTAATTCTTCGATTCTTTTCCCTACGACAAAAAATAAATCAGCAAATTCATCAACTACTATTACTATTTTTGGCAAATATTCATCTTCTGTAAATTTATCATTTTGAATTTTTGCATTATATCCGTCAATATTTCTCACGCTATATTTTGCTAAAAGCTTATATCTTCTTTCCATTTCTTTTACGCCCCAAGTTAGCGCATTAGCTGCTAAATTCATGTCTGTTACAACAGGAGTTAATAAATGTGGAATTCCATCATAAATTCCAAGTTCAAGCATCTTAGGATCTATCATAATCATTCTCACATGCTCAGGCCCTGACTTATAAATCAAACTTAATATCATAGAATTTATAGCAACAGATTTTCCTGATCCTGTTGTGCCAGCAACCAATACGTGGGGCATTTTTGCTAGATCTGCCATTATTGGAAAACCAGAAATATCTTTTCCTAAACCAATAGTTAGTTTAGAGGAGCAATTTTCAAACAATGAAGTTTTCAAAATTTCTGATAGCCTAACAATTTGTTTATTTTCATTTGGTATTTCAATTCCAATAACATTTTTGCCAGGTATAACTTCAACTACTCTAACATTTGTCACCGATAAGGCTCTTGCTAAATCTTTAGATAAATTTGTAATTTTTCCAGCTTTTACTCCAGCCTCTGGTTCTAACTCAAATCTAGTAATAACCGGTCCTTGATGTACAGCTACAACACTTGCTTTTACACCATAGTCATCAAGTTTAATTTCAACTAATTTTGATAATGTTTTTAACATATCCTCGGAGTATGAGTGAACAGTTTCTTTGCTTTCATTAAGTAAATTTAATGGTGGTATCTGAGATGCAATAGCATTATCAAATAATGGAATTTGTTTTTCTCTCTCTACCCGATCTGAAAAATTAGTAACTTTTACTTCTGGTTCTATCTTTATGTCATCGACTTTTTTTAATTTTTCAATTTTTTTCTTAAACTCAATATCTTTTTTTTCATTTGTTACAGTTTTATTTTTTAAAAGATACGATGAAATTTTTTTTATTACATAAAAAATATTTTGTAGCAATGAAAGAGTAATTTTACCTATATATTCAAATATATTAATCCAAGAAATCTTTAACCATAATGTAATGCCTATAATAAAAGATGTGAATATAATAATTGTGGACCCAACAATACTAAAGAAAGTAACTAATATAGAAGCTAAAAAATCTCCTAAAAAACCTCCCGCACCGACTTGAAATTCTTCTTTGATAAAATGAATACTCAATATTGAACAGGCTGATATAAGAAATAGCACATAACCAAAATATCGTGATGCTTTCTGTAAATCATTATTTTTTCTACCATAATTATAAATATCTAAGGCTATAAATATTGCTATTAAAGGAATTAAAAAAGCAGCTTGGCCAAATAAGAAATACAATGTCTCGCTCAAATATGATCCGAACTGCCCTCCAAGGTTCTGCGCTTCTGAAGACGAAGAATTCATCCAGCTTTTATCATTTTTATTATATGTTGTTAAGGTCAAATAAATATATGCAGATATAGAAAGAGATACCAACAAAATTGCTTCTCTAAGTGTTTGAGATAAATTTTTTTTATTTGAAGTGCTTGCAGATGTTTTCTTTGGTCTATTTTTCAATTTTTTTTCCAATATAAACTAGTATTTATTTAAACAAAAGCAAAAAAGGTGTAAATAAGCATTTTTTCACCTTCCTTTTCTTATATGATTATACTATATTTGTTAAAAATATTAAGGTAATAGATTTATTATATTTTACTCTACTAAAGGACTCTAAATAAAAACTATTGGAAATAGAAATGCACTCGAAACTTATAATAATAGGTTCAGGTCCAGCAGGTTATACCGCAGCTGTCTATGCTGCGCGTGCTAACCTTAATCCTGTCCTAATTACTGGTTTAAGTAAAGGTGGTCAATTAATGACTACTACAGATGTTGATAATTGGCCAGGTGATTTTGATGGACTACAAGGCCCTGAATTAATGAGCAGAATGGAGAAACACGCGCTTAAGTATGATGTAAAAATAATTTTTGATCATATAAATAATGTGAACTTTAAAAATAGACCATTTTTTATAAAAGGAAACGATAATGAGTATTCTGCTGACTCAATTATAATTTCTACAGGCGCAAGCGCAATTTACCTAGGTCTTGATAGCGAAAGGAAATATCTTGGCAAAGGAGTCTCGGCTTGCGCAACTTGTGACGGTTTCTTTTATAAAAATAAAAAAGTATGTGTTATTGGAGGAGGTAATACCGCAGTAGAGGAAGCTCTCTATTTGTCAAATATAGCATCATCAGTCACTTTAATTCATAGAAGAAATAAATTAAGAGCTGAAAAAATTTTACAAGATAAGTTATTTAAAAAAGAAAATATAAATATAATTTGGGATTCAGAATTGAGTGAAGTCAAAGGCGATGAACGAGTTGTGACTTCTGCTGTTATAAAATCAAACAAAGATAATAGCTTGCGAGATATTAATTTTGATGGGGTTTTTATAGCAATTGGGCATAAACCTAATACTGATATATTTGCTGACCAACTTAAAATGGATGACGGGTATATAATTGTTCAAAATAATTGCCAATATTTAACCCAAACTAGCGTACCAGGTGTTTTTGCCGCTGGTGATGTTACTGATAAAATTTATCGACAAGCAATTACCTCTGCAGGCTCTGGATGTATGGCAGCTTTAGATGCAGAGAAATTTATTGATTCTTTAGAATAAGTATTATTGGCAGTAACTTTTGACATTTTCATATACAGAATTAGGTATATGAAACTTCAACCAATGTTTTTTTGGATAGGTTTCTAAGAAATATGTTACATGTTCTTCTTTCCATATAAAAAAATTAAAAATTTCTTTATTAGAGTTAGGATCCTTAATTTTTATTAATAATAATTTTTTACCATCATCAAAACTATCAATTTTTTTTGCATCAGATGGATACAAATCAAAAAAAGAATTTCTTAGTGTTAAGTGGTTTGTAGTTATACCATTTTCATTATGTTTCATTATTGCGCACTCATTTAAGTCATTAGCAATTGAATTATAAATTTCAATATCAAATTCATCAGTTTCTACTAAAGACAACAATGGAACTGACTTGTCAAACCAAAAACTGCTGGTAGTTTCAAGTATTCCTTCAATATATTCGATTTTATAAATTGTATTTTCTTGAAGAACATATACTTCATTGTATTTATTTATATTTCCAAAATATAATCTTTTATTATTAAATACTATTGAAATATTATTTTTATTATTCTTAAATCCTAATCTTTTAAGGTTATCCTCATTTTTTTCATAAATATCTTTTACATCGTTGCTTATAAATTTTTTGAGTAACTGAAGTTTTTTATTGTCAACACAATAATCTAAATCTACTATTTCGAAACAGGAATCAACACTTTTTTTTACAAGTCTTATTTGATTATTATCTTTAGAGATTATGATAGATGTTAAAGGTTTTTCTAAAAAAATTGTTTCTGCTAATGTTTGAGAGTTTTTTTCTAAATTAGAATTTTTATTATTGAATAATAAATTTACTATAACAAGGACACCAATAATACCAAATAATATTATTAACTTTTTCATTTAATTTTATTCTTCTTTCTGTAAGATGAAAAAATAATAATAAAAATTGTTAATAGTATCGGCATCAAGAAAATATTAATAAATTTCAATAAGGATCCAAGGTTATCAATGTCTTTATTTAAATTTCTTCTTACGTCTCTTAATTCTTTTCTGACTTTTAATAGGTCTTGCTGAAAAGCGCTATAATCAACACTATTTTTATCGGTAAGTTCGCTATTTTTATTTTGTAATTTTTCTAATTTACTCTGAAGCCTTGCTTCTTCTGCATTAAATATTTTTTCTGCAGTTAGTTTTAAATCTTCCACAACTAAAAAAGGCCTTGAAAACGATTCCCTGCTTGTAATGCTTGCTAATGTATTGCCTCCCGACAAATAATCTAAGGAGTTTATTATAAAATCACCGTTACTTGCCCAAGGCACTAAAACTTGTTCGCCATAAAAGTCTTGAACTCTTACCCATAAATAATTAGCTACAATATCTGCATCA
>JAYOZO010000015.1:8593-20016 GCA_038154165.1 Thiothrix sp.
GCTATAACTATTGCTTGTTTATTTTCATTTTCTATAAGTCCTGCAATTATCTCTGTTTCTTTAGTTGGCTGAAAATTATCTAAAAGAACAGAAGGGTCTGGAAGATATCTAAAAATGTTTTTTTCTGCAACTGATGAATCATCACTCGAACTAATTAAAGGCGTAAAACTATTACTCATGTTGGTATTTATAATCGAACCTGAAAAAGCTGCTGTAAAAGAATTAAGCTTATTTGTCATATTTAACTTTTTATTAAATGAGTTTTTAGGAAAACTTAATATAGCTGCATGTTTGATAGGTCTATCAGATGCTGCTGAAGTTACTGGTATTGCGTATTTTCTATCTAAAAGTACTTTTGAGGTATCTATAGAAACACCGATACTGCTTAACAACTCATTAAAATTAGAAGACTGAATACCACCTCCTGTTGGCGGAAGGCTTGGGTCTTGGAATTCTGGGTCAGCTTCAGAATAAACATCGTACAATAGCAGAATCTTACCTTGCTTATCGTAAAAATTAATAACTCTTTTCTTGTCTTCATCTGTTATCTTTTTTGGATGAACTAAAAATAAAATATCAAAATTATCAAAACTCTTTGTTTTTTTGTCAATCAGCTCAACATCAAAAAGTGATTTTATTTTTTGAATAATAGCCCATTCGGGAGTTGGTTCATTTTTAGTAAAACTATAGCCACCAAACATTGGTAAAGAAGTAATAACGCCAATCTTAGGTTTCTTCATATCGAGAAGACCGTATAGAACTTTTGTAATTTCATATTCTATAACCGCTTCTTTACCTGGATCAAAAAATTTAATTATTTTATAATTATCGTATCTATTTGCCGCGACTAAACCAAAAAATATATTTTCTTCTTTAGTTTCAGAAGGAACCCCTTGTAAGCCATATTTCATTGCATTATCTTCTTCATCAGAAAATGGTACGGGATCTATAACATTAAGTTTAATTTTTCCTTTAGATTTTAATTGATATTCTTCAAGCAGCTCTTTTATTCGTTTTGCATATGCTCTAAGGTATGTATCATTCTGAGTAAGACTATCTGAAAAATAATAATTAAGAGTGATCTCGTCTTTTAAATTATTAATTATATTTATAGTTCCATTGCCTAGCGTGTATAGTTTATTTTCAGTTAAATCAAATCTAAAACCTTTAAATATATTATTAGAAAGCATTATAAAAAGAATAAAAATTATTAATAAGAGAAAAATTTGCAATTTTGACTTACTTCTTTCTGATAACACTTTATTCGCCTTTTTTTAAATTAACTAATTCAATATTTATATAAATAAATACTGCTATCAATGAAAAATAATATATAAAATCTCTAAGATCTATCACACCCTTACTTAGCGAAGAAAAATGAGATAGAAAACTTAACGATGCAATTGCATCTACTGCTTCTTGTGGAAGCCAAACATTAAAAAAATCTAACACCAAATTAGTGCCGCTAAGTAAAAAAATAAAACAAACTACAACAGATATAATAAACGCAATAACTTGATTTTGTGTGATTGAAGACATACAAGAACCAATTGCAAGAAAACCTCCAGACATTAATAAACTTCCTAAATAGCCAGATAAAATTGCACCGTTATCTGGATCCCCTAAATAGTTTACAGTAATCCAGATTGGAAAAGTTAAAAACAAAGCTAAGGCTATAAAAAACCATGCGGCTAAATATTTACCAATAACAACTTCTGAAACTTTTACTGGAAGTGTTAAGATCAATTCTATAGTTCCTGATTTCCTCTCTTCCGCCCATAATTTCATTGTTATTGCCGGCACTAAAAATAAATATAGCCAAGGGTGAAATCCAAAAAATGGCAATAGATCTGCTTGTCCTCTTTCATAAAAATTACCCATATAAAACGTAAATGAGCCTGACAATAAAAGAAAAATAACTAAAAAAACATAAGCTATAGGAGTAGAAAAATATGATACTAACTCACGATTAAAAATAATTGAGATATTTTTCATTATCGACCTACCTCTAAAGTAATTTTCCTAAAAGTATCATCTAAAGATTCATTATCTGAGCTTTGAAGATTTGATGGTGTATCGTCATATAATAATTTACCTTTGGCAATAATAGCTGCTCGCGTACAAACAGCATCAACTTCTTCAAGGATATGAGTTGATATGATTATTGTTTTATCTTTTGATATTTTTTTTATTAACTGCCGTACGTCATACTTTTGATTTGGATCTAACCCATCTGTTGGCTCGTCCATAATTAATATGCTAGGATCGTGGATAATTGCCTGAGCAATTCCTACTCTTCTTTTAAAACCTTTTGACAAATGCTCAATTCTTTTATTAAGTACACCGTTTAATGAAAGATTTTCAATGACAGACTCTATAGAAGAATTAATTTTATTTTTATTTATACCTCTTATCTTAGCTATAAATAATAAAAAATCTAACGTTGTCATCTCTCCATATTGTGGAGCACCTTCAGGTAAATACCCTAAAAATTTCTTAATCTCATAGGCTGAATTTTTTATTGATAGATTATTTATTTTTATGTTACCACTTGTAGGTTCTATGAATCCAGTCACCATTTTCATAGTGGTAGATTTACCTGCTCCATTTGGCCCCAAGAATCCTAATACTTCGCCAACACCAACATTGAGCGATAAATCATCAACTACATTTATATCATCATATTTTTTATGCAAATTTTGTATTTCAATCATATTATTATTGAAGATATAAAAAATAAATATTATTAAAATTAGTATTTATCTATTTACTGTTTTGTCAACTCCAGTTCTTACTGCTTTATCGATTAGCCAGTATGCAGCCACTACAGGATTTAAAATAACAGCAGCACCCACACTTACTTTTTTTGAGGGTGAAATGTCACTTGGTTTTTTTACAATATTTTTTTTAGAGTTCTCAAAACAGTTAATATTTTGATTTTTTGATACTGACTTTGGAAAATTTTTACTTCTTGAATGATTTAAGTGCATAGAGTTCTTTTGAATATTCAAACAATTTACTCCGTTATCAGAAGCATCAACCACTAATTCCATGGCAAGAATATTTGTTGATAATAAGAAAATAGTACAAATTAAATATTTCATAGAAAAATAATACTTTTTTATTATTCTATTGGCAAGGAAAACTAGTTATTTACAATAAATTATATTAAATATTTGTGTAAATAATAGGATGTCGATGAACAAGTCACGGCAACAAACATTCCATACATAATATCAACAACTGAAACAATTACTGGCCAGTTTTTAATGGTTGCTAAATTTGTCAAATCGTATGTTGAAAATGTTACTAGACCATACAATAAAGCGTACAAAATAAGAATACTATAAGAGTTTTTTTCAATAGCAGGCAAAATAACAAACACGAGTAAGCCAATATTAAACAACAGATAAAATATGAAGGCAGCTGGCCAAACAATGTCGTTGGTTAAATAATCAGAAAGATGTCTGATATAAAAGCTCTTTGAAATAATTCCAAGCCATATGGCATCTAAAATAAGAAATGTAATAAATGATATTAAAAAAAGTTTTATATTAATCATATAAATTATTGATTTTATTTTTAAAATTAAATTTATAACCGTACTGTAGCATGTTTAAAATAGTTTCAATTAAACATATTTTACACAGTTTGTGAACCATGATAAAGATTTACAACATGTTTTGCTTGAGCAAAAAAAAGCCATCTTTCAGCTATTATTCCAATAAATGATACTAATAATGCCAGAAAAATAACCAAAATATCATTATAAAGTAAATAATATAAGCTAATAAGCATAAGAGGAGCAATAAAACCAAAAAATATTGAAAAAAATTTAATAATTTTAAGCTTTTTTTCAGCTGCAAAAAAACCAAACTCATCAGTCAAAAATGTACCTCCTGTATGTCCTACATCTAATAACCTAACGCTAGAATTTTTTATTTTAATAGCCGCATTAGTTGCATCGCTAATATTGTGTCTTGCTGGGGTAATTTTATAATAATATATTGATTTCATTATAAAAGAAAATGAAATTAAGCATAAAATACTGAACTTATAATTATTAATATCATAACTTTTTATACTTAGAAGAAATAAAATTAAAAGAAAACCCAAATAAAGACCGATTAATATATAGTTTATTGGGGTTAAAATTGTATTCCATTGAGGTATTGTTTTTAAGCAAGCGTAGATCATCCCCGTACAAAAAATAATAAATACAGAAAAAATAAATATTAAAAAACTATAAAACTGCATAAATAAAAAATTATTTATATATGTATCTTGATAGATAAGATATAAATAAGTAAGCAGTAATGGATAAAATAAAATTGCAAGAAGCCCTTCCCTCGCTAACCAAGAAGTTCTAAACCTCATAAAAGCTCTCCAAGCATTTTTTGGATTTGCCAAATGAAATGTTGACGATATTAGTCCAAATGAAAAAATACCTATGCTTACTACTGAAAATATTAAAAACAAATCTTTACTTATAAATATTCCCTGATGAATAAAATTAAAAAAACTTAGCAACGCAATTAATCCATAACCCGCTCCGGATGTTACTGTAAAAAGTATTACTGAAAAAGCTGGATGCATATTATCTCCTTATAGCTCAACAACTCTGTTTACCCATTCTTTTATTTTTGATTTTAAATTTTCTTTATTAATCTCATGTGTTTTTATATTAACTTTATCTCTAGGTGGCAAATATTTATTAACTGGTTTATAACCTAGATCAGAAAATAGTTCTTGCCCACTTCTATCTTTAGAAATTTTTGAAACTTCAGAAAATGGATCATCAAAATCACCAAAGTATCTTGCAGAAGTTGGACACGTTAGAACGCAAGCAGGTTTTCTTTCGATTTCAGGAAGATTTTCATCATATATTCTATCAACACACAATGTGCATTTTTTCATAACACCTTCTTCTCTATCTAGTTCTCTTGCTCCATATGGACAAGCCCAAGCACAATAATTGCAACCCATACATTTTTCTGGGTCAACAAGCACAATTCCATCTTCTTCTCTTTTATAAGATGCTCCAGTTGGGCATACCGTTACGCAAGCTGCGTCTTCACATTGCATACAAGACATAGGAAAATGTACTGTTTTGCTATCTGGATAGTTTCCTACTTCATAATGTCTGATTCTATTAAAAAATACTCCACTGGGATTTTGACCATATGGTTTATAGTCTGTTAGCGAACCAGAAGTCCCAGATGTATTCCATTGCTTACAAGCTATTGCACAAGCACTACATCCTACACATTTATCTAAATCTATAACCAAACCTAATTTCATTTTTTAAAGTCCCCTTTAAAAAATATATCTTTCAAAGATCTAGATAATCTCACAGGTTGTTTAGTATTGTATCTTAATATATCTAAAGCATCAGGAAGGCCTGTAACTTTTTTTCCTCCCTCAAAATTAGGGTAAACGCCATATTGTTCATCTTTACTAGCTGGGTATATATTTACTTTCAAATCATACCATGCAGCTTGGCCAGTGATTGGATCTGAGTTTGTAATTGGTCTACCAGTATCAGCACACGGTAAATGTTCATTTATCAAATGATTTAATAAAAAACCTTTTGAGGATTCATTCGCGTCATCAGATAAACCCCATTTTCCTTTTTGTTTTCCAATAGCATTCCATGTCCATAGAGTATCGCTTTGACAACCCTCCATTAATTTAACTTGAACTTTTATTTTACCAGTATTTGATTCAACCCAAGCCCAAGAAAAATCTTCTATACCTAATTCTTTTGCCTTATCTGCATTCATATGCATATAGTTATGAGCTTGTAACTGTCTTAACCAAGCATTTTGCGAATCCCAAGAGTGGTACATAAACATAGGTCTTTGAGTAATAGCATAAAATGGAAATTTTTGCGAAAATGAACACCTATGTTCTAACGGTATATAATATTCAGGGATAGGATCAAAAAATCTTGATAATCTAAATTGATCTCTCTCTCTTTCTGGTTGTGGGCCGTCATAAAGACCTAAACCTGCTAACTTAAATTTTTGTAATTTTTCAGAATATAATTCTATAATAATAGGTTCTTCTGATTCAATAAAACCAACTTTTTTTGCAAATCTTAAATAGTCTTTATTAACACCTCTATAATACTTTTGATTATTAGCTAGTTTGTATTCAAAAAAACACTTATTTTCAATATACTTATTCCATTGATTTTTATTTGGCTCGCCCTTTAGACTGTTTTCACCTTTTTTTCCTCTCCATCCTGATAAAAATCCTATGCCAGGAGACTTTTCATAATTAATTATAAAATCTTTATAATCTTTAAACTTTCTGGAGCCGTCATCATTTGTGAATTCTGGAAATTTTAATCTACTAGCTAACTCTACTAAAACAGTTTGCCAAGGTTTTACATCTCTATCGGGTTTTAATACAGGCGATCTTATAGAATCACATATTGCGTGTGGCTCTGAAATTGGTCTATCTAGCATTGATATCGTATCATATCTTTCTAGATAAGTTGTATCTGGAATAACCAAATCTGCATAGCCTACTGTTTCTGAATCAAAAGCATCACAGACGACTAAAAAAGGTATTTTATAATCACCATTATCTTTTTTTGCGCAAAGAAGTTCTCTGATTTTTGAGGTATTCATTGTAGAATTCCATGCCATATTAGCCATAAAAAATATCATTGTATCTATTTCATACGGATCACCAGCCACAGCATTAGTAATTGCCATATGCATTAGTCCATGATTTGCAATCGGAGCTTCCCACGAATATGCTTTATCTATCCTAAGTGGTTTACCATCTTTGTCGATTGCTAAATCTTCAGGTTCTGTTGGAAATCCAAGAGGGAAATTATCTAAGGGCTTTCCAGGAGAAACTTTTTTTCCAGGTTTATTTGGAGGGGCTACATGCTTTGGATACGGTGGTTTTGCTAAATGACCACCAGGACAATCAATAGATCCCAATAATACTTGTAATAAATGAATTGCTCTACAAGCTTGAAAACCATTTGAATGTGCTGAGATTCCTCTCATGGCGTGCATAGAAACAGGTCTTCCGATAAATTTATTTTGCTTTCTTCCAGTCCAATCTGTCCACTCTGTTTCTATTTCTATAGATTCTTTAAATGCCACGTGAGCAAGCTCAAGGGCGATTCTTTCAATTTGATCAGCAGGCACCCCGCAAACTTTGCTAGCCATTTCTGGAGAATATTCATCGTTAAGGTATCTTTCAGTCATAATTGTAAATACAGTTTTTAAGTTAGCACCATCTTTATCTTTATATTCTCCAAAAAGTGCTGGCTTTATTTTTGGGTCTATTGCATTAACTAAACAATCTTTTTCCAAATCCCAAGATTGAGGAATGTCATTAACTCTATGAAACAAACCATTACCTTTTTCTCTTGGTTTATCAACTACAAGATAATGTGCATTTGTGTATCTTATTAGAAATTCCCAGTCAAAGAGTTCGTTTTTTAAAAGAACATGCACTAATGAAAGCGCTAGCATTGCATCAGTACCCGGTTTAATAGGAATCCATTCGTCAGCAACCGCCTGATAGCCAGTTCTCACTGGGTTTATAGCAACAAATTTTCCGCCCCTTTCTTTAAGTTTGTTGATACCAATTTTTATTGGATTAGATGCATGGTCTTCGGCAACACCCCATAACATAAAATATTTTGTATTATTCCAATCAGGATCACCAAATTCCCAGAAAGAAAATCCTGTTGTGTATAATCCAGCAGCTGCCATATTAACAGAACAAAAGCCACCGTGGGCAGCCCAATTTATTGTTCCAAATTGCTGTGCCCATAAACTAGTCAAAGCTTGCATTTGATCTCTGCCAGTAAAAAAAGCTAATTTTTTTGGATCAGTTTCTCTAATATGTTGTAATCTATCAGTTAATATATCTAAAGCTTTTTCCCAGCTAATTGGAACAAATTCACTTGTGCCTCTCTCTGCATCCGATTTTCTTAATAAAGGTTGTCTCAATCTAGCAGGAGAAATTTGTTTCATAATTCCAGCATTACCCTTTGCACAAAGGACACCTTTATTAACCGGATGAGATTGAGTTCCTTGAATATACCGTATTTTATTATTTTCTAATGTTACTTTAATCCCACATCTACAAGCACACATATAGCAGGTTGTATGTTTGTGGGTTTGCTTGCTATGGTCTTCAAACTGCGGCAATTTCTCCTTGGTTGAAAGATCTTTTTTTAATAAGATATTTTTAACTTTTGATCTCATGTGCACACCTAAGAATATATGAAATTTTATTATAATAGAAAAAATTTATTTGTCTCATTAAATATATTTATAAAATCATTTGAATATCTTATTAATATATAATGAAATACTTAATTTCATAAAATAACGTAAGGTATATCAATTATTTAATTAAGTATATTGAAAATTTTAGTAATTAATATGACTTCTTTTAAGAAAATATATTTTTTTTTGTAATAAATAATAACCACCAAATAATAAATATGTATAAAAAAATGATCCAATTATAGTCCCCTTAAAAAATGGTATACCTGCAATATAGCACTGAATAAGACCATATAAGTTTTTCTCATATAAATTACTAATTGTCCAAAATCCAAAGTTTGTAATAAAGAAGAATATGAAACTTGAAGATATAGCAAGAATTGAAACACTTTTAAGAGAGATTTTTTGACCGTAAAAAAAAGATGACAAAATTAATATCACAAGATAAGAAAAATATTGCCAAAAAAAGCCTTTATAAAACCACACAATATTTGTTGATAAGTTATAAATAAAGTTATTTATAAAAAAATCACTTATCCATAATGATAAAAATAAAGCAGTATAAGATAAAATTTTCTTCCTAAAATGTATAGAGCTAAAAATAGCTAAACTTATTAAAGGACTAAAATTTTCTATATGCGGGACAAGTCTTAGTAAAGTTATTAATATAACAACAAAAAAGACCGAAATTGTCTGAATATCTATCATATTGATATTTTTTTCAAACATTATGTATCTTTGTCAAAGCTGTGAAGCTATTTATTTAATTCTTTACTAAAGCTACCTAAAAGTTTTAGAGCGCCTTGAACATCTGGATCACTCATACATTTTAGCATGCCCGCAATTCCACCTGTTGTTCTTGGGGCGTCTTTATACGAGCCGTATGCAACAGATAATGCGTCTAACATTTTAGCAAAATCTTTACTTTCAGACATTTCTAACAATTTCATGATATTTTTATTTCTTGTAACTCTATCAGCAATTATTAAAAGCTCATTCATCATAAAACCAAGTCTTGCGACTGTATCATCTGTAAGCGCATCCCCTGCGCCTTGCATAAATCTATCAACTTGTTGTTGTATACTTATATCACTGCTCATAATTCCCACCTTTTAAAATTTATTATTATATTATTCCTCTCGCGCTAGCCCAATACATTCTATTATACGCAGTCTTGAACCAATGAAGTCCAGATGTTGGTGCTTGGGGGTTAGGCGGATTATCGTAATTAAACATAGCATAAGTTGCTTTACCATCACCAGCTTCAATAAAGCAAAATACTTTTCCGTCATACTCGCGAACTGGCTCACCTTGTTGCACTAAAGCTGCAATATTTTCTCCAAGTGCTTCAGCTTCAAAGTGTGCAGTAGATCCTGCTTTGCTTATAGGTAAATTAGTAGTGTCACCCAAAACAAAAACATTTTCTCTACCTTCCATATTAAGCTTTTTCTTGTCTGTAGGAATAAAGCCTCCTGCTCCTAAGCCATTATCTTCTATAACCTGCATGCCTTTGTGAGGAGGAACAGTTACTAGCAAATCAAACTCAGCAGAACTATCTTCTTCACTTATAACTTTTCCAGGAACTACCTCTTTCATATTAAAAAGAGTTTCATATGTTACACCAAGTTTATCAAATTCTGGTGCAGCCCAATTAGCAACAGGCTCAAGACTATGAACCCTTCCAATAGGATAGGTATAATGTAAATCAACCTTGTCCCATATTCCTCTTTTTTTAAAGTAATCAATTAAAAAGAAAGTTATTTCTAGAGGAGACATTGGGCATTTATGGGGAACACCAGTTGCAACTACAACCTTTCCACCTTCAAACTTCTGTAATTTTTTATACATCGCTAATGCATCACTTTCAGTGTAAAACTGGCAGGCATTTTCTGCAAGGCCTGGAATTCCAGCAGCGTTTCCTCTTGAACCTGTAGCAATACATAAAATATCATAAGATACTTTTTTGCCGCTTTTTGTAGTAACTGAATTATTATCTAAGTCAAATTTTTCTACTGGGTCAACCTTAAAATCAATCGAAGGCTCTAATAACGATTTTTGATCACGATATAATTCGCTTGTAGACATTTTTCCAACTGCAACATAAAGCAGACCTGGCTGATACATATGTTTATCAGAAGCTGATAACATTGTAATTTTAGCAGAGCCCTGCTCTATCTCTCCGGACAATCTTCTAGCTAAATTATTTGCAAGAATTGTTCCGCCCATTCCTCCACCAACTACTAAAATATGCATTATACGGCACTCCTTTAAAGTAAATTTATTTAAGTTTCTTCACTACAATATGTAAAACATCATCTTCTTTAAAACTATCAATAATTTCGTGTCCAACTTTGTTTATCCATTCAGGTATGTCTGCAGCTGAACCTTCATCTGTAGATAACAACTCTAGCTCAGCGCCAACTTCAGCCATTTTCATATTTGCAATTAATTCCATTAAAGGGCCTGGGCAGAATGTATTTTTTGCATCGACTAATATTCTATCTGACATAATATTTCCTTTTTTAAAAAGACCAAACTTGTCCTTTGTTAACGTCACTGATAAATTTAGTAAGACCCATAGGCTCACCTACGAAATCAAATAAATCTTCAGACTTAATTTCTAACATATCCATTGCCATTGAACACGGGTATATTTTTGCATCACCTAGCTCAACTGCTTGTTCAAATAACTCTAGGAAAGGAGGTACATTTTTTTCTAACATTTTCGTACCCATATCTCCCTCTACTGGAGCTTTAAGATTATTACCTTTAAGAAAATACTTTAAAGCGTTCATTGATAAAAATACACTAACGTCATTTCCGCTTACAGCCCCAACTGATGCTATCATTGCTGCCATTTGCATCTGCTCCATATTTTCACTTGTTACCATTACACTAATTTTATCTGACATTTTACTTCCCTTTAATAAATTATTAACCTATGCATTGTTTTAATTTTTTATGTTTTTCATACAGTACATTACTATAAATTTATCAAATTTTCATGAATATATAAACTATAAATATATTTATTAAAAAATTATTAAAATATATTTTATAAATATATGATCTCATTATATATTTGGTGCCCAGGGCCGGAGTCGAACCGGCACGGTATTTCTACCGAGGGATTTTAAGTCCCTTGCGTCTACCAAT
>JAYOZO010000016.1:0-5951 GCA_038154165.1 Thiothrix sp.
ACCTAAGTCAATTCGAGGTTATGAAAAAAATAGTCTCTCACCTTATGACTCAAAAGGAAGACCTCTTGGTGGAGATTTCATGGTTGCTGGCGCAGCTGAGGTTATATTTCGACCTCCACTAGATATGGATAATTTGAGAACAGCTTTTTTTGTTGATTTTGGTAGAGCCTATAAAGATTATGATTCTTTTGAATTTGGAGATTTAAAAGGTTCTGTTGGATTATCTCTTAGATATTTATCGCCTTTTGGAGGTATTAGTATAAATATTAGTACTGCTTTAAATAGCGAAGAAGGTGATAAAACTGAAGGCTTCCAGTTCAACCTTGGCACTAATTAGTCTATAATATTAAAATATTAAAAAACTTATAATAAATCTTAAATATGGGGTAGAAAAAATGAATAAAATTAAAAAATCAACAATATTAGCCTTTGCAATGTTTTTTTGTAATAGTGCATTTGGTGTGGACTATAAGATTGGATATGTCGATCTATCAAAAATTTTAAATGAGTCGCCTGCTGCTGTAGCAGCACAAAAAAAATTAGAAGAAGAATTTGGTCCAAGAAATAAGCAATTAGAAGCACAATCAAAAAAACTTAATAAGCAAAAAGAAAAACTTCAAAAAGAATCTGACATTATGTCTAAAGAACAAATTGAATCCTTGCAAAGAAAAATTATGAAAGATGAAAGAGAACTTCAAAGAGACGCAAAAGAAGCTCAAGAAGATTTTAAACTTAGAAGAAGAGACGAGCTTGGAAAGATTGAAAATAAGCTAAAAGAAGTTATATTGTCTATAGCTGAAAGTGGAAAATATGATTTAATATTAACTAATTCTGATGTAACATATGCTAGTAATACATCGTCTATAAATATTACCGATATAGTATTAAAAAAATTTAACGCAAAATAATATTTGTGAATTATACATTAGAAAAAATATCTGAATTATTTAAAGTAGAATACAAAGGCGATAAAAACTATTCTATAGAAAATGTATCTAGTATAGAAAATGCAAACGAGAATAGCATTGTTTTCTTATCTGAAAAGAAGTTTTTGAAGTCATTGGATAAGTCAAAAGCAAGAGTGGTTATAACTACAAAAAATCTTTCAAAGTTTTGTAAAAATAATATTTTAATTACTGACAATCCATATTTATTATTTGCAAAAATATCACAAATTTTTAATAAAAATTTAAAAAAAGAATATGAGGTTCATGATTCTGTTGTAACTTACACAAACTTATTAAGTAAAAAATTACATATAGAGCCCAACGTTGTTATTGGTAAAAATGTAATATTAGGTGACGACATTTTTTTAGGCGCAAATACTTATATTGGAAATAATGTAAAAATTGGAAAAAATGCAATCATATATGCAAATGTCACAATATATAATGATGTAGAAATTGGGGATAACATAATAATTCATTCTGGCGCAGTCATAGGTTCAGATGGTTTTGGTTACGCACTTGAAAAAAATAATTGGGTAAAGATTCCGCAGATAGGAAGTGTTAAAATTGGTAAAAATGTTGAAATTGGATCAAATACTTCTATAGATCGAGGTACATTGGATAATACTTTAATTGGAGATGGAGTTAAAATAGACAACCAGGTTCAGATTGCACATAATGTAAAAATTGGTAACAATACTGCGATAGCTGGATGCGTTGGAATCGCAGGGAGTGCAAAAATTGGAAAAAATTGCATGATTGGCGGTGGTGCGGGTATTCAAGGTCACATCGAGATTTGCGATAATACACAAATTACTGGCATGACAAAAGTTTCAAGTAGTATTAAAGAGGCTGGAATATACACATCCGGAACTCCTTTGATGCATAATAAAAAATGGTTGAGAAATGCTGTAAGATTTAAAAATTTAAATGAGTTCTTTTTAAGATTTAAAGAGAAAAGTAAATCAAAGTAAAAAATAATAAGGAGTGATGCGTTGAATATAAAAGGCGATATATACGAAGTAATGAATCTTTTGCCACATAGATATCCTTTTCTGTTAGTTGACAAAATTATAGACTTTGAAGAAGGAAAAAAAATAATAGCAATAAAAAATGTAAGTTTTAATGAGCAATATTTTAATGGTCATTTCCCAAATTATCCTGTTATGCCAGGTGTGTTAATATTAGAGGCGCTTGCTCAAGCATCTGGGTTATTAGTTTTTAAAACTCCAAAATTATGTCCACCAAATGAAAGTTTATATTTATTTGTTGGAATAGATAAGGCAAGGTTCAAGAAACCAGTTGAGCCTGGAGACCAGCTTAAATTAACTGTGGAAATGACGAAAAGTAGACAAGGTTTTGCCGTCTTTGACGCTATAGCTACTATTGGAAATGATGTAGCCGCTTCGGCTGAATTAATGTGTGGTTTTAAAGAGCTGCCAAAAAAAATATAGGCTAATATCTTGTTAAAAATTCATCCAACAGCAATAATTCATCCCTCTGCGCAAATCGATTCTTCTGTCGAGATTGGTGCTTACTCAATTATTGGTGAAAATGTATACATAGACTCAAATACAATAATCGGGCCTCACGTAGTCATATCAGGAAACTGCCATATTGGAAAAAATAATAAAATTTATCAATTTGCTTCAATAGCAGAAATTCCACAAGATAAAAAATATGAAGGTGAAGATTGCAGATTAATTATTGGTTCTGGAAATACAATTCGAGAATACTGTACAATAAATCGCGGAACTAAAGCTGGCGGAAATTCAGAAACAAGAGTAGGTGATAATAATTGGATAATGGCTTATGTGCATATAGCTCATGACTGTATTGTTGGAAATAATAATGTAATGTCAAACTCAACTTCATTAGCCGGGCACGTTATAATGGGTAATTATATAGTTTTAGCAGGATACGTACTAGTGCACCAGTTTTGTAGAATTGGAGATTATTCTT
Source organism: Thiothrix sp. (assembly GCA_038154165.1). Classification (GTDB taxonomy): domain Bacteria; phylum Pseudomonadota; class Gammaproteobacteria; order Poriferisulfidales. The sequence continues at coordinate 2,910 of JAYOZO010000016.1, forward strand.
TTGCTGGAATGGGAGCAGCATTAAATCAAGATTTACCACCGTATCTCTTAGCTACAGGTAGCTTTGCTAAAACTCATGGATTAAATAGAGAAGGTTTAAGGAGAAATAATTTTGATCAAAAAAAAATAAATGCTTTACATAAGGCATATAAGCTAATATTTAGGTCGAGCAATAATCCTACAAATATAAATGAATTAGATATACTTTGCCAAGAATATAAAGAAGTGTCGGAACTATTAAATTTTATAGAGAAAAGTGATAGAGGGGTTATACAGTCATCAAAAATAGAATAATTATATATTTAAAATTTTTTTAATTAAATTATTAATATTAGTTTTCAAATCATCGTTTAATAATTTTTCTTCTAAAGCACCATATTCTTTTATAATATTATTTCTATAATCCTTATCAAAAGTAAGTTTTTCTAATTCAGCACAAATATTATTAGCTGATGCATTATTTTGAATATATTCTTTCACTAAAAATTTTTGTAATACAATATTTATTAATGATATATATTTTGTCTTTATAAGTAATTTAGCAAAATAATAGGTAAGGCTTGATAGTTTATACAAAACACAAACTGGAATTTTCATTAATCCAATTTGTAAAGTTATTGTTCCAGAAGCTGCAATTGCAGATTTGCATAAACTTATGGTTTTATAAATATTTTTATTTTCAACAATTGTTACTTTTGAATTATCTATAAAGAAATTTTCGTATATTTGTATATCAATATTTAAGGATTTAGATATTAAAAACTTTTCATCTGGATATTTTTTAGATATTTTACTTATAATTTTTTTCATAATTGGCAAATGTTTTTTGACTTCATTGAGTCTACTTCCAGGGAAAAAACCAATATAATTATCTTTCTTGTAATTGTTTGCTTTATAATTTTTTGATTCAACTAAAGGGTGGCCTACGTAGTGTGTTTCTAAACCAAATTGATTATAATATTTTTTTTCAAAAGGGAAAATTACTGCCATAATATCAATATTATTAATGATATTTTTAATTCTACTTTCTCTCCAAGCCCAAACTTGAGGACCAATATAAAATAAAACTTTAATGCCTCTAGCTTTTGCATATTTTGCTAATTTTATATTAAATTCTTGATAATCTATTAATATAATTAAATCAGGTTTTATTCTATCTATAGATCTTTTCATTATATTTAATGATTTTAATAATTTTGGATATATTTTTATAATTTCGAAGAAACCTACGACTGATAAATCTGATGAATCTATGATAATTCTTGCGCCCGTATCTTTAATTTTATTTGACCCCATAGCATAAAAACGTATATCTTTATTTTTAGAGAAATAATTTATTATATCTGCACCATACATATCGCCAGATTCTTCACCCGCAGAAATTATTATATTTTTTAGCTTTTTCATAATATATTTTTAATAGTATTGCAGACACTTAAAACATCATTTTTACTAAGATATGGATACATTGGTAATGAGAGGCAAGTTTTGGATAAAAAGTTTGAATTTTTATAATTATCTTCATCCTTAAAAAAGTACTTGTATGCATTCTGTTTTTCTAAGGAAATTGGATAATAAATAGCAGAACCAATATTATTTTTTTTTAATTCTTCTTTTATTATATCCCTATCTAACGAGGAAATTGTATATTGGTGGTAAACGTGATGTGAATTATTTTCTTTTTGCGGCAACGAAAGACTTTTTAATTCAGACAAATTTTCGTTATATGTATTTGCTATATTTACTCTCATCATATTTGTTCTATCAATTAATTTTAGTTTAATATTTAAAATCGCAGCTTGAATTTCATCAAGCCTACTATTAAAACCAATAATATCGTGATGGTATCTTTTTGAGCTTCCATGATTTGTTAATTTTTTAATATGTTCGTATAAAGCCTCAGAATTTGTTGTGACTAAACCTCCGTCACCATAACACCCAAGATTTTTTGTAGGATAAAAACTAAAGCATCCAATATCTCCTAAACTACCAGTTCTTCTATGATTGATTCCGGCACCAAAGCTTTGAGCACAATCTTCAATAATTTTTATAGAGTTGTCACCAATATCTTTTTTTAATTCCTCAACGTTAAATGGGTTTCCAAAAAGATGAACGGGTATTATTGCTTTTGTATTCGATGTGATTTTTTTAAGTATTTCTGATTTACTTATGTTATATGTTTTTTTATCGATATCCGCAAAGATAGGCTTTGCTCCAAGATACATAATAGATTCAACTGTTGAGATAAAGGTAAATGGTGTAGTTATAACTTCATCTCCCTTGCCTACATTAAGAGATCTTAATGCAAAATGTAAAGCATCAGTGCCTGAATTACAGGAGATCGCATATTTGACTCCAATATAATTGGCAACTTTTTCTTCAAATTTCTTAACATTTTCTCCTTGAATGAAATTTGTTTTAGAAAGTACTTCTCTAATTTCAGCTTGTATTTCATTCTCTAACAAAGAATATTCTTGTTTTAAGTCAAATTGAAAAATCATTTTTTTATTAATTTAGAAATCTTAATAGCATATTCTAAAGCATTTATCCCATCTAAAGAAGTTACAATTGGCTTTTTATTATTTTTTATACAGTAGATAAAACTTTCAATTTCGTCCTTTAGTGAATCATTTTTTGGAAATTGAATTTGCTCTTTTTTTATAATTTTTTTGTTATTTACCGTTAGCTTTTTATAAGAATCTAAAGAAAATTTTTGAAAATCTAAAGAAAAATAAGAATTTTTTTGAAATACTCTCATCTTTCTCTCAACTTTATCACTAATTCTACTTGAGGATAAATTACATACACATCCATTTTCAAAAGTAATTCTTGCATTTGCAATATCTATTTTGCTTGTAAGTACATTGATTCCATTTGCCTGTATATTTTTTACTCTTGAATTATTAAGTGAAATTACAAGATCTAAATCATGTATCATTAAATCTTTTATTACGTCTACCTCTGTTCCTCTTAATTTATATGGTGAAATTCTATTACATTCAATAAAAAGTGGTTTTTTTACTTTATCTTTTAGCCCTAAAAA
>JAYOZO010000016.1:5961-11933 GCA_038154165.1 Thiothrix sp.
TCTCAAGATGACCAACTTGTAAAATAGTATTATTTTTTTTTGATATATCTCTAAGTTTTTTTGCTTGCAATACATTTGAAGTAAATGGTTTTTCAATTAACACATGCTTTTTATGTTCTAAGAAAAATTTTGCAATTTTATAATGTAAATGTGTTGGTACGACAATACTTACTGCGTCAATGTCATTAATAATATCTTGATATTTATTATGAGATTGAGTATTGAATTTTTTTGCGATTTTATGACATCTTTTTTTATCAGTATCAACTACGCCAATTAAATCAGTATTTTCATTTTTTTTATATTTTTCAGCGTGAAACTCACCTAGGTAACCAATTCCAATTACGGCAACTTTTAATTTACTCATAATAAAATATATTTTTCAAATTAGTTTACTGATGTATGATATTTTAGATAGTATAATCTAGTTTATGATAAAAAAATATACAATTGTTGGAATTGATGAGGCAGGAAGGGGGCCGTTAGCTGGTCCAGTTGTTGCTGCCTCTGTTATAATAGAAGAAAAATATTTATCTAAAAAAATTAATGACTCAAAAAAAATTAGCACTAATATAAGACAAATACTTTATGAAGAAATTCTACGAAATGCTTTAAAATATAGTGTTGGTATAGTAAGTTCTAATGAAATTGATGAATTAAATATCCATAATGCTACATTAAAAGCTATGCAGAAGTCGTTCGATGCTATCAATTGCAATGGCTGTAAAGTTTACGTAGACGGTCTTTTTGCTCCGCTTATTGATGCTAATTGTATTACTATAAAGCATGGTGACAGATTAGTTCCTATTATAAGTGCAGCATCAATTGTGGCAAAGGTTACAAGAGATAATATTATGCTTGAAATTGATAGAGAATATCCGGAATATGAATTTAAAAAACATAAAGGGTATCCAACAAAAAAACATATAGAAATGATAAAAAAATATGGAATATGCAAATATCATAGAAAAACATTTAAACCAATATCGCTATTATCATGACAAGTAACTTTATACATCTACATTTACATAGCGAATACTCAATGTCAGATAGTCTAATAAGAGTCAGCGATTTAGTTGATCATGCTGTGACAAATAAATACCCAGCTATTGCAATAACAGATTTTAATAATATATTTTCTTTAGTTAAATTTTATAAGTTATCAATTAAAAATGGAGTAAAGCCAATAATAGGTATTGAAGTAAGTATTCAAAATGATTTTAATGATAAACTTTTTAATAAGGTAGTTTTATTATGTAAAAATAGAGATGGATTTATCAACTTAAGTAATATTATTACAAACTCATATGTAAGTCTTGACGTAAACAATAATTTTTATATCACAAAGAAACAGCTTGCCGAAAGATCTGATGGCCTAATTATATTATCAGGAGGAATAAATGGTGATTTAGGAGAGGCAATTAGATCTAATAAAAAAGAACTCATTGAAAAAACAATAAATTATTGGAAAAAGAATTTTTCAAATAATTATTATATTGAAATTACAAGGACAGGGAAAGATTTTGAGGATGAGTATAATGCACAAGTTTTAGAACTCGCAGAAAGATATTCATTACCAATAGTTGCCTCAAATGACGTAAGGTTTCTTGAAAAAAAAGATTTTCAGGCTCATGAGGTGAGAGTTTGTATAAATGATGGAACATATTTAAAAGATGAAAAAAGAAAAAGTAATTACAATAAAAATCAATATTTAAAATCTAGTGAAGAGATGAAGGAGTTATTTTATGACATTCCGTCAGCCATTGAAAATTCATATGAGATTGCTAAAAGATGTAATTTACAACTTTCTTTAGGTGAGATAGCGATGCCTATTTTTCCTTTAGATAATGGGCAAAAAGAAAATGAATATTTTAATTCCTTAGTTATGCAAAGTTTAAAATATAAATTATCTGAAAAAAATATAGTTAATCAAGAACCATATATAAAGCGTATAAAGCTTGAAATGGATGTAATTTTAAAGATGGGTTATGCTGGATATTTTCTTATAGTTTCTGATTTTGTAATGTGGGCAAAAAAAAATAATATACCTGTTGGACCTGGAAGAGGGTCTGGAGCAGGATCACTTGCAGCTTATGTTTTAAATATAACTAATATTGATCCAATAAAATATGATCTGCTATTTGAGAGATTTTTAAATCCAGAGAGAGTATCTCTTCCAGATTTTGATATAGATTTTTGTATGGATAAAAGAGACAGTGTAATTGATTATGTATCAAAAAAATATGGACGAGATAAAGTGAGTCAAATAATAACATATGGAACCATGGCTGCAAAAGCTGTAGTGAGAGATGTTGGGAGAGTCCTACAATATCCTTATACATTTGTAGATCAGGTCGCCAAATTAATTCCTTTCGAGATAGGTATAACATTAAAGAATGCACTTGAGGATCAAGAATTAAAAAAACTTTATGAAAGCGATGATGATGTGAAAGAAATAATTGATATGGCTATGATTTTAGAAGGTCTACCTAGAAATGCCGGGACACATGCGGGTGGAATTGTAATCTCACCAAAAAAACTAATAAATTACACGCCTTTGTACAAAGTTACCCATGATAGTTCATTACTAACTCAATTAGATAAAGATGATGTTGAAGAAATTGGTTTGATTAAATTTGATTTTTTAGGGTTGAGAACACTAACTGTTATTGAGAATACTATAAAAATTATAAATCAAAAAAATTCTGAAGAATTTTTATTAGATGATATTCCCTTAAATGACAGCGAAACTTTTGATCTTTTAAGAAAACAAAAAACAAATGGAGTTTTCCAATTAGAATCTAGGGGAATTAAAGATATTATAAAAAGACTTAAACCTGATAAATTCGATGATCTAGTAGCATTAGTTGCTCTATACAGACCAGGACCACTTCAATCAGGTATGGTTGATGATTTTATAGATAGAAAAAATGGTGCAAATGTTGAATATTTACACCCCTTAATAGTAGATGTGTTAAAGCCAACTTATGGAGTTATACTTTATCAAGAACAAGTTATGAAAATCGCTCAAGTTTTAGCTGGATACAGTTTAGGTGCGGCTGATATATTGCGAAGAGCTATGGGAAAAAAGAAATATGAAGAAATGCAACAGCAAAGAGAAGTATTTGTTAATGGCGCTTTAAAAAATAATATAGAAAAAAAACAGGCAGAATATATTTTTGATCTAATGGAAAAATTTGCTGGTTATGGTTTTAATAAATCTCATTCAGTCGCATATGCTCTACTAGCGTATCAAACTGCTTTCTTAAAAACTCATTATAAAGAACCTTTTATTGCAGCAGTTTTGTCAAGCGATATGGATAATACCGATAAAGTAGTAAGGTTTATAAAAGAGTGTGAACATATGAATATTAAATTGAAAGCACCAAATATAAATGAGTCAAATTATACATTTGATGTCACAAATAATAATGAGATTTCATACGGTCTTGGGGCGATAAAAGGTGTTGGGTCGTCAATTATAGAAATTATTATTAACGAGAGAAATAAAAATGGGAGGTATAATAGTTTAGATGATTTTTTGAAAAGATGCGGCACAACTAAGATCAATAAAAGAGTAATAGAAGCTCTTATTAAATCAGGCTCATTAGATGTTTTTGGAGAAACAAGATCTTGTTTATATTCTATGTATCCAGAGTCAATAAAATTAGCTGAACAAAATACAAAAAATATTCAGCAAGGACAAATAGATATATTCGGATTTTCGGAAAAAACCGTAAATAAAAAAAATGCTAAAAATATTGAAGAATGGTCAAATTTAAAAAAATTAACATATGAAAGGGATGTTTTAGGATTTTATTTAAGTGGCCATCCAATTATTGAATTTAAAAAAGAATTACGAAACATAGTTAATAATGATTTACTGAGCATTAAAAATAATTTTAATAGAAATAATAAAAGCAACTTATACAAAATAGCTGGAGTAATCAACAATATTAGAATTAGAACAACAAGCACTAAGGAAAAACTTGCTCAAATTAACCTTGGAGATGATACTGATAATATTGATGTAATTGCTAATAATAATCTTTTAAGCGAAACAATTAGTAGAGATGATATTGTAATTATTGAAGGTGTGCTTAGAATGGACGAATATACAAATAGGCTAAGTTTCAGAGCTAAATCCATTAATTCACTTGAAAACGCAAGGATTTTATTTTCTACAGGAATTAAAATTCAAGTTACTGATGAAAAGGATTCATCAATTTTAGTAAAAAAATTAGAATCCTTCTTTAATTTAAAAAAAAATGGTAAATGTCTAGTTAGGATTGACTATAAGGCTGGAGATATAACAAAATCATTGGTTTTAGATGAAAATTATAAAATTTCTCCAACTAATGATATAATTAATGAATTGAAAAACTTGGATTGTGTTGAAAACTTGGAATTATTGTATTCATCAGTTTGACTAGAAGAGGGTCATTATGTTGGAATTCGAGAAGCCTATAAAAAATTTAGAAAATAAAATAGAAGAATTAAGGAATCTTGGCTCTGACGGCCAAGTAAATATTGTTGAAGAAATTAATGTTTTACAAAAAAAATGCAACGTTTTAATTGAGGATATATACAGTAAATTAACACCTTGGCAAATCACGCAAATTGCAAGGCATCCAGATAGGCCGTATACAATTGACTATATCAAAAGTATTTTTAAAAATTTCCATGAACTTCATGGCGATAGAGCATATGCTGATGATCCTGCAATAATATCCGGAATTGCACAATTTGAGGATATATCTGTTGCTGTAGTTGGTCATCAAAAAGGAAGAGGTACAAACGATAAAATAAAAAGAAACTTCGGTATGGCAAAACCAGAAGGTTTTAGGAAAGCTTTAAGAGTTATGAAGCTTGCTGAAAGATTTAATATGCCAATTATAACATTTATTGACACCCCTGGAGCATACCCGGGAATTGATGCTGAAGAAAGAGGGCAAAGCGAAGCAATTGCTAATAATCTTCTCGAGATGTCAGAAATTTCTGTACCAATTTTATCTTATGTAATAGGCGAAGGCGGATCTGGAGGAGCGTTGGCAATTGGTGTTTGCGATCATTTAGCAATGCTTGAGTATAGTGTTTATTCTGTTATATCACCAGAAGGTTGTGCGTCAATATTATGGAAGTCTCCAGAAAATGCAAATATAGCTGCTGAGGCAATGTGTATTACAGCAGATAATTTATTAAAACTAAAATTAATTGACGAATTAATATCAGAGCCTCTAGGGGGAGCACATAGGAATTCATCTAAAGTTACAAAAGAAATTTCACAATCAATTTCTAAAAATCTATCAATTTATTTTAATATGGAATCAAAAACATTAATAAAAAATAGAAAAGATAAATTATCTTCGGTAGGATACTACGCAGAATAAAATGGAAACATCGGATTTTGATTTCGAGAACCTATTCTCACTTTTTGAATCTACAATATCTAAAAATATAAATAAGGAAGACTTCAACGAACTCCTTGTTGCATACAGTGGAGGAGTTGATTCTACAGCTTTATTATATTTCACAAAAAAATTATCTATAAAATTAAAGGTTAATATAAAAGCTATTCATGTGAATCACAATCTGAGTAAGGATTCGAAAGCATGGGAAAAGCACTGTAAAGAATTTTGTATAGATCAAAATATCCCGTTAGAACTGAAAGATATAAAAATTATTTTAAAAAAAAATGACAGTATAGAAGAAAGAGCTAGAGAAGAGAGATATAGGGTTATTTATTCAGCAATGAAAAAAAAAACATTAATGCTGACAGCTCACCATGCTGAAGATCAGGCAGAAACATTATTATATCAGCTTTTTAGAGGTGCAGGTCTTTCAGGGCTTAGTGCAATGCCATTAGTAAAAGAAATTCCGTGCGGTTTTCATCTTAGACCATTTTTAAATATTAATAAAAGTACACTTATGGATATTGTTAATTTTAGTGAACTAAAATATATAAATGACAA